>JAHDYJ010000156.1 GCA_023383795.1 Burkholderiales bacterium | reverse complement strand
CGAGGAAGGCGTTGGCGGCGTATTTGATCAGCTCGGCCGTCTCGAGTCCGGTGAAGACGATCGGCGTCTCGATCAGGTAGAGCGGCCGGTAGAGCCGCCGCAGCACGGCCTGGGCGCGCTCGCTGTCGGTGCCGATCACCACGCGGTCGGGACGCATGAAGTCGCCGATCGCGCTCCCTTCGCGCAGGAACTCGGGGTTGGAGGCGACGGCGATGTCGAGCTCGGGCCGCACCTCCCTGGCCAGCGCCGCGACCTTGCGGCCGGTGCCGACCGGCACCGTCGATTTCGTCACCAGCACGGTGGGGCCGGTGACCGCGGCGCAGACCTCGCGCACCGCCGCGAACACGTAGGTCAGGTCGGCATGGCCGTCGCCCCGGCGCGAAGGCGTGCCGACCGCGATGAACGCCGCATCCGCCCTGTTCACCGCCTCGGCCGTGTCGGTAGTGAAATGGAGCCGCCCGTCGGAGACGTTGCTCGTCACGAGATCCTCGAGCCCGGGCTCGAAGATCGGGATCCTCCCCGTCCTCAGCGCCTCGATCTTCGCGGGGTCCTTGTCCACCACGCTCACATCGATGCCGAACTCGGCGAAGCAGGCGCCGGAGACGAGGCCGACATAGCCCGCGCCGATCATCGCGATATGCATGGGTCAGGGTTCCCGCGGTGAGGTCAGACGTAGCGCGCGAGGAAGGCGCGCACCTTCCCGGCGAGATCGGGGCGCTTCAGCGCGAACGCGATCTGCGCCTCGAGGAAGCCCGCCTTGTCGCCGCAGTCGAAGCGCCGGCCCTGGCAGCGCAGCCCGTGGAAGGGCTGCCGCCCGATCAGCCGCGCCATCGCATCGGTGAGCTGGATCTCGCCGCCCGCGCCCTTCTCGAAGCGGGCGATCTCGGCGATCACCTCGGGCATCAGCACGTAGCGGCCGATGATCGAGAGCGTGGACGGCGCCTCCTCGGGCTTCGGCTTCTCGACCAGGCCGAGCACCTCGGCGACGCGCCCGTCGTCCTTGCCGGTCTTGAGAATGCCGTAGCGGTTGGTGTGTTCGCGCGGCACCTCCTCCACCGCCACCACGTTGCCGCCGGTCTCGGCGTACACCTCCGCGAGCTGCTTCACCCACGACACGTCCGCCAGCACCAGGTCGTCGGGCAGCAGGATCGCGAAGGGATCGTCGCCGACGAAGGCGCGCGCGCACCAGATCGCGTGGCCGAGGCCGAGCGGCACCTGCTGGCGCACGCTCATCAGCGACCCGGGTGCCATCGCCGTGCTCCGCAGCAGGTCGAGCGCATCGGTCTTGGCGCGCTCCTTCAGCGTGTGCTCGAGCTCGTAGGCGAGGTCGAAATGTTCCACCAGCGCGGTCTTGCCGCGGCCGGTGACCAGGCAGAACTGCTCGATCCCGGCCGCACGCGCCTCCTCGATCGCGTACTGGATCAGCGGCTTGTCCACCACCGGCAGCATCTCCTTGGCCAGCACCTTGGTGGCGGGCAGGAAGCGCGTGCCGAGCCCGGCGACGGGCAGGACAGCCTTCTTCAGCGGCTTGCGCACGAACGGCACCTCATCGCGCGAGGGAAGCCCGCGCCGGCGGCGGCGCGAGGGACGTCATGGTGGGCGACTTCCTGCCATAGCGCCCCGCGCGGGACAACCTCGGGGCGGGGCGCGGGTCGCCCGGCCCGGCTTTGCATCGCCGCGCATGTTCCGCCATCGTCCGGGGATGCCGCGCGAGATCCTGCTGAACGCCTTCTCGATGAACACGGTGGGCCATGTCTCGCCGGGACTCTGGACCCATCCGCGCGACCGCAGCACCGAGTACCGCCGGCTCGCCACCTGGACCGGACTCGCCGCGATGCTCGAACGGGGGATGTTCGACGGGCTGTTCCTGGCCGACGTGCTGGGCGTCTATGACGTCCATCGCGGCGGGAAGGACGGGGCGCTGCGCCATGCCGTGCAGCTGCCGATCAACGACCCGCTGCTGCTCGTCCCGGCGATGGCGCATGTGACGCGCCATCTCGGCTTCGGCGTGACCGCGAACCTGAGCTGGGAGAAGCCCTATCTGCTCGCGCGCCGCTTCTCGACGCTCGACCACCTGACCGAGGGGCGGATCGGCTGGAACATCGTCACCGGCTATCTCGCCAGTGCCGCGCGCGCGATGGGTGCCGAGATGGCGGCGCATGACGAACGCTACGACCTGGCCGAGGACTTCATGGCGCTCGCCTACAAGTTCTGGGAAGGGAGCTGGGAGGACGGCGCGGTGCTGCGCGACCGCGCGCGCGGCGTGTTCGCCGACCCCGCGCGGGTGCACGCGATCCGCCACGACGGGCCGCATTTCCGCGCCGAGGGGATCCATCTCTGCGAGCCCTCGCCGCAGCGCACGCCGCTGCTCTACCAGGCCGGCACCTCGCGCGCCGGCCGCGCCTTCGCCGGGCGCCATGCCGAGTGCGTGTTCGTCTCCGGCCCCTCCGTCGCGGTGATCGCCCCGCGCGTCGCCGCGCTGCGCGAGGCGGCGGTGGCGGCGGGCCGCGCGGCCGAGGATCTCAAGGTGTTCAGCGCGCTCACCGTGATCGTCGCCGAGACCGGGGCAGAGGCGCGCGCGCTCGAGGCGGAGTACCGGCGCCACGCGAGCGGCGAGGGTGCGCTCGTGCTGATGTCGGGCTGGACCGGGCTCGATTTCGGCGCCTTCGATCCCGACCAGGAGGTGCGCCACATCGAGAGCGAGGCGATGCGCACCGCACTCGAGAACGTCACCGTGCGCGGCGACCCGTCTCGGCGCTGGACCGTGCGCGAGGTCGCCGAGTTCGTCGCGATCGGCGGGGTGGCGCCGGTGCTGGTCGGCTCGGCCACCGAGGTGGCGGACGCCGTCGAGGACTGGGTCGATCGGACGGGTGTCGATGGGCTCAACCTCTCTTCCGTGGTGTTCCCCGAGACGTTCGAACGGATCGCCGCGCTGCTGGTTCCGGAGCTGCAGCGGCGCGGGCGGGTGAAGCGCGCCTACCGGCCGGGTATGCTGCGCGAGAAGCTGTTCGGCCGCGCGCGGGTGGCCGGGACGCACCCGGCGGCGGGGTATCGGGTGGGGTAGCAGCGCGCGACCCCGGGTTGCCAAGCCCCGCCTTCGCGCGCACCGTTCGCGCAGGCGCAGAACGCAGCAACGGCACCGCGCCGCGGACAGGCGCGGCACCCTGTCCCGAGGGAGGATCGACATGATGCGACGTCGCAGCCTGATCGCCGCCACGGGCGCGGGTGTAGCCACCCTCGCGGCGCCGTCCGCCATTCGCGCCCAGTCCGCCACGACGCTCCGCTTCACGCCGCAGCAGGCGCTGGTGACGCTCGATCCCGTCACCACTACCGCCTACATCACGCGCAACCACGGCTACATGGTGTTCGATACCCTCTACGGCATGGACAGCACGTTCCAGGCCACGCCGCAGATGGTGGAGGGGCACCGGATCGAGAACGACGGTCGGCTCTGGACCCTCGGCCTGCGCGAGGGGCTCTGGTTCCATGACGGCGAGCGCGTGCTGGCGCGCGACTGTGTCGCCAGCATCCGCCGCTGGGCCCGGCGCGACCCGTTCGGCGCGACGCTGATGGAGGCGACGGAGGAGCTCTCCGCGCCCGACGACCGCACCATCCGCTTCCGCCTGAAGCACCCCTTCCCGCTGCTGCCGATCGCGCTCGGCAAGGCCTCGGTGCCGGTCTGCGCGATGATGCCGGAGCGGCTCGCCGCCACCGACCCGTTCACCCAGGTGCCGGAACTGGTCGGCAGCGGACCGTTCCGCTTCAAGGCCGACGAGCGCGTGGCCGGCTCGCGCGAGGTCTATGCCAAGTTCGAGCGCTACGTGCCGCGCAAGGACGGCCCGCTCGGCTGGACCTCCGGGCCCAAGGTGGTGCATTTCGACCGCGTCGAGTGGCACGTGATCCCGGATACCTCGACCGCCACCGCCTCGCTCGTCTCGGGCGAGCAGGACTGGCAGGAATACGCCTATCACGACCATCTGGCGATGCTGCGCCGCGCGCGCGGCGTGACGGTGCGCGTGCTCGACCGCACCGGCTTCGTGGCGATGATGCGCGTGAACCACATCCAGCCGCCGTTCAACAACCCGGCGATCCGCCGTGCCCTGCTCGGCGCGGTCGATCAGACCGCCTTCATGCAGGCGCTGATGGGCCCGGGCGAGCCCGATCTCTACCACGTGCCGCTCGGCTTCTTCTGTCCTGGCACGCCGATGGCGTCCGAGGACGGGCTCGAGGTGTTCAAGGGCCCGCGCGACTACGCCAAGGTGCGCGCCGATCTGCGCGCGGCCGGCTACAACGGCGAGACGGTGCTGCTGATGGTGCCGTCGAACTCCCAGGCGCTGATGTCGCAGGGCGCAGTGGCCGAGGACATGCTGAAGCGCGCAGGGATGACCGTCGAGGTCTATGCGGTCGAGTTCAACGCCATGCTGCAGCGGCGCAACCGCAAGGGCCCCGTCTCCGAGGGCGGCTGGAGCGCCTTCATGACCAACTGGGCCGGCACGGACTGGCTGAACCCCGCCGGCCACATCGCGCTGCGCGGCAACGGCGAGGCGGGCTATGCCGGCTGGGCCACCATGCCGCGCGTCGAGGAGCTGCGCGAGGCCTGGTTCCGCGCGCCCGACGAGGCGGCGCAGAAGGCGATCTGCCGCGAGATCCAGCTCGAGGCGCTGCGCGAGGTGCCCTACTACCCGCTCGGCCAGTACATGCAGCCGACCGCGTATCGCACCAGCCTCACCGGCATCCTCGACGGCTTCGCGACGTTCTGGAACGTCCGCCGCGCCTGACACGACCGAGACAGAGGACCCGATGAGCGAGCACAACGACGCCCGCGCGACCGCGCTCGACTGGATCGCGGTGAACCAGGCGCGGCTTTCCCGGTTCAACGCGCGGATCTGGGCGCATGCCGAGCCGGCCTGGCGCGAGTACCGCTCCGCGCGCGACTATGTCGAGCTTCTGCGCGCCGAAGGCTTCGAGGTGGAGGCCGGCTCCGGCGGCATGCCCACCGCCTTCGTCGCCACCTGGGGTGCGGGAAGCCCGGTGCTCGCCGGGTTCAGCGAGTACGACGCGGTGCCGGGCAACTCGCAGCAGGTGGTGCCGTATCGCGCACCGCGCGAGGGGCTGCATCCCTACACCGCCGGCCACACCGATCCGCACTCGGTGCTCGGCACCGCCTCGCTCGCGGCGATGCTCGGCGCGCGCGCGGCGATGCAGAAGCACGGCATCACGGGGACGCTGAAGCTGTTCGGCGAGCCGGCCGAGAAGGTGTGCGGCTCGAAGCCGATCCACGCCGCCAAGGGCTACTACGAAGGGCTGGATGCGGCGGTGGTCTGGCACCCCTGGGGATCGAACACCGTCACCGGCGAGACGCAGTTCGGCGCCTACTGGAGTGCCGTGATCACCTTCGAGGCGCCCGCGCCCGAGACCTGGATCGATCCGTCGCTGATGCCGATCGAGGGTGCGCATGCGGTGGCGCGCTGCCCCGGCGCGCTCGACGCGCTCTGCCTGATGTACACGACCACGAAGTACACCAAGGAGGCGATGTTCCCGCATGCCGGGTCGTGGACGCTGAACGAGTTCGTGCTCGGCGACGGCGGCGCGACCTCCGACAACCTCACCCCGCGCTTCGCGCAGATCCAGTACGCATGGAGATCGTCCTCGCTCGGCATCCAGGAGCAGATCTGGCGCGTGCTCGCGAACAACGCGCGCGCCGCCGCGGCCAGCACCGGCTGCCGCGCCTTCGTGCGCTGGGTGACCAAGACCCGCGTCGGCCTGCCCAACACGGTGATGACCGACCTGACCTGGAAGAACCTCCAGGCGGTCGGCGCGCCGCGCTACGGCGAGGAGGCGCTGGAGTTCGGCCGCGCGATCCAGCGCAATCTCGGGCTTGAGCCGATGGCCGATCCGTTCATCGCCGACGTCACCCGGCTGACGCCGCCCGAGGAGAACGAGGCGAGGCTGCGCGCCGCCCTGCCGTCCTGGCAGAAGCACCTGAGTGCCGACGACTACGTGGAGTTCTGCTGGCACGCGCCGACTGTGCGGCTGCTCGCCGCGCGCCCGCGTCTGCGTCCATCCTCGCCCGGCTACGCCTACCCGAACTGGGCCTACAACGCGCTCGGCGGGCTGCCGGCGGCCGTCGATCCGGGGATGTTCGTCGCGGCGAAGACGATGGCGCTGACGCTGGTCGATCTCGCCACCCAGCCCGACCTGCTCGCCGCGGCGCAGGCCGAGTTCCGCGAGCGCACGGGCGGCGGCGTGGGCGGATCGCGCTGGGTGGGCCCGCTGCTGCCCGCCGGGTTCGTCCCGCCGGTCGATCTGCGCTGGCCGGAATACGTGCGGACCGAGCGCGGCGAGGAATGGTGCTTCCCGACGCCGTTCAAGGGCACCGGCGCCGGCGAGCCGCTCTGACGCGGGCGATGGTGCCCCGGCGTCGATGAAGACGATGACGGCATTTCCGCTGGACGACTCCGATGGTCCGGCCGCCGTGACGCCGGCGCCGCGGCAAACGTGCGGTGTTCGCCAGGCCCGCTGCGAGCGCCGGGTTCACGGCGAGCGCACACGGTCATAGCGCCTCGATCCCCTCCTCGGCAGCCGCCAGATAGGGGCCAGGATCGGCGAGCCGGAAGCTCGCCTCCGACACCCGAGCCGACCGTATGCGGTCGATGCGGAAAGTGCGGACCGCGGCCCGCAGCCGATCCCAGGCGAGCAGGTACCAGACAGGCGCGCTCAGATAGAGAAACTGCGGCTCGATCTCGCGCCTCGTCACTCCGCCGTCCTGGCCGAGGTAGTCGATCACGAGGCGCCGCTGGCCGAAGAAGGCCTCGGCGACACCCTCGAGCGCCCGACGCTGCGGTGCGACGAAGGATGCGAGCACGGCTTCGGATGCGGGCTGACCGATGAGGATGCGCTTGCGCAAGGAACGGATCTTGGGCTGGTAGCTTTCGGAGAAGGCCTCCGCGATCTTGCGCTTGACGGACGCGAGCTTTCGAAGGAGCAGAGGCGAGTTCATCCGCTCGGCGATCGCGATGCTCAGGAGCAGGTCGATCGCCTCCTCGGGGCTGAGGTGCAGCCGCCCCGGCGTCCAGTTGCGCTGAAGCCGCAGGCCCCCGCCGCGCCCGCGGTCGGACTCGATCGGCACGCCGCTCGCGCGCAGGAGCTCCAGGTCGCGGTTCAGCGTTCGCAAGGAGACGCCGAGCTCGACGGCGAGCGCCATGGCCGTCACGTGCTCGTGGACCTTCAGGAGCCCCTTCAGCTGATCGAGCCGCTCCAGCCGGGACGAGGTCGCGCGTCCCCCCATCCCGGAAATATGCCCTTGTCCGGCATATTATGGAATAGCGTCGGCCGCCACCGATGACGATGCAGAGGAGACAGACGGCATGGCCAAGGACTTCTACGTCATGCTCGCGCCGATCGAGCTCAAGGACGGCGTGGACGAGGCGGCGCTGATCGCGGCGTCGGACGCGTTCGAGGTGGATTTCGCGAGCAGGCACAAGGGCATCGTCAGGCGCCTGCTGCTTCGGGCCGAGCACGGCGGATACGCCGATCTCGTCTTCTTCGAAAGCAAGGCTGACGCCGATCGCGTCGCCCAGGCCGAGGCGGCGTCTGCCGCATGCATGGCGTACTTCAAGATCATGAAGACGCCCGACGAGAGCCAGCCGGACATGGGCGTGCTGGGCTTCGAGCACGTCAAGACGTATCAGTAACGATACGGTCTGCCCGCGCCATGGCCGAGCCGCTCAAGCGCTTCTTCAACGCCGAGGTCGTGCGCGCGATCGCGGCCGACCTCCGTCGGATCTATCCCGCGTTCCGCGAGCGCCGCTTCGTCGAGGACTGTGTCGCGGGCCTCGACGAGCTCGCGCTGTTGGAGCGGGGCTGGAGGATCGCCGAGGCCCTCCACGAGCATCTGCCCTCGACCTTCCTGCCGCCGCGCGCGTCATCGTGGCTTCGCTCGGCCCGGAGCTCGACGCGACCGGCGGTTTCGGCATGGCGCCCTTCCGCTATCTGCCGCATGTGCTCTTCGTGCAGAAGTACGGGCTCGACGACTTCGAGCCTGCAATGCGCGCGCAGTACGAGCTCACGAAGCGTTTCTCTGCCGAGATGAGCATACGGCCCTTCCTCGTGCGTCGCCCCGAGGCGACCTATGCCCGGCTGCGCGAATGGGCGCGCGACGGCAACGTCCATGTCCGTCGGCTGGTGTCGGAGGGCACGCGGCCGCGTCTGCCCTGGGCGCCGCGGCTGCGCGCCTTCCAGGAGGATCCCCGCCCCGTCATCGCCCTGCTCGAGCTTCTGAAAGACGACACCGAGCGCTACGTGCAGCGCTCGGTCGCCAATAACCTGAACGACATCGGCAAGGATCATCCCGACATCGCCGTGGAGGTCTGCCGGCGGTGGTCCGCCGACGCGCCATCGAGCCGCGCCTGGATCGCCCGGCATGCCCTGCGCGCATTGGTGAAACAGGGTCATCCCGGAGCGCTCGCGCTGCTCGGCGCCGGGGCCAGGCCAAGGCTCGCCATCGGCGGCGTCAGGCTGTCGCCCACGCAGGTCAGGCTCGGCGGGACGCTCGGGTTCCGGTTCGAGATCGTCAGCGCTGCGAAGAGGGGCCATCAGGCGCTGCTTGTCGACTATGCCGTGCACTACGCGAAAGCGAACGGCACGACACGTCCGAAGGTGTTCAGGCTTGGCCGCGTCACGCTCGGGCCGGCAGAGTGGGTCCGGCTCGGCAGCACTGTCTCCTTCAAGGATCTGACGACGCGGCGGCATTATCCCGGACGCCACCGCATCGAGGCGCGGATCAACGGCATCGCCTACCCTCTCGCGGACTTCGAGGTCGTCGCGTGCTCACGACCGATCGCTTCAAGCGTGCGCGATAGGCGATCCCCTGCGGGCACCGCGGCCGGCAGCCGCCTCCTCCGAACAGGGAACGCCGTTCGGCCCCAAACGCCGATGTGGCGAAGATGTTCACGAGTGCCCGGACCGTGGCGTGTGAGGTCCCAGAAACAGCATCACTCGGCACGATGGTGCGGGCGGTGGGAGTCGAACCCACAACTCCCGAAGGACGCGGATTTTAAGTCCGCTGCGTCTGCCAGTTCCGCCACGCCCGCCGCACGACCCTC
>JAHDYJ010000155.1 GCA_023383795.1 Burkholderiales bacterium | reverse complement strand
GAGAGGTCCTGGTAGAGCAGCGCCGGCGCGCTCGAGGTGGCGGCCCGCTCCTGCATCTCCTGCCACAGGCGCCGCCGGTACTGGATGTCGCTCGCGAGCTCCTCGTCGGTGGCCGACTCGGCCATGGTGCGGATGATGTAGCCGCCCTTCTCGCCGGGCTGGAGCAGCCGCTCGAGCTTCTCCTTCAGGCTCCGGCGCCCGGCCTCGTCCTCGATGCGCTGCGAGATGCCGATGTGGGGATCGCGCGGCAGGTGCACCAGCAGGCGCCCGGCGATCGAGATCTGCGTCGAGAGCCGCGCGCCCTTGGAGCCGATCGGGTCCTTGACGACTTGGACCATCAGCGGCTGCCCCTCGGACAGGATCCGCTCGATCGGCCGCCCCGCCTCGCCGTTCACGCGCTCCTCCCAGATGTCGGCGACGTGGAGGAACGCCGCGCGCTCGAGCCCGATGTCGACGAACGCCGACTGCATCCCCGGCAGCACCCGGCCGACGCGTCCCATGTAGATGTTGCCCACGAGCCCGCGGAACGCCGCGCGCTCGACGTGCAGCTCCTGCACCACGCCGTTCGCGATCACCGCGACGCGCGTCTCCTGCGGCGTCACGTTGATCAGCACGTCCTCGCTCACGGCACGACCGTCAGCGCCGCGCGCCGGGCTCGCGGCGGCTCACGGCCGCCCTTGCTGCAGCCGGCGCAGCAGCATCGCCGTCTCGTAGAGCGGCAGGCCCATCACGCCGGTGAAGCTGCCGACGATCTCCGGGATGAACATCGCGGCGCGGCCCTGGATCGCGTAGCCGCCCGCCTTGTCGAAGCACTCGCCGGTGTCGACGTACTGCTGGATCTCGGCCGGGTCGAGGTCGCGGAAGCGCACGCTCGTCTCGTTCAGGCTGGTCTCGGCGACGTCGTCGTGGCGCAAGGTCACCGCGGTGAGCACCCGGTGCTCGCGCCCGGAGAGCTCGGTCAGCATCTCGACCGCCTCGTGGCGGTTCGCCGGCTTGCCGAAGATGCGCGCGTCGATGCAGACGGTGGTGTCGGCCGCGAGCACCGGCAGGCGCGGCAGCGTGCGCTGCATGACGCGCAGCCAGCCGATCTCGGCCTTGGCGTTCGCCACGCGCACCACGTAGTCGGCCGGCAGCTCGCCGGGATGCACGGTCTCGTCGACGTCGGAGCCGCGCGACCAGTGCTCGCGCAGGAGCAGGACCTCGAAGGCGACGCCGATCTGCTTGAGGAGCTCGCGGCGCCGCGAGCTGCGCGAGGCGAGGTAGACCTTGGGGAGCGGCATCGCCATGTCAGCACCTGCCCCTTGGGGGGTTCCCGAGCTCGCGCCGTCCGGCCCGTTCCTGGGGTTCCGTCATCGTTCGCATCGGATCTCGTCCCGGCGGCCTCCTCGCCGCGTCCGGTCCCGCCGTTCCCGCCCCGCGCCGGTCCCGGCCGCAGGACCCTCTATTCTCGGTGATAAGGCAGCCCTTCGACTATGGAAAGTGCCCGGTAAAGCTGCTCGGCGAGCACCACGCGTGCGAGGCCGTGCGGCAAAGTGAAGCTCGACAGGCGCATCGCGAGCGCCGCCGTGGCCTTCAGGCCCGGCTCCAGCCCGTCCGCGCCGCCGATCAGGAAGGCGACGTCCTCCCCCTCGGCCAGCCAGCGCTCCAGCCGTCCGGCGAGCTCGGCCGTGGTGAGGGCGCGCCCGCGCTCGTCGAGCGCGACGGTCGTGCAGCGCGCCGGGAGCGCCGAGCGCAGCCGGCGCGCCTCGGCGCCGAGGAGCCGCGCCACCGTCCCGCCCGTGCGCCGCGGCTCCGGACGGATCTCGACGAGCTCGATGCGCGCCTTGCGCGGCATGCGGCGCGCGTAGTCGGCGAACGCCGCGTCGACCCAGCCGGGCATGCGCGTGCCGACGGCGGCGACGATCAGCCGCATGCGGGCGCCCGCGCGCCGGCGCCGCGGCGCGCGTCAGGCGCGCGCGTGGGCGGAGTCCTTCGCGCGCGTGCGCCGCGCGCGCGGCTTGGGCTCACTCCAGAGCTCTTCGAGGTTGTAGTACTCGCGCACCGCCGGCTGCATGATGTGCACGACGATGTCGCCGAGATCGACCAGGATCCATTCGCCGCCGAGCTCGCCCTCGGTGCCGTAGACCTTCTCGCCGAGCGCCTTCATTCGCTCCTGCACGTGCACCGAGAGCGCCTTGGTCTGGCGCGCCGAATCCGCGCTGGCGATGATCACGCGGTCGAAGAGGGCGGTGAGGTGGGTGACGTCGAAGGCCGCGATGTCGCGCGCCTTGATGTCCTCGAGGGCGGCGATCACCGCTTTCTGCTTCTTGCGAATATCCAAGACTCGGGGTTCTCCTGGAAGGGGTGGACCTATCGGCTCTCGCACGGAGGGGATTTGCAAGGGGGCTCGCCCCCTTGCTCGATCCGGGGAATACACACAAGGGGGCTTGCCCCCCTGACCGTACGACCGGGTTCTCCCGATGCACGCCGGTTTCGACGCTCGAAGCCGCTGTGGCCGGACAATCGCCTACCTGTATAGCCTGTGCGCCCGAATATAGGCTAACACCGTTTCGGGCAGCAGATAGCGCGCGCTCGCGCCGCGGCCGAGCCGCTCGCGGAGGTCGGTCGCCGAGATGTCGAGCGCGGTCATCGGGAAGGTGACGATCGCGCCGCCCGGGCTCCTCTGCACCGCGTCGGGTTCGGCCGTGCGCCGCGCGTACTCGAGCGCGAGGCCGCCGACCATGGTCTGCGCCGAGAGCATGAAACCGGGCCGCTCGCCGACCGCGAAGTGCGCGAGCGCGAACAGGTCCTGCCACGCGCGCCACGACGCGAGCGAGAGGAACGAGTCCATGCCGACGATCATCACCAGCGGGCGCAGCTCGCCGAGCTCCCGGCGCAGCCGGTGCAGCGTGTTGATCGTGAACGTCTCGTCGAGGGTGCGGGTCTCGGCGACGTCCAGGCGGAAGAGCGGCTGATCGGCGATCGCGAGTCGCACCATCTCCACGCGGTGCAGCGCGCTCGCGAGCGGCGGATCGCGATGCCCCGGGCGCCCCGAGGGGATCCACCGCACGGCCTCGAGCCCGAGCGCCTCGAGCGCCTCCTCGGCGAGCCGCAGGTGCCCGAAGTGCACCGGGTCGAACGTGCCGCCCATCAGCCCGAGCGCCTGCATCAGGCGCTCCGCTGCGCACCCGACGGCAGCGATGCGATGCGTCGCATTTCGGCCTCGTCGAAGAGCGCCGGGTCGTCGAGCCACGCGATCAGCATCGGCGTCGCGTCCAGGCCCCAGAAGAGGTGCGGCCCGTCGCGGTCGCGCTCGGCGACGAACATCGGCACGCCGAACACGCCGGCCGCGACCGCCGCCTCGCCGTTCGCCTGCAGGGCGCGCTTCGCGTCGCGCTCGGCGACGAGCGCTTCCGCCTCGGCGCCGCTCACGCCGAGGCGCTCGAGCAGCGCGTCCCACTCGTCCGCGGGCACGCGCCCTTCCTTCCACACGAAATCGAAGATCGTCTGCACGACCTCGACCCCGGCGCCGAGCGCGACCGCCAGGCGCAGCGCGCGCAGCGGATTGATCGGGAACGCGGGCGGGTGGCGCAGCGGAACGAGGAGCTCACGCGCGCGGAAGAGCACGTGCCGGGCGGTGAAGACGCGCTTCGCCGGCACCTCCGCGGGCCCCTTGGTGCCCCAATGGCGGAGCAGGCCGGCGAAGAGCACCGGCTTCAGCGCGACGTCGTTGCGGCGGAAGAGCTGCGGATACGCCGCGAACTGCAGGTAGGAATAGGGCGAGACGAAGTCGAAGTACCAGTCGAGCCGCGCGGCGCTCATCTCGTCGGGCGCGCCGGCGCTCAGGTCCGCACCTGACCCGTGCCGAGCACGACGAACTTCTGCGAGGTGAGGCCCTCCAGCCCGACCGGGCCGCGCGCGTGCAGCTTGTCGGTCGAGATGCCGATCTCGGCGCCGAGGCCGTACTCGAAGCCGTCGGCGAAGCGCGTCGAGGCGTTCACCAGCACCGAGCTCGAGTCCACCTCGCGCAGGAAGCGCTGCGCGCGCGCCCGGTCCTCGGTGACGATCGCGTCGGTGTGCGCCGAGCCGTAGCGCGCGATGTGGTCCATCGCCTCGTCGATGTCCTTCACGACGCGCACGGCGAGGATCGGCCCGAGGTACTCGGTCGTCCAGTCCTCCTCGGTGGCCGCGACCATGTCGGGGAAGATCGCGCGCGCCCCGGCGTCGCCGCGGAGCTCCACGCCCTTCTCGCGGTAGATCCGGCAGAGCGGCGGCAGCACCTTCGGCGCGATCGCCTCGGCGACGAGCAGCGTCTCCATCGTGTTGCAGGTGCCGTAGCGCTGGGTCTTCGCGTTGTCGGCGATGCGGATCGCCTTCTCGGGATCGGCGGCGTCGTCGATGTAGACGTGGCACACCCCGTCCAGGTGCTTGATCATCGGGATGCGCGACTCGGCCATCACGCGCTCGATCAGGCCCTTGCCGCCGCGCGGGACGATGATGTCCACGTACTCGTTCATGCGCAGCAGCTCGCCGACCGCGGCGCGGTCGGTGGTCTCGACGACCTGCACCGCATCCTCCGGCAGGCCGGCCTCGCGCAGCCCCTCGCGCACGCACGCCGCGATCGCCTGGTTCGAGCGGATCGCCTCGCTGCCGCCGCGCAGGATCGTCGCGTTGCCGGCCTTCAGGCAGAGCGCCGCGGCGTCGGCGGTCACGTTCGGCCGCGACTCGTAGATGATGCCGATCACGCCGAGCGGCACGCGCATGCGGCCGACCTCGATCCCGGTCGGGCGCCGCTCGAGATCGGTGATGCGCCCGATCGGATCGGGCAGCGCGGCGACCTCCTCGACGCCCTTCGCCATCGCCTCGATCGACTTCGGCGTCAGCGCGAGCCGGTCGACGAGCGCGCCGTCGAGCCCGGCCTTGCGCGCCTCGGCCACGTCCGCGGCGTTCGCCGCGAGCAGCCGCGCCGACTCGCGCCGGATCGCCGCGGCGATCGCGGCGAGCGCGCGGTTCTTGGTCGCGGTGTCGGCCTTGGCCACGAGCCGTGACGCCGCGCGCGCGCGCCGCCCGGTCTCGTGCATGTAGCTGCGGACGTCCATGGGGCAATCCTACCCAAAAGTGGGCCGCGGGGCGGGGGATTACAATCCGCCCCCGGTCATCCGGCCGCACCGCGGACGAAAGGCATCATGAACGCGCGCGAGCGCCCCTTTTCCTCGATCGCCGCCGCTTCGGCGCTCGCGCTCGCGCTCGGCGCCTGCGTCCCGGCGCCCTACGGCACCTACGTGCGCCCGTCCTATCCGGACCCGTCGGCCGTCGTCGGCCGGGCGTGGTGCGGCGGCCCGGCCGGGCCGCCGACCCGGCTCGCGTTCGCGGCCCCCGGGAACGTGAAGATAGAAGTGTCTTCGACCCCGGGCGGGGCGCAGGCCGCGGGCTGGCCGGTCGGCATCACCGTGAGCGTTCCGCTCGGGGTGCGGTTCCGCTTCGTCGAGCCGCACGTCCTCGTCGCCGCGGATGGCGGCGACCCTGGGCGTCCGGTCGTTCCCGAAGCGCGCGTGCGCATGTCCGCGAGCATGCCGGCGGACGGCTGGATCGACCTCGCGCGGCTCGGACCGACCCCGGCCGAGGTGACGCGCCAGGCGCTCGCACGCGATCCGGCGCAGGCGATCGCCGAGGTGAGCCTGGGTCTGGGCGTCTTTCCCGGCCGCGCGCCCCAGCGCGTCGAGGTGCGGCTGCCGGCGATCCAGACCGCGGCCGGGCGCACCGAGCTCGCGGCGCAGGAGCTGCACGCGGTCGCGGTCCGCGGCACGGGCTACCAGGCGCTGCGCACGCTCGAGCGCGCGCGGCAGGTCGCCGAGCGCCAGGCGGCCTGCGAGCGCGATACGCCCGGCAAGGCCTGCGCGAACATCACGCTCTACGATACGCAGTCGTTCGATGTCGCGGCGGGTCCGTTCACCGCGTCCGGGCGCTTCTGGAACTTCGTCGCGGCCAGGCCCGAGCCGCTGCGCTACGAGCTGCGCGTCGCCGCGCGCACCACCGAGCGGTGGCGCCTCGCCGCGCCGGTCGTGGAGGTCACCGACCGGACGACCGGCGAGCGCCGGACCGAGCGCTTCGCGGAGATGCGGGTCTCGCTCGCCTACCCGGTGCCGCTCTCGGCGCCGATCGAGGGGACCGCCGCGGCGCTCGACATCCGGCTGCATCTGCCGGACGGCGCGCGCTCGCGCTACCTCGTGCGGCTGCCCGCCTACGAGATCGGGGGCGCCCGCCACGCGCTCGCGCCGATCGAGCTGGAAGTGCGCCGGTTCGACGGCGGCCTCGAGCCGTTCAACTGCTGAGCCGCCGGACCCCGGCCATCTTCCTCCCGACCCGCCCGACGACCTGCCTCTTCGCCGCGCGCGCGCTGCGCGACTTCGGCGACGGGTTCGTCGCCGTGCTGCTGCCGGTGTACCTCGTCGAGCTCGGCTTCGCGCCGTTCGAGGTGGGCGTCCTCGCCACCGCCTCGCTGCTCGGCTCGGCGCTGCTCACGGTGGGCGCCGGGCTGCTCGGCGCGCGCTACGACCATCGCCAGCTCCTGCTCGCCGCCGCGAGCCTGATGATCGCGACCGGCGCGGCGTTCGCGATCGTCCACGACTACGCGCTGCTTCTCGTCGTCGCGTTCGCCGGGACGATCAACCCGTCGGCGGGAAGCGTGAGCGTGTTCGTGCCGCTCGAGCACGCCGCGCTGTCGAGCGCCGCGGCGCCGGCGGCGCGCACCGCCATGTTCGCGCGCTACAGCCTGGTCGGGGCGCTCGCCGCCGCCGCCGGCGCGCTGGCCGCGGCTTCGCCCGAGGCGCTCGCCGCGGCCGGCGTCGAGCGGCTGACCGCCGTCAAGCTGATGTTCGTCATCTACGCCGCGCTCGGCGCCGCCGGCGGCGCGCTCTACGCGCGCATCCCGCGCCGCGCGCCGACGGCGGCCGGCCCGGATGCGGCGCTCGGCCCGTCGCGGCGCATCGTGATGCGGCTCGCCGCGCTCTTCAGCCTCGACGCGTTCGCCGGCGGGTTCGTCGTCCAGTCGCTGCTCGCGCTCTGGCTGTTCGAGCGGTTCGGGATGTCGCTCACGGCGGCGAGCGTGTTCTTCTTCTGGGCCGGGGTGCTCTCGGCGTTCTCGTTCCCGGTCGCCGCCTGGCTCGCGCGCCGCGTCGGGCTCGTGAACACGATGGTGTTCACCCACATCCCGTCGAGCGTCGCGCTCGTCCTCGCGGCGTTCGCGCCGACGCTGACGCTCGCTCTCGCGCTCCTGCTCGTGCGCGCGGCGCTCTCGCAGATGGACGTGCCGACGCGCTCCTCGTACGTGATGGCGGTGGTGACCGAGTCCGAGCGCGCGGCCGCGGCGAGCTTCACGTCGGTGCCGCGCAGCCTCGCCGCGGCGGTGAGCCCGGCGCTCGCCGGCGCGCTGTTCGCGTCCGCGTTCCAGGGCTGGCCGCTCGTGATCTGCGGTGCGTTGAAGATTGTCTACGATCTGCTGCTGCTCGCGCAGTTCCGGCACGTGAAGCCGCCGGAGGAGCGCTGAGCGGGCGCCGCAGGGTTCGCGAGCGCTCGTCGCTCCCGCGGAACCTGCCCCTGGACGGAGCGATCGGGGCGGGGAAGCCGACCGGCCCGCCGGCGTCGTCGCGCGCGACGGACGCGCCGACTCAGTGCGCGTCGCGCGCGAAGCGCTGGCCGAGCTGCAGCAGCTCGTCCCACGCGTCGCCGGCGGCGACGCCCTTCGCCACGCGGTCGACGTGCGCCGCGTGCTTGAGCGCCGCGCGCGCGACGCCTGCGGGCACGCGCCGCGCGCACTGCGCGAGCAGGCGCTGGCGCGCGTCGTTCCAGATGCGCTGCTCGCGGAAGATCTCCTGCTCGGAGCGGCCGGCGGCGCGGCCGGCCTGCAGCCGGAACACGGTGCGCACGTCGTCGGCCATGATCCACAGCACGCGCAGCGGCGGCTCGCCCTCGGCCGCGAGGCCGTCGAGCACGCGCGCGAGGCGCGCGGCGTCGCCGCCGAGGGCCGCCTCGGTGAGCTGGTAGACGTCGAAGCGCGCGACGTCGAGCACCGCGTCGCGCACCTGGTCGAGCGAGAGCTCGCCCTCCGGGTAGAGCAGGCCGAGCTTCTGGATCTCCTGGTGCGCCGCGAGCAGGTTGCCCTCGACCGCCTCGGCGAGGAACGCGAGCGCCTCCTCGCCGGCCTTCTGGCGCTGCTGCGCGAGCCGCCCGCCGATCCACTGCGGCAGCTTCGCGCGGTCGACCGGGTAGACGTTGACCACGACGCCGGCCGCCGAGAGCCGCGCGAACCACGCCGAGCCCTGCCCCTGGCGGTCGAGCCGCGGCAGCGTCACCAGCGTGACGACGTCGGGCGCGAGGCTGCGGCAGTGCGCCTCGATCGCCGCCGCGCCGTCGGCCCCCGGCTTGCCGCTCGGGATACGCAGCTCGACGAGCTTCTTGTCGCCGAAGAGGGACATGCCGGCCGCGCTCATCGCGAGGGCCGACCAGTCGAAGCCGCGCTCCGCGGCGAGCACGACCCGCTCGGTGTGGCCGCCCGCGCGCGCGCTCGCGCGGATCGCGTCGGCCGCCTCGAGCGCGAGCAGGGGCTCGTCGCCGTGCACCACGTAGAGCGGACGCAGGCCACCCCGCAGGTGGGCGGCGAGCTGCTCGGCGCGAAGCTGCACCGCGCCGCCTACTCCGGCTTGACGAGCTTCGCGGCGGCGAGCCGCCGCATGATGAGCTGCACCATGTCCGAGCGCATCTCGGCGTAGAGGATCTCCTCCTCGGCCTCCTTCGCGAGCACCTGGTCGTTGAACGTGATCGCGCGCGCGAGTGCGATCGTGTCGGTCGGGATGTACTCGCCGCCCTTCGGCGCGAAGGCGCGGAACGAGACGATGTAGCGGAGCTCGTACTCGCGCACGCGGCCCTGGGCGTTCAGCGACAGGATCAGCTTCTCGCGCGTCTCGCCGAGGATCGACAGGATCGCCTCCGGGTTCTCGTTCTGCGGCACCACCTTCGCGTTGGTCCCCGCGTCGATGTTGCGCTGGAGCGCGGTGCCGAGCGGCGTCTCGACGGGCACGGCGATGGTGTCGAACGGCAGGCTGGCGGTGCCGCGCAGCTGGAACCCGCAGCCGGCAACCGCGAGCGCGACGCCCGCGAGCAGCGCGAGCAGCGGGCCGCGCGGGCGCGGCATCGGCGCATTTCCCCTCCTCTCCGAGGAGGGGT
>JAHDYJ010000154.1 GCA_023383795.1 Burkholderiales bacterium | reverse complement strand
TGCGCGAGGCGCGCAGCCGCGAGGAGCTCGCGCTCGCCAACGTCGCGCGCTACCGCGCGCTCGCGCGCACGAACTTCGTCTCCACCGAGGCGGTGCAGGCGCGCCAGAGCGAGGCGAACGTCGCGCACGCCGGCGTCGAGGCGGCCGCGGCGGGGCTCGCGGCGGCGCTGCGCGACGCCGAGCGCGCGCAGCGCGAGGAGGCGGCGGCCGCCAAGCAGCTCGCGAGCCTGCGGCTGGTCAGTCCCGCCGACGCCGTCGTCGTCGCGCGCGAGGCCGAACCCGGCAGCGCCGTCGCCGCCGGCCAGGCCGTGCTGCGCCTGGTCGCGCCGGAGAGCCTGTGGGTGCGCGCCCGCGTCGACCAGGCGCGCGCTGGCGCGGTCGCCGTCGGCCAGCGCGCGGACATCGTGCTGCGCTCGCGGCCGCACGAACGCTTCGCCGGCCGCGTCGCGCGGGTCGAGATCGTCGGCGACGCGGTCACCGAGGAGCGCATCGTGGACGTCGAGTTCGTCGCGCCGCCGGCGACGCTCGCGCTGCGCGAGCTCGCCGAGGTGACGATCCGCCCGGCGCCGGTGCCCGGCGCGCTCGCCGTGCCGACCGCGGCCGTGCGGATCGTGGGCGGCGTCCCCGGCGTGTGGCGCATCGCCGACGGCCGCGCGCGGTTCCAGCCGATCGCGGTCGGCGCGCGCACGCTCGACGGCTTCACCGAGGTCCACGCGGGCCTCGCGCGCGGCGACGCAGTGATCGTCCACTCGAACGCGCAGCTCACTGCCGAGCAGCGCGTGCGGGCGCGGGGCGGCGCATGATCAACCTCGCCGCCGCCGACGTCCGCGCCGGGCTCGGCCGGTATCTCCTGACCGGCGCCGGGCTCGGGATGCTGATCGGCGTCACGCTCACGATGGCGGGCGTCTACCGCGGCATGGTCGACGACGCGCGCGTGCTGCTGCGCTCGGCGCAGGCCGACGTCTGGGTCGTGCAGCGGCACACGCTCGGCCCGTTCGCCGAGCCCTCGCAGCTGCACGACGACGTCGACCGCGCGATTGCCGGCCTGCCGGGCGTGGCGGCGACCGGGCGCACCACCTATTCCACGATGCAGGTCCGCCACGCGGGCGGCGACCTGCGCGTCATGGTGGCGGGGTTCGAGCCCGGCCGCCCCGGCGCACCTGCCTTCCTGGTCGCCGGGCGGCCGGTCACGCGCGCGCACTACGAGGCGGTGGCCGACGCGAGGACCGGGCTCGTCCCGGGCGATCGCGTGCGCATCCGCCGCCACGAGTACGCGATCGTCGGCCTCACGCAGCGCATGGTCTCCTCCAACGGCGACCCGATGATCTTCGTGCCGCTGAAGGACGGCCAGGACGCGCAGTTCCTCAAGGACAACGAGGCGATCCGCAACGACCGCGCGCGCCTCGCCGCGAATCCCGCATTCGCCCCGCCGGAAGTGCGCGACGCGGTCGCCGCGCTGCAGACCACCAACCAGAGCGTGAACGCGGTGCTGGTGCGCGTGCGCGAGGGGTTCGATCCGGCGCTCGTCGCGCAGGAGATCCGCCGGTGGAAGCACCTGCAGGCGTACACGAACGCCGAGATGGAGGAGATCCTGGTCGCGAAGCTGATCGCGACCGCGGCGAAGCAGATCGGGCTCTTCCTCGTGATCCTCGCCGTGGTCAGCGCCGCGATCGTCGCCTTCATCCTCTACACGATGACGCTCGGCAAGCTGAAGGAGATCGCGGTGCTGAAGCTGATCGGCACGCGCAACGCGACCATCGCCGGCATGATCCTGCAGGAGGCGCTCGGCCTTGGCCTGATCGGGTTTCTCGTCGGCAAGATCGCTTCGCTCGCCTGGGCGCCGGCGTTCCCGAAGTACGTCCTCGCGCTGCCCGAGGACGCGGCGCGCGCGCTCGTCGCCTCGCTCGTCATCGCGGCGGCGGCGAGCCTGCTCGGGATCCGCGCCGCGCTGCGCGTCGACCCGGCCGCGGCGATCGGGGGCTAGCGTGAACGTCACTCCCGCTGCCTCCGTCGAAGCGCCCGCGATCCTGGTCGAGGGCCTCGCCAAGCGGTACGGCAGCGGGCCGACCGCGGTCGACGCCCTGCGCGAGGTCGACATGATGGTCCAGCCCGGGGAGGTCGTCGGGCTCATCGGGCCGAGCGGCTCGGGCAAGACGACGCTGCTCAAGGCGCTCGGCGCGGTGATCGAGCCGACCGCCGGACGCATCACGCTCGGCGGCGAGGTGGTCTACGACCGCGGCTGGAAGGCGCGCGACCTGCGCGCGCTGCGCCGCGACCGCATCGGGTTCGTCTTCCAGCAGCCGTACCTGATCCCGTTCCTGGACGCGACCGACAACGTCGCGTTGCTGCCGATGCTCGCCGGCGCGCCGAACGCGCGCGCGCGCGAGCGGGCGCGCGAGATGCTCGCCGCGCTCGACGTCGCCCATCGCGCCGGCGCCCGCGTCGCCGAGCTCTCCGGCGGCGAGCAGCAGCGCGTGTCGATCGCGCGGGCGCTCGCCAACCGGCCGCCGATCGTGCTCGCCGACGAGCCGACCGCGCCGCTCGACAGCGAGCGCGCGCTCACGGTCGTGCGCATCCTCGACCAGCTCGCGCGCGAGTACCGCACCGCGATCATCGTGGTCACGCACGACGAGAAGATCATTCCGACGTTCCGGCGGCTCTACCGGATCCGCGACGGGCGCACCGTCGAGGAGGCGGGCGAGGGCCGCCGCTTCGACTAGGGTCCCGGCGCGGCGGGCTGGAACTTGGCGGGCCGCTCCGGCGTCTCACGCCCATGCGCGGGCACGCGCGGACCGGGGGAGACGAAGATGCGAGTCCCACTTCTGCTTGCCGTCGCGGCCGCGCTCGGCGCGGCGCAGCCCGCCGCCGCTGGCGGCTCCAACTACGGCATCGCGCCCGGCGCGAAGCCGATCGTCGGGAAGGTCTCCGAGTGGCCGGTGCCGACGCCCGAGTTCGCGCGCGATCCGGCGATCGGGCCCGACGGCAACGTCTACATCGCGGTCATGCACGGCAACAAGATCGCTCGTTTCGACACCGCGTCGCGCACGTTCACCGAATGGGATCTGCCGCCGGGCGCGCGGCCGCACGGGCTGCTGGTCGACGAGAAGGGGACCGTCTGGTACACCGGGAACGGAAACGGCACGATCGGCGAGCTCGATCCGAAGACCGGGAAGGTGCGCGAGCATCGCACGCCCTCGGGCGGCGGCGGTCCGCACACGATCGTGCTCGACGACTCGGGCGCGCTGTGGTTCACCGGGCAGAGCGGCGGCTTCGTCGGCCGCCTCGACCGGGCGACCGGCAAGATCACCGAATACCCGATGGCGGGCGGCCCGTACGGCCTCGCGATCGACAAGCAGGGCAACGTCTGGGTGTGCCGGATGGGCGCGAACAAGCTCGGCAAGCTCGATCCGAGGACGGGCCGGACGACCGAGCTCGACATGGGCGCCGGCACGCGGCCGCGGCGCGTCGCCGCGTCGCCGGACGGCACGCTGTGGGTCACGCTCTACGGCACCGGGGAACTCGCGCAGGTCGATCCGGTCGCGCACAAGGTCGTGCGCAGGATCGACATGCCCGGCCGGGACGCCGGCCCATACGCGGTGACGGTCGATGCGGATGGCCGGGTGTGGGCGAACGAGATCCAGACCGACACCGTGGCGGTTCTCGACCCGAAGACCGGGAAGTTCCGCGTGATCGACCTGCCGTCGAAGGGCGTGGGCATCCGCAAGGCGGTGATCGACGGCGCGGGGCGGTACTGGTACATGGGCAGCCACAACGGGCGCCTGGGCGTGGTCGAGTGAACCGCCGGGGGCAC
This sequence comes from Burkholderiales bacterium, assembly GCA_023383795.1. Taxonomy (GTDB): domain Bacteria; phylum Pseudomonadota; class Gammaproteobacteria; order Burkholderiales; family SG8-39; genus JAABRB01. The sequence goes on along the minus strand of JAHDYJ010000154.1, from coordinate 5,424 downwards.
GACCGCGATTCTGAGATAGCTTCTAGAATCGAGGCCGTGCGCCGCGCATCCCGACGCGGCGCCCCGATTCCGGAGCCGACGCCCGCAAATGAGCACCGCCAAGCCTGCTCGCCCGATCAGCCGCTACCCGGTGCCCGACATTGCCGGGCTGCCCGAGGATATCCGCGCGCGCATCCTGAAGGTCCAGGAGAAGTCCGGCTTCGTGCCGAACGTGTTCCTCACGCTCGCGCACCGGCCGGACGAGTTCCGCGCGTTCTTCGCCTACCACGACGCGCTGATGGAGAAGGAGGGCGGCCTCACCAAGGCCGAGCGCGAGATGATCGTCGTCGCGACGAGCGGCGCGAACGAGTGCCAGTACTGCGTCGTCGCGCACGGGGCGATCCTGCGGGTGCGCGCCAAGGACCCGTACGTCGCCGACCAGGTCGCGATCAACTACCGCAAGGCGGACATCACGCCGCGCCAGCGGGCGATGCTCGACTTCGCGATGCAGGTCGCGCTCGACTCGCAGGCTGTCGGCGACGCCGACTTCGAGCGGCTGCGCGGCCACGGCTTCTCCGACGAGGACATCTGGGACATCGGCGCGATCGCCGCCTTCTTCGCGCTCTCGAACCGCATGGCGAACATGATCGGCATGCGGCCGAACGACGAGTTCTACCTGCTCGGCCGGGTGCCGAGAACCTGAGCGCGCGCTCCCGCGGCCATGCGGCAGCGGACCCTCACCGCGGCGCTCGCACTGATCGCGCTGGTCGTGATCGGCACCGCGCTCCTCGCCTTCGCCGTCGGCTGCCCGGTCAACCCGCGCCGTTTCCGCGCGTGCGTGGTCGGCGGCGTCGACATCGCGTGGGGCGTGCACGGCGTCGCGCTCGCCTCGATGGCGCTCTTCTGGGTGGTCGGCGGCTACGCGCTCCTGTGGATCGTCGTCGGCGCGGCGACCCGCGAGCGCATCCCGGTGGTGGTGGGCATCACCGGCGCGGCGCTCTGGGTGCTCGTCACGCTCTTCGTGCGCGGCATCCCGGTCCTCGAGCCGCTGCTCGGCTTCCCGTTCGCGATGTGGGTCGACCCGAACCTGTGGGTCCTGGCCGGCCTCGCGAGCCCGGCCATCGTCTGGATCATGTACCGCGTCTGGCGCGCGAAGGTCGCCGGCTGACGCGCTCGTCGGGCGCGTCCTCGGCGCCGGTGCGCGTGGCCTCTGCGCGCACCCATCGCTCGAAGGCGTCCACGTCGGCGTTGCCGAGGGAGCGCCGCCCGCGCATCAGGTAGTAGCCGCGCGGCGTGGCGATGGCGCGCCGGAACGGCGCGACGAGCTGGCCGGCGCGCATCAGCTCGCGCATCAACGGCGTGCGGCCGAGCGCCACGCCCTGCCCGGTCACCGCCGCCTGGACCAGCTGGTCGTAGTGGCTGAAGCGCAGCGCCCCGGCAGGCCGCAGATCGGGCACGCCGGCCGACTCGAACCATTGCGCCCAGTCAAGCCACGGCGCCAGGCGCGCGTCCTCGAGGTGGAGCAGCACGTGGCCGGCGAGATCCGCCGGCGTCGCCAGGGGGCGCGCCGGGTCGCGCGCGAGCGCAGGGCTGCACACCGGGAACACCTCCTCGTCGAAGAGCTTGCTGCCCCCGGGCGCGCGCTCGCTCGTCGAGTAGCGCACCGCTACGTCGATGCCCGCGCGGTCGAGGTCGAGAAGGTCGTTGCTCGCCGCGATGCGCACGTCCACCCCGGGATGCTCGCGCGTGAAGCCGCGCAGCCGCGGGATCAGCCAGAGCGAGGCGAAGGAGAGGTTCGAAGTCACCGTGACCGTGCGCCCGGCCTGCGGCGTGCGCAGCTTCGCGACCGAGTCGTGCAGCCGCTCGAGCGCGTCGCGCGCCGCCGCGTAGAGCGCCTGGCCGCGCTCGGTCAGCAGGAGCGCCCGGTGGCGCCGCTCGAACAGCGCGAACCCGAGCCGATCCTCGAGCAGGGCGATCGAGCGGCTCACCGCCGACTGGGTGCGGCTCAGCTCGGCCGCTGCGCGGGTGAACGAGAGATTGCGCGCCGCCGCCTCGAACACTTCGAGGCGGTCGAGCGGCGGCAGGTCGAAGCGCTTGCGCTGTCCTTGCATTCTTCTGATGCATGCAAAACATGCACAAAGATCGTTTGCAGCCGGTTGGGGCAGGCGGCAAAGTGCGTAGGCATGCTAGCAGATCTGGGCGCCCCGGTGGGGCTTTTCAGGGATGCACCGCACTCATGTGAAAGGACAGCGACCATGGACTACAGCGTCACCCCCCATCTGGTTCATCTGAGCCCGGCGGTACCCGGACGCCGGACCCTGCGGCTCCCCAACGCGCAGGGGCATCGCGTGGCCGCCCTGTCCGGCGAGATCTGGGTCACGCAGGAGCGGCGGCGAGACGACATCGTGCTGCGCCCCGGCGAGAGCGTCGAGCTCGAGGGCAGGGGGCTCGCGCTCGTCACCGCGTTCGAACCGGCCGACGTGGAAGTGATTCCGCCCGCGGAGCGGCCCGCGACCATCCCCCGCCTCACCGGCGCCGACGTCGCGTCCTACGAGCGGCGTGCGCGGCGCATGCGCGCAGAGGCGATCAACGCCCTCGTCGCGGCCGCCTGGCGCCGGCTGCGCGGCCTGCTCGGCTGACGCTCAGAGCGGCGGCCGGCGCCTGCCCGCGCCGGTCGCCTGCTCGAACGCGTGCGCGAGCTGCAGCACGCCGAAGTCGTCGCCGAAGCGCCCGACGATCTGGATGCCGACCGGCAGGCCGTCGTCGGTGAAGCCGCAGGGCACCGAGATCGCCGGGTGCCCGACCAGCGAGAAGGCCGAGCAGCTCGCGAGCCACTCGATGTAGCTCCCGAGCCGCACGCCATTTATCTCGGTCGGGTATTCGATCTCGATCGGGAACGGCGGCACCTGCACCACCGGGCAGACGAGGAACGCGTGGCGCTCGAAGAAGCGCCGCACGCGGTGGAAGACCTCGGTGCGCTGCGCCTCGGCGCGCGCGATGTCCGCGCCGCGCAGGCGCAGGCCCTGCTCGATGTTCCACACCACGGTCGCCTTCAGCTCGCCGCGGTGCCGCTCGAGGAGCGGCGCGTACCGGCTCGCGAACTGGTGGGCGCGCAGGACGTGGAACGCGTCGATTGCGCCCGACAGGTCGGGCTCCGCCGGCGCGAGCTCGCAGCCCAGATCGGCGAAGACGCCGCGCCGGGTCTCCAGCACGCGCGTGACGCGCGCGTCCACCGGCAGGCCGCCGAGGTCGGTGCTCCAGGCGACGCGCACGCCGCCGAAGTCGCGCGCGAGCGGCCGCGCGAACGCCGTTCCCGGCTCGGCCACGGCGATCGGCGAGCGCGGATCGGGCCCCGCAAGCGCGCTCATCGCGAGCGCGACGTCGGCAACGGTGCGCGCCATGGGCCCGAGCACCGACAGCGACGCCCACGCGTTCGCCACGGGCCAGATCGGCACGCGGCCGACGCTCGGCCGGAAGCCGACGACGTTGCAGAAACTCGCCGGATTGCGCAGGCTCGCGCCGAGGTCCGAGCCGTCGGCGAACGGCACCATGCCGCAGGCGACCGCCACCGCGCCGCCGCCGCTCGATCCGCCGCAGGTCTTCGAGAGTTCGTACGGGTTGCGGGTGGCGCCGAAGACCTCGTTGAACGTCTGCGAGCCGGCGCCGAACTCCGGGGTGTTGGTCTTGCCGACGATGATCGCGCCGGCCGCCTTCAGCCGCTCGACGAGGAGCGCGTCCTCGGCCGGGACGTGGTCGCGGTAGATCGTCGAGCCGAACGTCGTGCGCAGGCCCGCGGTCGGGATCAGATCCTTCACCGCGGTCGGCAGACCGAAGAGCGCGCCGGCCGCCTCGCCGCGCGCGAGCGCGGCGTCCGCCCGGCGCGCCTGCGCGCGTGCCTGCTCGGGCACGCAGCTCACCACCGCGTTCACGGCCGGATTGACCCGATCGATCCGCGCGAGATGCGCCTCGACGAGCTCGGCGACCGAGATCGCCCGCGTGCGCACCAGGCGCGCGAGCTCGGTTGCATCGCGGAAGCAGAGATCCGCGTCACTCATGCGCGGGAGAATACCGCGCCGGCGCGGACCGGCCGGGCGGCCGGTCAGCTCAGGGCGAGCATCACGACCAGGATGACGAGCCCGGTGATGCCGAAGAGCGCGTAGCGCGACATGCGGCGCAGCTTCTCGCGCTGGGCGCGCGCCTCGCGCGCCTCGACCTCCATCATCGCCGCGAGCTTCGCCCACTTCTCCTCGGCGGCGATCTTGACCTTCGGCTCGGCGTCGTGCGCGGCCGGATGGCTCCAGCCGTCGACGGTAGGCTGGTCGAGCGGCGTGGTCGCCGCCGCCGCCGCGGGCCGCGCGGCCGGGTGGTCCCACCCCTGCACCGTGCGCGGTCCGGACGCGGCCTTGGCCGCGGACGGGATCGACGCGCGCGGGGCCGCGGGCGCGCCGGGCTGTGCGGCCGCGGGCTTCGCGCCGCCCGTCTTCAGCGCCTGCGCCTCCTTGCGCGCCTCGCGGAGCAACGCGAGCTCGCGCTCCAACGAATCTGCTTTCTTTGCCATGACGCGGTCCCTTCCAGAACCTATCTCAGAATTGGGCTGCGGTCGTGAACGAGGGGATGTACGAGGGGAAACTCTTCGCCTTGTTGGCACGACCCCAATGGAGCGGAAGAAGCGGCAAGCGGCATTCTCGGACCAAGCTCAGATCAGGATCACGTCGAACTGCTCCTGCGTGTAGGTCGACTCCACCTGCATCGACACCGGCTTGCCGATGAAGTCGGACAGTATCGCGAGCGACTGCGACTCCTCCTCGAGGAAGAGGTCGATCACCGACTGCGCGGCGAGGATGCGGTACTCGCGCGCGCTGAACTGGCGCGCCTCGCGCAGGATCTCGCGCAGGATCTCGTAGCAGATCGTGCGCGCGGTCTTCACCTCGCCGCGGCCGCTGCAGGTGGGGCACGGCTCGCACAGCACGTGTGCAAGGCTCTCGCGGGTCCGCTTGCGCGTCATCTCCACCAGGCCGAGCGCCGTGAACCCGTTCACGGTCATCTTCGTCCGGTCGCGGGCGAGCGCCTTGTTGAACTCGGCGAGCACCGCCGTGCGGTGCTCCTCGGCGCCCATGTCGATGAAGTCGATGATGATGATCCCGCCCAGGTTGCGCAGCCTGAGCTGGCGCGCGATCGCCTGCGCCGCCTCGAGGTTGGTCTTGAAGATCGTGTCGTCGAAGTTGCGCACGCCGACGAAGCCGCCGGTGTTCACGTCGACGGTGGTCATCGCCTCGGTCTGGTCGATGATCAGGTAGCCGCCGGACTTGAGGTCCACGCGCCGCGCGAGCGCCTTGTCGATCTCCTCCTCGACGCCGTGGAGGTCGAAGAGCGGCCGTTCGCCGGCGTAGTGCTCGAGCCGGTCGAGCACCTTCGGCACGTAGTCGCGGCTGAACTCCTGCAGCT
>JAHDYJ010000153.1 GCA_023383795.1 Burkholderiales bacterium | reverse complement strand
AGTGGCACAGCATGTCGAGGATGATGCCGCCGCCGTCCTCCTTGCGGTAGTTCCAGGAGGGCCGCTGCGCCGGCTGCCAGTCGCCCTCGAACACCCAGTAGCCGAACTCGCCGCGCACCGAGAGGATGCGCCCGAAGAAGCCCGCCTCGACGAGCATCTTCAGCTTGAGGAGCCCCGGCAGCCACAGCTTGTCCTGCACGACGCCGTGCTTGACGCCGGCGCGCTTCGCCGCGCGGTAGGCGTCGAGCGCCTCGCCGAGCGACGTCGCGGTCGGCTTCTCGCAATAGACGTGCTTGCCAGCGGCGATCGCCCGCGCGAGCAGCCCCGGCCGGAGCTGGGTCGACGCGGCGTCGAAGAAGACGGCGTCGTCCTTCGCCGCGAGCGCGGCGTCGAGGTCGGTGGTCCAGCGCAGGCCGCCGTGCGCCTCGGCGAGGCGCCGCACCTTGTCGGCGTTGCGCCCGACGAGCACCGGATCGGGCATCACGCGCGAGCCGTCGGCGAGCGCGACGCCGCCCTGCGCGCGGAGCGCGAGAATCGAGCGGACGAGATGCTGGTTCGTGCCCATGCGTCCCGTGACCCCGTTCATGATGATGCCCAGGCGCTGGTCAGCCATTCGCGGATCCCTTTCGTCGGTTCACGGAAACTTCGGCTCCGGGCTCTCGGCCATCGCGCCCCACTCCGGCATCGCGCCGCTCGCGAAGCCCGGGCAGTCGAGCGAGCCGATCGCGAGCGTCCCGCCGCGGATCGCCAGCCGCACGGCGCCGTGGCTGCGCTCGTAGAGGTCCGGATGCGCCGCGAGGAACGCGGCCTGCTCGGCCTCCGGCAGCTCGGCCATGCCGTTCACGTAATGGTGCCCGTTCCGCTCGACGTGCGTCATGCCGAGCAGCGCGACCAGGGCGAGATCCTGCTGGACGGCGAGCCCGGCCTGCGTCGTGAGGTCCTCTCCGGTCATGAAGTGGCGGCCGCCTTCGGCGTTCCAGCGCGCGCAGCGCGCGGCGTTGATGATCGACTTGTAGAGGCCCTTGCACATCTTGCTCGACACGCCGGCGTAGCCGAGCGCGCGCGCCCGCGGAAAGCTCGCGAGCGTGGCGTCGGACTCGTCGACGATCACCGGCGCGATCGCCGCGAGCGGGCCGACGTCGGTGTCGAGCGCGCGCTTGCGGTTGATCGGCTGTTCGATGAACGCGATCGACGCGGCGAGGCGGGCGAGGCGCGGCTCGCCGCGCATCCGCGCGACGAGCGCCTCGAGCGCGGCAAGCTCGTCGTACTGCTCGTTGCCGTCGAGCGACACGCGGTACGGGCGGCCGGCTGCGTCCAGCACCGCGGCGATCTCGGCGAGCCGCGCGACGTCGGCCTCGACGTCGCCGCCGACCTTGAGCTTGAACCAGGTGTGACCGTAGGCCGCGACCGCTTCCTCGAGCGACTCGGGCAGGCCGTCGTTCACCTGCCGCGGGTGGCCGGCGATCGCGTCGACCAGGCCGACGGTGTGGCGCGCGCCGATCCTCCCGGCGGGGCGGAGGCTGGTGAGAAACCCGTCCGTGTCGAACCCGTCGAGCTCGGGCGCGAGCCCGGCCGGCGCGATGCCGGCGAGATTGCTGCGCACCGCCGCGCTGAACGGCACGCCGAGCGCGCGGCAGAGGGCGTCGAGGATCGCTCGATCGAGCTGCGCCGGGCCGAAGCAGGCGACCAGCGGGTTGAGACCGCGCGCGGCGCAGGCATCGAGGTGCGCCGCGTAGCGCGCGGCGAAGTGCCCGTAGGCGGTGCGCGGCGCGGGGTCGGCGAGGTAGGCCTCGCGCGCGAGCCGCAGCGCGCTGCGCAGCTGGTCGAAGTTCTGCTCGTTGGTGAGCGCGAGGTCCTTGTCGAACCACTTCGGCGCGAGGAGCTCCGCCCCCGCGCCCCACGCCTCGCGGCCGTCTTCGAGCCGGATCGCCGCCCGCACGAACACCTGCGGCGCCTCGGTGAGGGTGACCACGCCGAAGCGGAACGGCATGCGCAGGCGCACCGGCCGCTCGAGCAGCTGCACCTCGCGCACGCGGAAGCGCGGCGCGGCGCTCACCCGGCCTCCCGGTGCGGTTTGCCGCGGCTCACCATTCCGGGTGCGCCCGCTTGATGCGGACCGCGAGCAGCGGGTCGTACATCGGCGCGCTGCCGAGCATCACGGCCTGCGCCCCGGCGGCGAAGAAGTCGCCGGCGTCGCCCGGCGTCGCGACGCCGCCGACGCCGATCACCGCGAGCGGCAGCCCGAGCTCGCGCACGAGCGCGGCCGCGCTGCGCACCTGCGCCACGCTCGGCGCGTGCACCATCCGCCCGAGCACGCCGGCGCTCGCCCGCCCGCGGCCGAACGCCGCCGCGCCGTCCGGCCGCTCGATGCGCGCCGGGATGCCGTTCACCATCACGACGCCGTCGGCGCCGCCGGCGACCGCCTCGAGCAGGCGTCCGAGCCGCCGCCGCGCCGGCAGGTAGCCGACCTTCAGCAGCACCGGCGTCGCGCCGGCCGCGCGCTTCATCGCCCGCGCGATGCGGCCGGAGAGCGCCGCGTCGTGGTAGATGTCGCCCTCGGCCGAGCAGACGTTCGGGCAGGAAAGGTTCGCCTCGACGATCTGCGCGCCCGCCTCGCAGGCGAGCCCGGCAAGGCGGGCGAACTCGTCGACCATCCGCGCCGCCGGCGCGCCCGGCGCGGGCGAGGCCACCACCGACACGTTCAGGACCTGTCCGCTGCCGAGCGCGCGCCGGGCGCGCGCGCCGTCGCGCAGCCGCACCGCGGGCGCCGTCGACGGCAGGCCCAACGACACGGTGCGCGCGAGCGCCGCCGCGGCGGCGCCGCGGCGCGGGGCGGTGCGCGCGCTCGCGGCCGCGCCGCGCGGGAAGCCCCCGCGCGCGCCGGCGAGGAACACCCAGTTCGGCATCGGGTGCGAGCGGCGCGCCGCCGCGCGCACGGTCTTGTAGGTCAGGATATCGAAGCCGAGGCGCGCGTAGAGCGCGACCCAGCGCGAGTTGAGCAGCAGCCCCGCGGCGATGCCGATGCGTGAGCGCACCGGCAGTCCGAGGAACGCCTTCTCCGGCGTCGCGGGCACCGCCGGCACCCGGCCGGCGAAAGTCGGGCCGTGGCGGTAGTTCCAGTCGTAGCTGCGGTCGGTGCGGTACGTGGCCAGCATGCGGGCGGTCGGCCGCCGGGCGGGGCGCCCGGCGCGGTGGCGCCGGCGGTCGCGCCGCCATGCTTTTAACCGTATGGTTAATTCAGAGCGGAGGCTAGCGCGCGGCTCCGTGCTTGTCAAACGCGGGCCGCCGCCGGCGGGCGTCGCCGCCGGCGGCGAGATAGCCGGTGACGACGTCGATCATGTGCGCCAGCCGCTCGCGGCGGGCGCGCGCGGTGGCGAGGTCGCGTCCGAACACGGCCGAGAGCGTGTAGTTGTTGGAGAGGTAGAAGTACGCCAGTCCGGCGATCGAGATGTAGAGCTGCACCGGATCGATGCCCGGCCGGACCGCGCCGGCGCGCTCGCCGCGCCGCAGGATCGCGCCGAGCGTGGCCACCAGCGGCGAGTTGGCCGCCCGCACTCGCCGCGAGCCCTTGACGTGGCGCCCGCGGTGCAGGTTCTCGCTGTTGAGCAGCGTCAGGAACTCGGGATGCTCGAGGTAGTACCGCCAGGTGAACGCGACCAGCCGCCGCACGCCCTCGATCGGCTCGACGTCGAGCAGGTTGAGCGTCTGCTCGGCGGCGCGGATGCTGCGATAGGCGTGCTCGAGCACCGCGGCGAACAGCGCGTTCTTGTCGCCGAAGTAGTAGTACAGCATGCGCTTGTTCGCGCCGGCGGAGTCGGCGATGCGGTCAACGCGCGCCCCGGCGAGGCCGTAGCGGGCGAACTCGCCGGTCGCCGCGTCGAGGATGCGCGCGCGGGTGCGCTCGGGATCGCGGCCGCGCGTCCCTGGGCGCGCGGCGCCGTTGCCGCCACGCCCGCCCGTCGCGGGTTCGCGCGCAGCACCCCGGCGCCGCGGTCGCGCGGCGAGCGGCGCGCGGGCGGACCGGCGGGACCGGGCCGCTGCCGCGCCCTCATCCCGCCGCATCCAGGCTCTCGAGGATGCCGCGGATGTAGCCGACCGCGCGCGCTGCGGTCGCCTGTCCGTCGGGCAGGTACTTGAACGGCTCCACCGCCACCACGCCGTCGTACCCGTTGCGCTTGAGCGCGGCGAACACCGGCGCGAACCGATCGGCGCCCTCGCCCGGCCCGCGGCGGTTGGTGTCGTTCACCTGGATGTGCGCGATGCGTCCGGTCGGCAGCCAGCGGTCGAGCACCGCCGGGATCGGCTCGGACTCGGCGCGTCCGGCCGCGCTGGTGTCGAGCATGGTACGCAGGCCCGGACTGCCGATCGCGTCCACGATCGCGGCCGCCTCGGCCACCGTGTTCACGAGCTGGGTCTCGGCGCGCGCGAGCGGCTCGATGCAGTAGGTGACGCCGGCGGTCGCGGCGTAGTTGCCGACGCGCTCGAAGCAGTCCTTCGCCCGCGCGAGCGCCGCCTCGCGCGTGTCGCCCGGCGGGATCGCGCGCTGCGCCGGCGAGCCGTGCACCATGATCCTGCCGCCGAGGTCGTGGCACAGGTCCACCAGCCGCATCAGGACTTCGATCGTCCGGTTGCGGACGGCCTCGTCGGAGGAGGTGATCGAGAGCCCGCGCGGCGTGAGCAGCAGCCAGTGGAGCCCGGTGATCTCGATGCCCGCCTCGCGCGCGGCGCGGCGGATCGCGGTGCGCTCGGCCGGGATCATCAGGTGCGGCTCGTCGGCGAAGGTGAACGGCGCGAGCTCGAGTCCGTCGTAGCCGACCTGCCGCGCGAAGTCGCACTGCATCGCGAACGGCATCGGCTGGAGCACTTCGTTGCAGAGGGCGATCTTCATGCGGCTATCGTAGCCGATTACCGGCCCGGCACGCCGAACGCGCGGCGGAACGGCGCCGCCAGCAGCGCCCGGACGGCCGGGTAGGACAGCAGGATCGTGGCGAGGGTCACCGCGCCGAGCGCGAGGCTGATCGGGCGGGTGACGAACGGCGCGAGATCGCCGTCGGTGAGCACCAGCGCCCGCCGCAGGTTCTTGTCGAGGATGTCGCCGAGCACGAGACCCAGCACCAGCGGCGCGAGCGGGTAGCGCAGGACGCGCAGGAGATAGCCGAGCAGGCCGAAGGCGAGCATCACCCAGATGTCGAAGATGCGGCCGGCGATCGCGAACGCGCCGACCGTGCAGAGCACGAAGATCACCGGCATCAGCCGCTCGCGCGGCACGCGCAGCACGTAGAGCAGCGGCCGCGTGAGCAGCATTCCGTGCACGAACATCGCCAGCGTCGCGAGCAGGCACATCGCGACGACCTCCCAGAGAAAGCCCGGCGACTCGATCATCAGCAGCGGCCCGGGCCGCACGCCGTGGATGAACATCGCGGCGAGCAGCACGGCGGCCGGCGCCGATCCCGGCACCGCGAGCGTGAGCACCGGGATGATAGCGCCGGGCACCGCGGCGTTGTTGCCGGTCTCGGCCGCCATCAGCCCCTCGACCGAGCCCTTGCCGAAGCGGTCCCGCTCGCGGCTCGCGCGGCGCGCCGCGGCGTAGGAGACCCACGCGCCCATGTCCTCGCCGACGCCGGGGATGATCCCCATCGTCGTGCCGATCAGGCCCGAGCGCACCGCGGTGCGCCGGTAGCGCCAGACGTCGGCGATGCGCGGCACGACCGAGCCGCGCATCTCGCGCACCACTTCGGGCTTCGGCTGGCACATCACGACCAGCACCTCGGAGAAGCCGAACGCGCCGACCAGCGCCGGCAGCAGCCCGATGCCGCCCGCGAGATCGGTGCTGCCGTAGGCGAAGCGCGCGTAGGCGTGCACGCCCTCCTGGCCGATGGTGGCGACGAGCAGCCCGAGGAACCCGGCGATCCAGCCCTTCAGCGGATCCTGCTGCGCGGTGAGGTTGCCGGAGATCACGATGCCGAACACCGCCAGCCAGAAGAACTCGAACGCGCCGAACTTCAGCGCGAACTCGCCGAGCAGCGGCGAGATCGTCGCGAGCATCAGGATCCCGATCAGGCTGCCGACCACCGACCCGGCGGTGGCGATGCCCATTGCCGCGCCGGCCTGCCCCGCGCGCGCGAGCGGAAAGCCGTCGAGCGTGGTCGCCGCGTTGGCCGGCGTGCCGGGGATGTTGAGCAGGATCGCGCTGCGGCTGCCGCCGTAGATCGCGCCGATGTACATGCACACCAGGATCAGCAGCGCCTGCGAGGCCGCCATCTTCAGCGTGAGCGTGGTGAGCAGCGCGACGCCGAGCGTCGCGGTGAGGCCGGGCATCATGCCGACGACGATCCCCAGCAGCGTCGCCCACAGCACGCTCGCGAGCGCGAGCGGCGTCGCGAATCCGAGGAGCGCCTCGGCGAGGCGGTAGACGCCGTCGAGCACTACGGCAGCCGCACGAAGAAGAATTCCTCGAACACGTACGTGACCGCTGCGGCGACGATCACCGCCTCGACCGCGGCCGTGAGCGCCCCGCGCACGCGCCGTCCCGCCGACTCGGGCCACTCGAACAGCACGATGAACGCGAAGACGAAGAGGCCGGTGGCGAGCGCGAACGGCAGCGTCCCGACCAGGAGCGCCGCGTAGCCGAGCGTGAGCGCGAGCGCGAGCCACAAGCGCGCGCCGCCGGCATCGGCCCCGATGCCCGTCGCGCCGCGGCGGCGACCGCCCTCGCGGACCGCGCGCACGAGCAGCACGAGCCCGAGAGCCGCGATCACCGCGCCGAGAAAGCCGGGCACCAGCCCGGGCACGCTGTACGGGTTGGCGCCGATCGCCTCGAAGCGCGGCATGCGCAGCGCCTCGAGGAGCGCGCCGCCGCCGAGCGCGACCAGCACGAGCGCGGAGAAGAAATCGGCCCGGGCCATCGTCGCGGCCCGGGCCTCGCCCTGTTGCGGCATGCGGCGGCTGCCCCCGGATTCCCGGCAGGGGATCGCTAGGGCTTCGGGATGCCCACTTCGGCCGGCGACATCTTCAGCTTGCCGGCGGCGTGCAGCATCCACGCGTCGGCCTGGATCGTCGGCCACACCGCCTTCTGCGCCGCCTCGCCGTAGGACGGGGCGAAGAGCGCGCCGCGGTCGGCGGCGTACTTCTTGAGGGCCGCGGAACCCGCGATCCTGTCGGCCCACACCTTCTCGAGCGTCGCGATCACCTCCGGCGGCACGCCTTTCGGAATGATGATGCCGAAGTGGGTCGATACGTCCGCGACGTTCGGCACCCACTTGCGCACCGATTCGATCGCGCCGACCCCGCCGATCTCCATGCCGGTCGGGCCGACCACCGCGAGCGGGCGCAGGCGCTTGCCGCGCAGCATCTCGGATTGCTCGGTCGCGAGCTGCGTGGTGACTTCGGTCTCCCCGCCGACGGTCGCGATCACGGCCGGATTGCCGCCGTCGTATGTGACGTGCCTGTAGGTGATGCCGGCGGCCTGCGCGATCGCCTCCATCGCGAGGTGTCCGGACGAGGTCGCGCCGGCGGTGGCCACGCTCACCTGGCCGGGCTTCGCCTTCAGCGCCGCCAGCAGGTCCGGGAACGTCTTGTAGGCGGTGTTCGGGTTCACGCTCACGATCGGGACGTTCACCACCGTCAGGAAGAGGTGCCAGTCCTTGACGTAAGTGTCGTACAGGCCGAGCAGCTTGTAGGTGCCGAGCTGCTTCGGCGCGCCGGCGGTCCAGGTGTAGCCGTCCTTCGGCGCCTCGGCCGCGTTCTTCTTGCCGATCGAGCCCGAGGCGCCGGGCTGGTTCTGGATCACGATCTTCGCGCCGAGCGGACCCTCGAGCTCGGCCGCAGTGACGCGCGTCACCTGGTCGGTCGCGCCGCCGGCGGCCCACGGCACGATGATGGTGATCGGGCGCGCCGGCTTCCACTGCGCGGCTGCGGGCTGCGCGGCGACGAGCGCGGCCGCGGCGATTGCGGCAACCGCGGCGATTCGCGTGTATGCGGTAGGGGTCATGGCTCTCTCTCCTCCAGTCGGCGCGGGACTTTCGCGGTCGCCGCCGGGCGGTGCGCCGTCGTGCCGCCAGAGCGCCCGGAATTATTAACCGATTCGTTAAAAGTTTGCAACGCGCGGCGGCCGCCGCTTAAACTGTCCCGGCGCTACCGCCAGGAGAAGCCGCAATGTCCGCTGCACCGCGCATCAAGACCACCGTCGTCGGCTCGTACCCGGTCCCGGACTGGCTCGCCGCCGCGCCCTCCGAGCAGGCGCTGATCGACGCCACCCGCGTGGTCATCCATACCCAGGAGCGGGCCGGCATCGACGTCGTCTGCGACGGCGAGCTGTACCGGTTCGACGTGAACCACCCCGAGACCAACGGCATGATCGAGTACTTCGTGCAGCCGATGGACGGCATCCGCACGCGCATGTCTTTCGACGAGCTGGTGCGCTACCGCTCGCAGCGCGGCATGGGGTTCCGCAGCCGCCCGCCGGGCGTGGTGGACGGCCCGGTGCGCTCGGGCGCGCTCGACCTGCCGCACGCCTGCGCGCGCGCGCACGCGCTCGCAACGCACCCCTTCAAGTTCACGGTGACCGGTCCGCACATGCTGGCGAAGACGCTGGTCGACCGCCACTACAAGTCCACCGCCGAGCTCGCCGACGCGATCGCCGGCGCGCTCGCCGAGCAGATGCCGCACCTCGACGCGGACGTGCTGCAGCTCGACGAGGCGAACCTGCCCGGCAGCCCGGACGAGTGGCCGTGGGCCGCAGCCGCGATCAACAAGGTGCTCGACGCCTTCCCGCGCACGCGCGCGGTGCACCTGTGCTTCGGCAACTACGGCGGGCAGTCGATCCAACAGGGCACCTGGGCGAAGCTGATCGACTACCTGAACGCGCTGCACGTCGACCACGTGGTGATGGAGTGCGCGCACCGCCCGGCCGAGGAGCTCGCGGTGTTCCGCGAGCTGCGCCCCGAGATCGGCATGGGGCTCGGCGTGGTCGACATCAAGCGCACCGAGGTCGAGACCGCGGACGCGATCGCGCGCGCGATCGAGGCGGCCGAGCGGGCGATCGGCGCCGCACGCGTGAAGTACATCCATCCCGACTGCGGGTTCTGGATGCTCAAGCGCCCGATCGCCGACGCGAAGATCCGCGCGCTCGCCAGGGGGCGCGACCTCTTCGAGGGTCGCGGCGCGCAGAGGGCCGCCTGAGCGGTCGGCCGGGTTCGCTTGCCGTCAGGTCGCACCTCGCGCGTGCGACCTCGGTTCGAGGCGAGGCACGGCCGCGCTTCCGGGACGGGCTCTAGCCCGGGTTTCTCGCAGGGGATCGAGATGATGGCGAGGCGCCCGCGCGGGTCGGCGCGCAAGCGCCGAC
>JAHDYJ010000152.1 GCA_023383795.1 Burkholderiales bacterium | reverse complement strand
CTGGCGCTCGACGACGATCTGCGTCGCGATGCCGGCGTGGTCGGTGCCCGGCAGCCAGAGCGTGTTGAACCCGCGCATCCGGTGGTACCGGGTGAGCGCATCCATGATCGTCTGGTTGAACGCGTGCCCCATGTGCAGCGTGCCGGTGACGTTCGGCGGCGGCAGCTGGATCGAGAACCCGGGGCGCCCGGGGGCGGCGCCGGCGGTGAAGTAGCCGTGGGACTCCCAGAAGGGATACCAGCGTTCCTCGGTGGCGTGCGGATCGAAGCTCTTCGGCAGGTCCATGGCAGGCGGGGGCGCGCGGAGCCGCGGATTATAGCCGATGCGCCATCCCAACCCGCTCATTTGGCGGGCGTTTTGCCCGGGATGGCGCCCCGGAGCGCGCCGTTCAACCGCCCTTGTTCAGCCGGTCCAGCTCGTCCTGGACGACCTCGGTCAGCGCTTCGCGGACAGCCCGGCGCACCTCGTGCTCGAGCTCGACGCCGGCGCGCTCCATGATCTGCGCGACCTTCGCGCTGACGCGGCCGTGTACGCGCGCCTCGACCAGCCGCTCGAGCTCGCGGCCGAGCTGGTCGAGGAGCTGCAACCTGAGCTCCCGCTCGAGCGCGGCCACGTCGAACTCGGGGACGGCGGGCGGCGGCGGCGCCTGCGACACGACCTCGGTGAGCACCGGGTAGTCGGGCGGCGGCTCGGGCTGGCGGGCGAGCCGCGCGGCCCGATGCCGCGCGAGCAGGGCGTCGGCCTTGCCGAGCGCCTCGTCGGCCCGGCCGAGCAGATCGCCGGTGTCGTCAGGCGTTGCCATCGCTCAGGCTATGAGTGTAGATCTGGTAGCCGCGTTCCCGGTAGAACTTGAAGCGCTCGCGGGCGGCCGCCCGGTCCCCCGGGTCGCGGCCGACGATCTCGACCAGCCGCTGGAAGCGCGCGAAATGCGCCGGCCGCTCGCTCGCCAGGTTGAGCAGCACGTCGTCGTGCGGCATCGCGTCGGTCTCGGTGCCGATCAGCACCGGCGTCTCGGGCGCGACCCTGTCGTGCGCCATGCAGTGCGGCACGAATCCGGTCGGCGGCGTGGTCCAGAGCATCCGGTCGACCGTCCGCGCGGTTTGCTGGTCCGGCACGAAGATCAGGACGCGCAGGTTCTGCCGGATCGCCTTCGCCGCGAGCCGGCAGGCCACCTGCAGCCGGTCCTCGGCGTCGTGGTAGAAGTCGATGCGGGTCACTTCCCCGACCGGCCGAGCAGGAACGTCGCGAGCAGCGGCACCGGGCGCCCGGTCGCACCCTTGTTCTTCCCGGAGACCCACGCCGTGCCGGCGATGTCGAGGTGGGCCCAGTCGTACTTGTCGGCGAAACGCGACAGGAAGCAGGCGGCGGTGACGCTCCCGGCGGGCCGGCCGCCGATATTCGCGATGTCGGCGAACGGGCTCTTGATCTGCTCCTGGTAGTCGTCCCACAGCGGCAGCCGCCACGCGCGGTCCCACGCGTCGGCGCCGGACTCGGCGAGCTCCTCGGCGAGCGTGTCGCGGTTCGCGAAGAGGCCCGTCGCCACGTGGCCGAGCGCGATCACGCAGGCGCCGGTCAGCGTCGCGACGTCGATCACCGCCTGCGGCTTGAAGCGCTCGGCGTAGGTCAGCGCGTCGCACAGGATCAGCCGGCCCTCGGCGTCGGTGTTCAGGATCTCCACGGTCTGGCCGGACATCGTGGTCACGACGTCGCCCGGCTTGGTCGCGGCGCCGCCCGGCATGTTCTCGGTCGCCGGCACGAGGCCGACGACGTTCACCGCGAGCTTCATCTCGGCGGCCGCGCGCAGCGTGCCGAGGACGCTCGCGGCGCCGCACATGTCGTACTTCATCTCGTCCATCTCGGCCGCGGGCTTGAGCGAGATGCCGCCGGTGTCGAACGTGATTCCCTTCCCGACCAGCACCACCGGCCGTGCCCCGCGGCCGGCGCCGTTGTAGCGCAGGACGATGAACTTGGGCGGCTGGCGCGAGCCCTTGGCGACGGCGAGGAGCGCCCCCATGCCGAGCCGCTGCATGTCGCGGCTCTCGAGCACTTCGACGCCGAGCCTCCACTGCCGGGCGAGCCGCCGCGCCTCGGCGGCGAGGTAGGTCGGCGTGCAGATGTTGGACGGCAGGTTGCCGAGGTCGCGAGCGAGCGCCATCCCCGCGGCGATCGCGCGGCCCTGCGCGAGGCCGCGGTCCGCGGCCGCGCCGCGCGCCGGTACCGCGAATGCCATCGACCTCAGCTTGCGCGCCGGCGATTTCTTGCTCTTGGTCTCCTCGAACCGGTACAGCGCCTCGGCGGCGACGATCGCGGCCTGGCGCATCTTCCACTCGAGGTCGCGGCCGGCGACGTGCAGCTCCGGCAGGCAGAGGCAGGCGTCGCGCGCGCCAGTGTCGGCGACCGCCGTCACCGCAGTGCGCACCGCGTCGCGGTACTGCTTCGCCCCGAACTCGCTCTCGCGCCCGAGGCCGACCAGCAGCACGCGCTCGCACCGCAGGTGCGGCACGCGGTAGAGCAGCCGCACCGCGCCCGCGCGGCCGTCCATGTCGCCGCGCTTCACGAAGTCGCGCAGGTGCCCCCGCGCGGCGCGGTCGAGCGCCGCGGCCGCCGGCGCGAGCCTGCGGCTCTCGAAGACGCCGACCGCGATGCAGCCGGCGGTGATCCGCTCGGGTGAGAGTGCTTTCGTGCTAAATTCCAAAGCGCGCTCCGGATGTCGCAGTGCCGGATGTCCCGGGGTCCGACGCAACAGTGTCAAGTGCCGCGCGATTATCCCCGCTTTGAACGGACGGCGTCAAAACCGGTCCGGCGCGCCGGCGTCGCGCGCACGACGGTGAGGGTGCGGTGATCTACCAGCGGTCCCTCCTGCGCGAGATCGGCAACTACGCGGTTGCGATCTTCGCCGCGCTGTTCGCCATCACCGCCACTTCGGTCCTGGTGCGCTTCCTCGGCCGCGCCGCCGGCGGCACGATTCCGATCGACGCGGTGCTCGGCCTGGTCGGGTTCACCGCGCTCAACTACCTGCCGATCCTGCTCGCGGTGACGCTGTTCGTGTCGGTCCTCGCGGCGATGTCGCGCAGCTACCGCGACTCGGAGATGGTGATCTGGTCCGCGGCCGGGCTGTCGCTCTATGACTGGATCCGCCCGGTGCTGCTCTTCGCCGCGCCGCTCATCCTGGTGATCGCGCTGCTCTCGCTCGCGCTCTCGCCCTGGGCGAACCAGCGCGCCGAAGAGTACCGCAAGCGCGTCGAGAGCCAGGAGGACATCTCGATGATCGCGCCCGGGGTGTTCCGCGAGCCGCCGTCGGGCCAGGCGGTGTTCTTCGTCGAGTCGATGTCCGAGGAGAAGCGCACCGTCGGCAACGTCTTCATCGCCGGGCGGCAGCACGGGCGCGACGGGGTCGTCGTCAGCCGCCAGGGCTACATCGACGTGACCGAGGAGGGCGACAGGTACGCCGTGCTGGTCGACGGGCGTCGCTACGAGGGCGTGCCCGGCACGGCCGAGTACCGGATCATGGAGTTCGAGCGTTACTCGGTGCTGATCCAGCCGCGCGCGCGCCCCGACGTCACGCGCTCGCCGAAGGCGGTGCCGACGCTCGAGCTGCTGCGCGCGCCGGACAACCGGTTCTGGCGCGCCGAGCTAACCTGGCGCATCGGACTGCCGTTCGTGGCGCTGAACCTCGCGCTGCTCGCGATCCCGCTCTCGTCGGTCAATCCGCGCGCGACGCGCTCGCTCAACCTGCTGTTCGCGGTGTTCGCCTACCTCGTTTACAGCAACCTGCTCGGCATCGTCCAGGCCTGGGTGGCGCAGGGGCGGGTGCCGTTCTCGGTCGGCTGGTGGGCACTGCATGCGGCGATGCTCGGCCTGATCGCCGCGCTCTTCTGGCGCCGCACCACGCTGCGCCTCGGGCTTCCCCGGCGCCGATGAGCACGATCCGCCGCTACTTCGCGCGCGAGATCTACAAGGCCACCGCCTTCGCGATGGTCGCGTTCCTGGCGCTGTTCGCCTTCTTCGACATGGTGAACGAGCTCGACGAGCTCGGCACCGGCGCGTACCGCCTGCGGCACGCGCTCGCCTTCGTGCTGCTCTCGGTGCCGGGCCACGTCTACGAGCTCTTTCCGGTGGCGGTGCTGATCGGCACGCTGGCGGCGCTCTCGACGCTCGCCGCGAACTCCGAGTACACGGTGATGCGCGTGTCGGGCCTGGCGCCGCTCGACGCGGCGCGCATGCTCGCGCGCGTGGGGTCGGCGTTCGTGATCCTGACGGTCATCGTCGGCGAGTTCGCCGCGCCGGCGGCCGAACGCGCCGCCAAGCAGCTGCGCCTGGAGCGGCTCGGATCGACGGTCTCGTCCGGGCTGCGCACCGGGGTGTGGCTGCGCTCGGACGCCCGCTTCGTGAACGTGCGCGAGGTGCTGCCCGACAGCTCGCTGCGCGGCGTGCGGATCTTCGAGTTCGACGGCGGCATGCGGCTGCTCTCGCTCAGCGAGGCCGCGCGCGGCGACTATGCGGGCGAGAACCAGTGGCGGCTGCAGGACGTCACCCGGACCGAGTTCCAGGGCGAGCGGGCCGTGGTGAGCAAGGCGGCCGAGCTGGAATGGCGGTCGGTGCTCACGCCGGACATCCTTGGCGCGCTGCTCGTCCGCCCGGAGAAGATGTCGGCCTGGAACCTCTACCAGTACATCCGCCTGCTCTCCGAGAACCGCCAGCGCACCGACCGGCAGGAGATCGCGCTCTGGCAGAAGGTGATCTATCCGTTCGCGACGCTGGTGATGATGGCGCTCGCGCTGCCGTTCGCGTACGTGCAGGCCCGCGCGGGCAGCGTCGGCCTGAAGCTCTTCGCCGGCATCGTGCTCGGCGTGCTGTTCCACTTCCTGAACCACCTCGGCACGACGCTCGGCGTGCTGCAGACCTGGACGCCGTTCGTGAGCGCCGCGGCGCCGAGTGCTCTGTTCCTGCTCACCGCGCTTGCGATGATGTGGTGGGTGGAGAGGCGGTGAGAAGTGCGGAGTGAGGGGCGGGCAGCGGTCTGCCCGCGCCGCGGTCTCATTCGACGCCGGCGCCGCCGCGCGGGCTCGCGCCGTCGCGGCGGATGAGCCGCGTGCCGGCGATGCGGTCGTAGAGCGACTGCCGGTCGCGGTCGAACGCCGCCCAGGCGACGCCGGCCGGACCCGGCACGAGCGCCGCCCAGGCCGCCGCGGCGCCGGGGTGCTCGCGCAGATACAGCGCCGCCGCGAGGCTCGTGCCGATCATCAGCATGGCTGCGAGGTAGCGCACGATGGCGCGGCCCGGCGTGACCGGACCCCCACTACGGGCGTCCACCAGGCACAGCCGCCACGCCCGCATCGGGAGGGTCTGTCCCCGCCGCCAGAACCACGCGAAGTACAGCCCGAGGACGGTGACGAGATAGATCTGGAACGCGAGCCGCGTCATGCCCTCGAGGCGGCCGGTCGCCGCGCCCTGGAAGGCGAGGCTCGCGACGAAGACGACCGCGGCGGCGACGATCGCCTCGTAGACCATCGCAGCGAGGCGCCGGCCGATTCCGGCGGCCTCGCCGCCCGGCGCCGCCGGCGCGCCTCCGGCGTGCCGCGCCACGCTACTGGGGCCGCAGCCCGGCCGCCCCGGGGATCGGGCCGATCCCCTCGGCTTCCGGCCCGGCACGCGCGGCCTCCTCGGCGCGGCGCTTCTCCTCCCCGGCGCGGCGCGCCTCCTCGGTGCGCTTGCGCTGGTAGGTCTCCCACTTGCGGCGCACGCTGCGCCGCTCCTCGGGGGAGAGCTGCTCGAACTCCCGGTAGCGCGTGCGGGCGGCTTGGCGCTCCTCGGGCGTGAGGCGGACCCATTCGCGCATGCGCTCCTGCAGCCGTGCCTGCTCGCCCGGCGCCATTGAGGGATAGCGCTTCGCGATCCCGAGCCACTTGCGCTTGCGGCTCGCGTCCAGCTTCGGCCACTCGCTTTCGATCGGCGCGAGCACCTGCTGCTGCTGCGGGGTGAGCTGCTCCCAGGTCGGACCGCCCTTCTTGGACGATGCGGCCTGAGCGACGGCCGCGAGCGGCGCGGAAGCGCAGATCGCGACGACCGCGAGGAGGGCGGGAAGGAGCGCGGCGCGGCCGCAGCGTGCAGGGCGGAGAAGGACCATGCGCGCCCGGGTCAAGGAGCTCCGCAAGATCCCGCATTCGCGAGGTCCTGCGTTGCATGGCGGGGTTGCAGCGGAGACCGCAGACCCGATTCGCAACGTCTCAGTCCGACGCGCGCTTCAGCCATGCCTGGAAATCGCGATCGAGATAGGCGTCGATCGGCAGGTCGCTCTTGAGGAGGTCCGCGTCGAGATCGACGATCTCGGCGGTCGCCTGGGCGCGGCTCTGCCGCTCCTGCCACTGCTGCGCCCCGAACGCGGCGGCAACGAGCAGGGCCGCCGGCAGGATCACTTGGGTGAGCCATTGCGTCGGACCGCGCAGCCTGAGTCCGATCCGTCCGGCGCCGGCGAGCGCCGAAAGCGGCTCGCGCGCCTGCTGCGACGCGAGCGCCCGCGTGCGCGCCTCGGAAAGCCGGGCAAGGGTGTCCGCGGGCAAGCCGAGCCCGCGGTCCAGCTCGCGCTTGATCTTGCGGCCGATCAGGTTCTCGTTCATAGCTCGATGCCACGTGCTTTGAGGGCCGCCGCGAGGGTGTGCGCGGCGCGCGAACAGTGGGTCTTCACGCTGCCCTCCGAGCACCCCATGACGAGGGCGGTCTCGGCGACGTCAAGCTCCTCCCAGTAACGCAGCAAAAAGGCCTCGCGTTGACGGGCGGGCAGCCTGCTGACTTCTTGCTCAATAAAATCAAGGACCTGGGCTCTCTCCGTGGCCTCGGCCGGACTCTCGACCGTACGCGCACCCGGCGCGGATGCCAAGCTGTCGAGCGGGTCGGTATCGTCATCGTCGCGGCCGGGCAGAAGCGCCGAGAAGAGCGTCGTCCACGTCGATCGCACCTTCTGGCGGCGAAAGAAGTCCCGGATCGCATTTTGCAGGATGCGCTGGAAGAGGAGCGGCAACTCGTCCGCCGGCCGCGCGCCGTATTTCTCGGCGAGCCGCAGCATCGCGTCCTGCACCACGTCGAGTGCCGCGGCGTCATCCCGCACGGCGTAGAGCGCCTGCTTGTAGGCGCGGCGCTCGACGGCGGCGAGAAACGCGGAGAGCTCGGAGCGAGAGGCCAGGGGGCCACCCAGGTTGTCATTGTCCGACAGCGCGCGCGGCGCGCGATCGCGGGCCGGATGTTATCAAACCGCCGCGCGGCGCCCGGAGATCGGAGGCCGCAGCGCGGATGGGTGCGCTTGACCAAACCCCGCATTGACCGTACTCTCCACAGTTTTCGTCAATTATTCAATCATTTCGCGCGCCGCCGGTGGGCGGGCGCACCGAGGCGCAGACGCGGGGAATGGAAATCACCGGAGCAGAGATCGTCGTCAAGTGCCTGCAGGCCGAGGGAGTCGAGTACGTGTTCGGCTATCCGGGCGGGGCGGTGCTCTTCATCTACGACGAGATGTTCAAGCAGGACAAGGTCAAGCACGTCCTGGTGCGGCACGAGCAGGGCGCGGCGCACGCCGCCGACGGCTACTCGCGCAGCAGCCACAAGACCGGCGTCTGCCTGGTCACCTCCGGGCCGGGCGTCACCAATGCGGTGACCGGCATCGCGACCGCGTACATGGATTCGATTCCGATGGTCGTGATCACCGGCCAGGTGCCGACGCACGCGATCGGCCAGGACGCGTTCCAGGAGGTCGACGCGGTCGGGATCACGCGGCCGTGCGTCAAGCACAACTTCCTGGTGAAGGACGTGAAGGAGCTCGCGCCGACGATCAGGAAGGCCTTCTACCTCGCCGCGAGCGGCCGCCCCGGGCCGGTGCTGGTCGACATTCCGAAGGACGTGACCACCGCGAAGTGCGCTTTCGCGTATCCCGACGCGGTGCCGATGCGCTCGTACAACCCGGTGACGAAGGGCCATCCGGGACAGGTCAAGAAGGCCGCCCAGCTGATCCTCGAGGCCGAGCGGCCGATGATCTACACCGGCGGCGGCGTCGTCCTCGCGAACGCCGCGCCCGCGCTTTCCCGGCTCGTGAAGCTGCTCGGCTTCCCGGCCACGAGCACGCTGATGGGCCTCGGCGGCTACCCCGGCACCGATCCGCAGTTCCTCGGCATGCTCGGCATGCACGGCACCTACGAGGCGAACATGGCGATGCAGCACTGCGACGTGCTGCTCGCGATCGGGGCCCGTTTCGACGACCGCGTGATCGGCAATCCCGCCCACTTCGGCTCGGTGCCGCGCAAGATCGTCCACATCGACATCGACCCGTCGTCGATCTCGAAGCGGGTCAAGGTCGACGTGCCGATCGTCGGCAACGTGGCCGAGGTCCTGGAGGAGCTCACGCGCCAGCTCGAGCCGCTCGTCAACCGCATCGACCAGAAGGCGCTCAAGAGCTGGTGGGCGCAGATCGAGCTGTGGAAGGCGCGCGACTGCCTGCGCTACGACCGCGCGAGCCCGATCATCAAGCCGCAGTCGGTCATCGAGAAGCTCTACGAGGTGACGCACGGCGACGCGTTCGTGACCTCGGACGTCGGCCAGCACCAGATGTGGGCGGCGCAGTTCTACAAGTTCGACCGGCCCCGGCGCTGGATCAACTCCGGCGGCCTCGGCACGATGGGCTTCGGGCTGCCGGCGGCGATGGGCGTGCAGCTCGCGAACCCGGGCGCGACGGTCGCGTGCGTCACCGGCGAGGCGAGCTTCATGATGTGCACGCAGGAGCTCTCGACCTGCAAGCAGTACCGGCTGCCGATCAAGATCGTGAACCTCAACAACCGCTACATGGGCATGGTGCGCCAGTGGCAGCAGTTCTTCCACGGCAACCGCTATTCGGAGTCGTACATGGATGCGCTGCCGGACTTCGTCAAGCTCGCCGAGGCGTACGGGCACATCGGCATGCGCATCGAGAAGCCGGCCGACGTCGAGCCGGCGCTGCGCGAGGCGTTCAAGCGGACCGACGACCTCGTGCTGCTCGACTTCGTGACCGACCAGACCGAGAACGTCTACCCGATGGTGCCCGGCGGCAAGGGCATGAGCGAGATGATCCTCGCCGAAGAGCTCTGAGCCGGCCGGCGGCACGCCCGAAATGCGTCACATCATCTCCATCCTGCTGGAGAACGAATCCGGCGCGCTGTCGCGCGTGTCGGGGCTGTTCTCGGCGCGCGGCTACAACATCGAGTCGCTCACCGTCGCGCCGACCGAGGACGCGTCGCTCTCGCGCATGACGATCGTCACGACCGGCTCGGACGACGTCATCGAGCAGATCACGAAGCAGCTGAACAAGCTGGTCGACGTGGTCAAGGTCGTGGATCTCTCCGAGGCGCCGCACATCGAGCGCGAGCTCATGCTGATCAAAGTGCGCGCCACCGGCAAGGACCGCGAGGAGATGAAGCGCATGGCCGACATCTTCCGCGGCCGCATCATCGACGTG
>JAHDYJ010000151.1 GCA_023383795.1 Burkholderiales bacterium | reverse complement strand
CGTCGGCGAGCGCGGCCTCAAGCTCTCGGGCGGCGAGAAGCAGCGCGTGGCGATCGCGCGGGCGCTCCTCAAGAACCCGCAGATCCTGGTCTTCGACGAGGCGACCAGCGCGCTCGACTCGCGCTCGGAGCAGGCGATCCAGGCCGAGCTCGACCGCATCGCCGAGGGCCGCACCACGCTGATGATCGCGCACCGCCTGTCGACGATCATGGCCGCCGACGAGATCCTGGTGATGGAGCACGGGCGCATCGTCGAGCGCGGCACCCACCGCGACCTCCTCGAGCGCGGCGGGCACTACGCGCAGATGTGGGCGCTGCAGCAGCTCGAGGCGGCGGAGCGCGAGAGCGAGGAGTCCGCCGTGAGCGTAGGGAGTGAAGAATCGGAAGTGAGAAGCGAGGACGAAACCCTCAGCGGGGCGGCGCCGGCAGCCGAGCGGACCGCCTGACGGCTCCTCGCTCCCCGCCCTCGCTCGTCAGTGGACGCTCGCCGGCCTCAGCCGGCGAGAACCGGCACGCCGAACAGCCACCGGTGGGCGTAGAGGAGCACCGCGTAGAGCACGAGCCCCGCGGCCGGGCGCACCCACCCGATGCCCCGCCAGTCGACCGCGACGCGTCCGGCCGCCGCCGCGGCGAACGGCACCGACGAGGTGCGACCGGCGAACGCGCGCCAGCCCTCGCCGAGCCGCGCCGCGCGCTTGTGGTCGATCGCCGCCATGCCGGCGAGCGCGAGGACCAGCATGCCGCCGAACAGAATCAGCGCCGCCGCGTCCCCGTTCGCGGCGAGATGGGCGAGCGCCCAGAGCGCGGCGCCCCAGAGGAACGGATGGCGCGTGATGGTCGTGATGCCGCGCACGGCGCGCCCGAGATCGCGCACGCGCTCGCCGCCGACGGCGGTGGGGCTCGGGCTCGCGAGCCCGACCACGGCCAGCACGAGCGCCAAGGGCATCACCGCGAGCGCGAACGCGCGCCCGGCCGCGCCGAGCTCCCACAGGGCAAGGTGCGGCGCGGCGCGATACGCGAAGATCGCCCAGACCAGGAAGGCGGTCGCGACGAGGGAGTACAGCGCGAGGAACGGCGTCTCGCCGAGCGCGGCGACGAGGCGGCCGCGCACCCCGGGCCACGACAGCAGGAAGTGCCCGCCCACGAATCCGAGCATGGCGAGGAGGAGCGGGGCGAGCGCAAGCGCAAGCGTGGTCTGGCTGCCGGACACGCCGCGATTCTAGCGAGCGCTCCGACCGACGGTGGGGACCGCGGTCGCCGGGCGCCCGCCATGTCGCGGTCATGAATTCGGTGTCGGATTCCTGTCAAAACCTACGCTTAGCGTGAGCTTGTTCACGTATGCCGTTATTTTCGTTGCCGAACCTCCTCGCCGTCGCTACACTGGCCGCTCTCGGGGAAGGGGTAGCCGGTCATGAACTCGCGTGTCCTGAAGGGCTTTGCGGCGATCGTCCTGTTCGCCGCGGCGACCGCGTCCGTCGCCGCCCGGGAGCCGGCGCGCGCCGCGGACGAGGGACCGAAGATGCGCTCCGCGGCGGTGCTCGTGATGGACCAGGAGACCCGCGAGGTCCTCTACAGCAAGAACGAGACCGCGGTCGTGCCGATCGCATCGATCACCAAGCTGATGACGGCGCTGGTCACGCTCGATGCCGGCCTGCCGCTCGACGAGGAGATCACGATCACCCGGGAGGACATCGCGATCGCCCGCGGCTCGCGCGCCCGCTCGTGGCTGCGGCCCGGCGTCACGCTCACCCGCAGCGATCTGCTCCGGCTGGCGCTGATGTCGTCCGAGAATCGCGCCGCCGCCGCGCTCGGCCGGTCCTATCCGGGCGGCCTCGAGGCGTTCGTCGACGCGATGAACGCGCGGGCGCAGCTGATCGGCATGAGCGACTCGCGCTTCGTCGAGCCGACCGGGCTCTCGGCCGAGAACGTCTCGAGCGCCGGCGATCTCGTGCGGCTGGTCGAGGCCTCCGCGCGCCAGCCGCTCGTCCGGGAGTATTCGACCGCGAACTCGCACGAGGTGCGGATCGGCAAGCGCAAGGTCGTCTACCGCAACACGAACCGCCTGGTCTCCAGCCCGAGCTGGGAGATCGGCGTGCAGAAGACCGGGTTCATCCGGGCGGCCGGCCGGTGCCTGGTGATGCAGGCGAACATCGCGGCCCGGCCGCTCGTGATCGTGCTGCTCGACTCGGTCGGCAAGTACACGCGGATCGGCGACGCCAACCGGCTGCGCAAGTGGCTCGAGGACTCGATCGACTTCGACGGCGCGGACGGCGGCGTGCGGCGCTCGGCGACCGTTTCGGCAGCCGGCGCGCGTACGGCGTACGATAGCGGCTCCCGCAACGGAAGCCGCGTGCGTGTCCAGTTCCCGTCCCCGGCCAGCTACTGGTGAGATTCCCGCGGCCGAGGCGCCCCATCCGGGGCGCTTCGGGGTCGTGCGGTTCTACGACTGCCTCGCCGACGAGGCGTCCTTCCTCGACGACTGCCTGCGCGGCCTCGCGGCGCCGCAGAAGGCGCTCGCGCCCAAGTACTTCTACGACCATCTCGGCTCGCAGCTCTTCGAGGAGATCTGCACGCTGCCCGAGTACTACCCGACGCGCACCGAGATGGCGATCATGGAGGCGAACGTCGCCGAGATCGCGCGCCTCGTCGGCCCGAACGTCGAGCTGATCGAGCTCGGCTCCGGCGCGAGCGTGAAGACGCGCCTCCTGATCGAACGCGCGCGCCCCGCGCTCTACGTCCCGATCGACATCGCCGAGCGCCAGCTCAGGTCGGCCGCGGACGAGATCGCCGCGCTGTTCCCGTGGCTGCACATCTGCGCGGTGCGCGCCGACTTCACCCGGCCGCTGCGCCTGCCGAGCTTCATGGGGGTTCCGGTCAAGCTGAAGGTGGTCTTCTTCCCCGGCTCGACCATCGGCAACTTCACGCCCGACGAGGCGGCGGCGCTCCTGCGCGGGGTGCGCGACATGGCCGGCACGGGCGCGAGGCTGCTGATCGGCGTCGACCTCAAGAAGGACAAGCGGACGCTGGAGGCGGCCTACGACGACGCGCAGGGCGTGACCGCGCGCTTCAACCTGAATCTCCTCGCGCGCATCAACCGGGAGCTCGGCGGCGACTTCCGGCCCGAGCGCTTCCGGCACAAGGCGTTCTACGACGAGGCGCTCGGCCGCATCGAGATGCATCTCGAGAGCCGCTACGCGCAGTTCGTGCACGTCGGCGGGCGCCGCTTCGATTTCCGGCCCGGCGAGACCATCCACACCGAGATCTCGTGCAAGTACGCGGTGGAGGAGTTCCAGGCCCTCGCGCGGCGCGCGCGCTTCGAGCCGCTGCGCGTGTGGACCGACCCCGACCGGCTCTTCTCGGTGCACCTGCTGATCGCGGTCTGACTCGGGCAGCCCCGCCCGCGGTAATCGGAGCCGAGGGTGCTTCCCCCGGACGTTCGCTATTCGCCCAGCCAGGCGAGCGCGGTCGCGGTATCGGTGAACGGCCGGAACTGGAAGCCGCGGGCCGCGGCGAAGACCTCGAAGTAGCGGCCGAGGTTCAGCTCGTCGGCGCTCGGATGCAGGGACGCGATCCGCTGGTCGCTCGTGACCTCCGGCACCTCGAGATCGGCCGCGAGCTCGAAGAGGTCGGAGAGCGAGAGGGCGCCGTTCGCCTGGCGCCAGTCGATCAGGACGTGGTGCCGCGGCCGGCCGGCGCAGCCGCGGATGACGTCCTCGAGCGCGCGGCGGCTCGGCTCGATGTCCAGCTCCCCGCGCATGTCGGTGCGCAGGAAATCGGCGGCGGTCACGATGCGAACGTCAAAGGGCATCGGCAGGCGTCCGGGATGGTGGAGGCGATCATCCGTCGATTCTACCGTCCGCCGACTCAGTCGCGGGCGGGCGGCGCGCCGATCGCGCGCGAGATCTTCGCCGCGGTCTCCCGGACGAGCCACGCCCACTGCGGCTTCATCCGCTCGGCCGGCGCCGACAGCGACAGTCCGGCAACCAGCTGGCCGGCGTCGTCGCGGATGCCGGCCGCGATGCAGCGCACGCCGACCTCGGCCTCCTCGTTGTCGGTGGCGTAGCCCTGGCCGCGGACCTTCTCGAGCTCCTTCTCGATCGCCGGGAGGGTGTGCAGCGAGTTGCGCGTGAAGGCGGGCAGGCCGGTGCGCGCCGCGTACGCCTCGACGCCGTCGGGCGGCTCCTCGGCGAGGAAGAGCTTGCCCACCGCGGTGAGGTGGAGCGGCGCGCGCGCGCCGATGATGTTCACCACGCGCATCAGCGAGCGGCCGCTGGAGGTGCGCTCGACGTAGACGATCTCGTCGTCGCGCCGGACCGAGAGGTTCACCGCCTCGCCGGTCGCGGCGTGCAGCTCGCGCATCAGCGGCAGCGCGTGCTCGCGCACGCTGATGCGCGACTTCACCAGGTTGCCGAGCTCGAGCAGCCGCAGCCCGAGCCGGTAGCTGCCCTGGTCGACGCGCTCGACCAGGCGGTCGTTCACGAGCGCGGTCAGGATGCGGTGCGCGGTCGACGGATGCAGGCCGGCCGCCGCCGCCAGCTGCTTCAGCCCCACCGCGTTCGGAGACTCCCCGAGCACGTCGATGAGCTTGGACATGCGCTCGATCACCTGGATCGAGCTCTTCGACTCCTTGCTGTGTGCGCGGGTGGCCACGCGGGGCGCTCGCCGATTTGCCAGATCGCGCAATTGTAACCCGCCATCCGAAACCGAACGCCGGCCGCCGGGCAGGCCGCCGCCGGGCGCGTGTTACCATTTGGCGACCCGCGGCGCCGGCCGCCGCGTCGCCGAAAACTCGAAGAGCGGCCCCTTCCGATGCGCGTCGGACTGTTCGTCACCTGCCTCGTCGACCTGATGCGGCCGCGGATCGGCTTTGCGGCGCTCCGTCTGCTCGAGGCGGCCGGCTGCGAGGTCGTCGTGCCCGGGACCCAGACCTGCTGCGGGCAGCCCGGCTACAACTCGGGGGACCGCGCCTCCGCCCGGGCGCTCGCGACCAAGATGCTCGACGAGTTCGAGGGCTTCGAGTACGTGGTCGCGCCTTCGGGCTCCTGCGCCGGCATGATCCGCACCCACTATCCGGACCTCTTCCGCGACGAGCCGGTGACGCTGGACCGGATCCGTCGCCTGTGCGCCAAGACCTACGAGCTCACCGACTTCCTGGCGAGCGTGGCGAGGCTCGATGCGGTGCCCGGCGCCTTCGACGGCACGGTCACCTACCACGACAGCTGCTCGGGGCTGCGCGAGCTCGGCGTGCAGGCGCAGCCGCGCGCGCTGCTTGCCAGGGTCGCGGGTCTCGAGCTCGCGGAGATGAAGGACAGCACGGTGTGCTGCGGCTTCGGCGGCACCTTCTCGGTCAAGTTCGGCGACGTCTCGGCGGCGATGGCGGAGAAGAAGTGCGCGAACATCGCCGCGAGCGGCGCCGACGCCGTGGTGCTCGGCGACCTCGGGTGCATGCTGAACATCGAAGGCCGGCTGCGCCGCGGCGGCGACGAGCGCACGCGGGTGCTGCACGTGGCCGAAGTCCTCGCGGGAAGCGAGAGTGGGCAGTGAACAGTGGACAGTGGACAGGGGACAGCAGACCGTGCGGTGCACGCCGCGATTCACGTAGCTGCCGCGCGGCTGCTACGACGGCCCACTGTTGACTGCCCACTGCCCACTGTCCACTTTCTCTCATGCAACCTCAGTCCGTCCACTTCAAGCGCCGCGCCGCGGCGGGTCTCGCCGACGCGCAGCTGCAGTCGAACATGCGCCGCTTCGGCGGGCGCTTCGCGGCTGCGCGCGCCAAGGTCGTCGGCGAGCTCGACGACTTCGAGGGCACGCGCACGGCGGCCGCGCAGGCGCGCGACCGCGCGCTCGCGAACCTCGACGTCTGGATCGAGCGCTTCGAGCGCGAGGCGACGCGCCGCGGCGCGACCGTGCTGTTCGCCGAGACCGGTGCGGAGGTCGCGCGCCTGGTGATCGAGCTCTGCCGCCGGCACGGCGTGCGCAAGGTGGCGAAGTCGAAGTCGATGCTCTCGGAAGAGGCCTCGCTCAACCAGCGCCTGGAGGCGGCGGGCGTGCAGGCGGTGGAAACCGACCTCGGCGAGTACATCCTGCAGCTCGCCGGCGAGCCGCCGTCGCACATCATCGCGCCCGCGATCCACAAGAGCAAGGAGGAGGTGGCCGATCTCTTCGAGCGCGCGCACGGGCGCCGGCGCACGCTCGACATCCCGCAGATGACGCGCGAGGCGCGCGAGGTGCTGCGGAGCCACTTCCTGACCGCCGACATGGGGATCTCGGGCGGCAACTTCCTGATCGCCGAGACCGGATCGGTCGCGGTCGTGACGAACGAGGGCAACGGGCGCATGGTGACGACGCTCCCGCGGGTGCACGTGTGCATCACCGGCATCGAGAAGGTGCTGCCGACGCTCGAGGACCTCGCGCTCGTCATGCGCCTGCTGCCGCGCTCGGCGACCGGGCAGTCGATCTCGAACTACGTGACGGTGGCGACCGGGGTGCGCGGGCCCGGCGAGCGCGACGGCCCCGAGCACATGTACTTCATCCTGGTCGACAACGGCCGTACCAACCTGGTCGGCACCGACATGCAGGAGATGCTGCGCTGCATACGCTGCGGGGCGTGCATGAATCACTGCCCGGTCTACCAGACGATCGGCGGCCACGCCTACGGCTGGGTGTATCCGGGGCCGATGGGCTCGGTGCTCACCCCGTCCTACATCGGCCTGGAGAACGCGCTCGATCTGCCGCACGCCGCGACGCTCTGCGGCGAGTGCGGCGTCGTGTGCCCGGTCAAGATCCCGCTGCCGGAGCTCCTGCGCAAGCTGCGCGAGAAGCAGGTCGACCGCGGCCTGCGGCCGCGGAGCGAGGTGCTCGCCATCCGCGCGTGGTCGTGGCTCGCGCAGCGGCCGCGGCTCTATGCGGCTGCGACGCGCGTCGCCGCGCGCTGCCTGCGCTTCCTGGGCGGGGGGCGGCGGATGATCCGCCATCTGCCGTTCGGCGGCGCCTGGACGAAGGGCCGCGACATGCCCGCGCCGGAAGGCAGGACGTTCCGCGAGCTGTACGCCAGAAGGAGAGCGGACAGTGGGCAGTGAGCAGTGGGCAGCAGGCCCTGCCGTGCGGGCGCCTGGGAAACTCTGACCGCCCGCCGTCCGCCGCCTGCTGTCCACTGTCCGCTGTTCCCCCGTCCCCCGCCCGAGGAGAGCCATGCCGACCCCCCGCGAGCGCGTTCCCTATTCCGCGATCGTCGACCGGCCGCCGCTTGCGCTGCCGGACGGCGCGCGCATCGTCGTGTGGACGATCGTCAACGTCGAGGAGTGGGCGATCGAGCGGCCGATGCCGCGCGCGGTGCTGCCCCCGCCGATGGGGCAGCCGCTGCTGCCGGATCTGCCGAACTGGGCGTGGCACGAGTACGGCATGCGGGTCGGCTTCTGGCGCATCGCCGAGTGCATGCAGCGCTTCGGCGTGACGCCGACGCTCGCGACGAACGGCGCGGTCTGCCGCACCTATCCGCGCATCGCGCAGGCGGCGCGCGACGCCGGGTGGGAGTTCATGGGACACGGCTACGTGCAGCGCCCGATGCACCACGTCGAGGATCAGCGCGCGGCGATCCGCGACACGGTCGCCGCGATCCGCGAGGTCGCGGGCCGCGCGCCGCGCGGCTGGGAGAGCCCCGGGCTCACCGAGACGAGCGAGACCATCGATCTGCTCGCCGCGGAGGGGATCGAGTACGTCGCCGACTGGGTGCTCGACGACCAGCCGGTGCCGATCGCCACCGCGCACGGGCCGGTCGTGTCGGTGCCGTACACCATCGAGGTGAACGACGTCGCGGTGATGGCGGTGCAGCAGCACTCGTCGGAGGAGTTCCTGCGCCGCGGGCGCGACCAGTTCGACCGGCTCTACGACGAGAGCGCGCGCATCACGCGGGTGATGTCGATCAGCGTGCACCCCTACCTGAGCGGGGTGCCGCATCGCATCGGCTACGTCGAGCGGCTCTACGAGCACATCGCGGCCCGGCCCGGCGTCCTGTTCTGGACCGGCGAGCAGGTGCTCGACTGGTACCGCACCGCCGTCGCGGTCTAGACCCGCCTTGGCGCTCGACGACCGCCGTCCGAGCCGCGGAAGCGCCGCGCGCGGCGACGGGCGCCCGGGCGCGCCGCGGCGACCGCGGCGGCGGCTCGCGCCGGACGAGCGCGAGCGGCAGATCGTCGCGGCGGCGATCGAGTTCTTCGCCGAGGTCGGCTTCGGCGGCCAGACGCGCGAGCTGTCGCGCCGGCTCGGCATCACCCAGCCGCTGCTCTACCGCTACTTCCCCTCCAAGCAGGACCTGATCGAGCGCGTCTACCGTCAGGTCTACATCGGCCGCTGGGATCCGGAGTGGGAGCGTCTGCTCGACGACCGCGCGATCCCGCTGCGCCGGCGCCTGATCGAGTTCTATACGCGCTACACGAGCGCGATCTTCAGTCCGCAGTGGCTGCGGATCTACCTCTACTCCGGCCTCCTCGGCGTGGGCTTCAACCGCCGCTACATCGCGCGGCTCGAGCAGCGCGTGCTCCGGCGCATCTGCCGCGAGCTCCGCCACGAGCTCGGGTTGCCGAGCCCCGCCGAGGCGCCGATCGGCGACGAGGAGATGGAGCTCGTCTTCGTGCTGCAGTCGGCGATCTTCTACTACGGCGTGCGCAAGTACGTCTACCGCGTGAACGTGCGCGTCGACGCCGCACGCGCGATCGAGATCGCGGTCGACGCGTTGCTCGAAGGCGCGCCGGGCGCCCTGCGGCGGCTCGTTCCGCGTCGCAGGCGGAAGAAGGAAGGCTGACAAGCGGGCAGTGGACAGCGGGCCGAAGCAATGCCGGGTCTCCGGCCCTTGCCAAGCGCCACTTTCGCTCCGGCCGGTGGACCGGAGCGATCTCGTTTCGCTGCTGCCTGCTTACTGTCCGCTGCCCACTTTCACTTCAAGTGGAGCTCCACGTCCCTCAGCAACGGCTCGTCGGACACGGCGATCTCGTTCTCGATCGTCAGGCCGCAGCCGGGGCAGTAGAACTGGCGGAAGACCGGCGTCACGTCGAGGAAGCGTGCCGGATCGCCGACGATGGGGTTCGACGCCCGGATGTCGCGGTCGTCGCGCACGCAGTGCTCCTTGTAGTTCGCGCCGACCGGTCCGAGGTCGGTCTCGCACTTCGCGCAGGCGTGCCGCGGCCCAGCCGGGGTATCGTGCACGGCGAGGCTCGCGGTCGCGAGCAGGCGCCGCTTCCCGCCCGTCTTGCCGATCTCGCCCGACGGGCGTCGCCCGCGCGCGATGCGCGCCGCGCGCATGTCGGCGCGCAGGCGCCCGGTCGCGGCGCCGTCGGCCTTGCGGTCGGCGCCGATCACGACGCCGTACACCTCGCGCGCGGCCGCCGGCGTGACGTCCAGGTTCTCGACGTCGGCCTCGACCCGGGCCGGGTCGCGCTCGAGCGGATCGCCGAAGCCGCCCGCCGCGGACCACAGCACCGCGTAGACGTCGGCCGGCTG
The DNA here is from genome assembly GCA_023383795.1 of Burkholderiales bacterium. Classification (GTDB taxonomy): domain Bacteria; phylum Pseudomonadota; class Gammaproteobacteria; order Burkholderiales; family SG8-39; genus JAABRB01. Next base: position 188 of record JAHDYJ010000151.1, on the reverse strand, counting down.
CTGCACGAAGTCCTGCTGGCGAAGCTGCAGCTCCTCCCATTCGCCCGCCACATCGCTGATGTCCGCCGGCAGCTCCGCGCGCCGCATGCGCTCGGCGATGTCCGTGTTGCGCAGGAAGCGGTAGCGGTTCACCGCGCCCGGATAGCCGCCCATCATCCCGGTCGAAGTCGGCAGCGCGTTCCCCGAGG
>JAHDYJ010000150.1 GCA_023383795.1 Burkholderiales bacterium | reverse complement strand
TGAACGGCATCTACCAGGGCAACATCGCCGACGGCGTGTGGCTGATCGAGAACACGGCGACCGACCTCTGGGTGGTGGAGCGCGGCCGCGGCGGGCCGTTCAACGAGTCCTCGCGCATCCCGGCGGATGCGCACAAGAGCGTCGCCGCCACGCCGGGCGTGGCGCAGGCGAGCCCGTTCGTCGCCTACGCGGCGCAGCGCGAGCTCGGCGGCGCGAGCCAGCAGTTCACGATCATCGGCTACGACGTCTTCGGCGGGCTGGGCGGGCCGGGCCGCATCGTGCAGGGGCGCGCCATCCGCGCCGCGCACTACGAGATGGTGGCCGACGCGAAGCTCGGGCTCGCGCTCGGCGCGCGGGTGCGGCTCGGGCGCAACGAGTACACCGTGGTCGGCGTCACGCGCGAGGCGGTCGACTCGGGCGGCAACCCGCTCGTCTACCTCGCGCTGCCCGACGCGCAGGACGTGCAGTACGAGCAGGACAACCGCGCGCGCGAGGCCGCGCGCGCGGCGAACCTGAAGAAGCTCGAGCGCGCCGGCTATACCGCAGAGCAAGCCGAGAAGCTGTTGCCGCTCGTCGCCGCCGCGACCGACAACGTGAACGCGGTGCTGGTGAAGCTCGCCCCGGGGGCCGACCCCGAGGCGGTGCGCCGGCATGTCCGCGACTGGCTCTACTTCAACGTCTACACGAGCGCCGAGGAGCGCAGCCTGATGCTCGAGGGGCGGCTGCGCCGCATGTCGGCGGTGCTCGGTCTCTTCCGGTCGCTGCTGGTGGTGGTGTCGATCGTGATCATCGCGCTGATCGTGTACGTGCTCACGATCGAGAAGATCAAGTCCATCGCCACGCTCAAGCTGATCGGCGCGCCGAACCGGGTGATCGTGCGCCTGATCATGGAGCAGTCGCTCGCGCTCACGCTGGCGGGCTTCGCCTTCGCCTGGTTCCTGCGCGGCGTGGTCGAGCCGCGCTTCCCGCGCACGCTCGTCTTCCTGCCGCAGGAGACCGCGTTCACCTTCTTCGTCATGCTGGCGGGCGGGGTGGTGGCGAGCCTGATGGCGATCTGGCACGCGCTGCGCACGCCGCCGCAGCTCGCGCTCGGCGGATAGGACGTCGGGACCGTGGACCGCGACGGCGCGCCGGTGCTCGAGGTCGAGGGCGTCGCCAAGACGTTCGGCTCGGGCGAGCTCGCCGTGCACGCGCTGAAGCCCGCCACGTTCAGCGTGGCGCCGGGCGAGCTCGCCGCGCTGCTCGGCCCGAGCGGCTCGGGCAAGAGCACGCTGCTCCTCTCGATCAGCCTGATCCTCGAGCCGAGCGCCGGGCGGATCGCGGTGAACGGGCAGGAGGTCTACCGCGACGGCTGGACCGGGATCGACGTGCGCCGGTTCCGGCGCGAGCACATCGGCTTCATCTTCCAGAGCCACAACCTGATCCCGTTTCTCACCGCGCAGGAGAACGTCGCGCTGGTGCTGCAGCTGAACGGCGTGAGCGCGCGCGAGTCGGCGCGCCGCGCACGCGAGATCCTCGACTACCTCGAGATCGGGCACCGCGCCGGCTCCCTGCCGGCGAACCTCTCCGGCGGCGAGCAGCAGCGCGTGGCGATCGGGCGCGCGCTCGCCAACTCGCCGCCGCTCATCCTCGCCGCCGAGCCGACCGCGGCGCTCGACACCGGCCGCGGCCCCAAGGTGATGGGGCTGCTGCGCAAGATCGCGCGCGAGCGCCGCTCGGCGGTGATCGCGGTGACGCACGACCGGCGCATGATCGAGGGCTTCGACACGGTGTACTACCTGGAGGACGGCCGCCTCACGCGCACCGCGCAGGACGCGGCGGCGCACTGAGCGGCAGGCCAACGCGGGTGTGTGAACTGCGGTACATCGAATCCCTACGGCCGGCGACGGCCCGGCGCGTGCATGCTTGATTCCCGTCCGGCGCGGCGCCGGAGGGCAGGAACGAAAGGACACTCATGGAGCTACTCGAGTTTGCGCGCGGGCCGGGGCTCGCGATCGCGCTTGCGCTGTTCGCGATCGGCACCGTCTGGCGGCTCGCCGGGATCTTCCGCCGACCGGTCAAGCCGGACTATTCGGAGCCGCGCAGCACCGCGCTCGCGGCGGGCGCGCTGCGGGCGATCGTCACCCGGATGTGGCACCCGCGAAACTTCCGCAGCCGCACGCTGGTCGGCACGCTGAATGCGTACGGATATCACGTCGGGCTCGCGATCGTGTTCTTCGGCTTCGCGCCGCACATCGCGTTCGTCGAGCGACTTACCGGGCTCGCCTGGCCGGCGGCGCCGGCGTGGCTGTTCGCCGTCGCGGTCGCGCTGACGTTCATCGGTCTCTTCTACGCGCTGATGGTGCGGCTCACCTCGCCGGTGCTGCGGCTGCTCTCGAACTTCGACGACTGGGCGAGCTGGGCGATCACGATCGCGCCGATGGTGACCGGCATGGCGGTGATCATGCTGCCGATCGAGCAGGGTTACCCGGCGAGCCCCGCGAGCCCGGTGCCGGTGGCGATTCACCTGCTCTCGTTCGAGCTGCTGATCGCGTGGCTGCCGTTCAGCAAGCTCGCGCACGCTTTCCTGGTCTTCGTCTCGCGCGGCTACACCGGCGCTGCGTTCGCGCGCAAAGGAGCCGACCTGTGAGCGCGCCCGCGAACGACCACCCCCTCGACCTCGAGTCGCCGCGGTTCTCGATCGAGAAGCCCGCCGCGCGCTACGACAAGCAGGGCGAGCGGCCCGACGCCGAGCGCCTCGTCGCCGCGCAGCGCGCGTTCGGGCGCGACTTCGGCCGCGCCGCAGCCGCCTACATGGAGTCGTGCATCCACTGCGGCAACTGCGCCGAGGCGTGCCACTTCTACCTGACCACCGGCGACCCGAAGTACACGCCGATCTGGAAGCTCGAGCCATTCAAGCAGGCCTACAAGCGCGAGGCGGGGCCATTCGCGTGGGTCTACCGCGCGCTCGGCCTCAAGCGCGCGGTGACCGTCGAGCAGCTCGAGGCGTGGCAGGAGCTCGTCTACGACTCGTGCACGATGTGCGGCCGCTGCACGCAGATCTGCCCGATGGGCATCGACATCGCGGGCCTGGTGGGTCTCGCGCGGCACGCGATGTTCGAGGCCGGCCTGGTGCCGCACGAGCTGTGGGCGGTGGCCGAACGCGCCGAGCGCGAGGGCAGCCCGCTCGGCGCGACGCCGAAGGTGCTGAGCGAGCGCCTGGAGTGGCTCGCCGACGACTACGAGGTCGAGATCCCGGTCGATCAACCCGAGGCGGAGGTGCTCGCGACCTTCTCCTCGATCGAGATCATGAAGTACCCCGAGTCGCTGGTGGCGACCGCGAAGGTGCTGAACCGGAGCGGCTACACCTGGACGGTGTCGACCCGGGGGTACGAGGCGACCAACTTCGGGATGCTCTCGGGCAACGTGGCCTGGCAGCGCAGCATGAGCCTGAAGCTGATCGAGGCCGCGATCGCGTGCAAGGCGAAGATCCTGGTGCTGCCCGAGTGCGGGCACGCCTACTCGGCGCTGCGCTGGCAGGGGGCGAACATGCTGGGCCGCCCGCTGCCGTTCCGCGTGCTGCACATCTCGGAGTTCCTCGCCGAGAGCCTGCGTTCCGGGCGGCTGAAGGTGCGGCCGCTCGCGATGGCGGCCGCGTTCCACGACCCGTGCCAGATCTCGCGCCGCGGCGGCGCCACGTCGGCGCCGCGCGAGGTGCTCGCCGCGCTCGGCGTCGAGCTGCGCGAGACGAAGGACGCGGGCGCGCGCAACTTCTGCTGCGGCGGGGGCGGCGGCGTCGTCACGATCCATCGGGCCGATCCGCTGCGACACAAGGCGTTCGAGATCAAGATGGCGCAGCTCGACGCGACCGGTGCCGAGCTCGCGCTGACGAGCTGCGCCAACTGCCGCCAGACCTTCGACGACGGCCGCGCGCACTTCGGGTGGCGCCGGGAAATGGGCAGCCTGCTCGAGCTGGTGGCCGGGCAGCTCGCCGATTGATCCGTCGGCTACCGCCGTCGGAACGCCGGGACGACCTCGCGCGCCATGCACTCGAGCGATTCGTGCACGATCTCGGTCGGCAGCGCGCCGGCGCCGACCGCGCACAGCAGATGCGTGACGCCGGCCGCCTCGAGCCTGCGGATGCGCGCGATGCACGCGGCAGGATCGCCGACGATCGCCATGCCGGCCGCGGCGAGGAAGCGCGGCCGCGCGCCGAGCTTCGCGAGGCGCCGGAAGCGCCCGAGCGAGCGGAAGTGCTCGTACGAGGGATAGAGCTGCTCGAGCACCGGCGCGGTCACGCGCAGGAGCTCGCCGTAGAACCAGGAGAGCGCGGGCGCGGCGAGCGCGCGCGCGCGGCGCGCGTCGGGCAGACACAGCATGCCGACCGTCACGCCGACGCGCGGCGGCTCGCGGTGCGCCCACGCTGCGCGATACCGCCGGATGTCGGCCTCGACCATGAACCACGGCTTGAACGGCCCGACCAGCACGCCGAGACCCTCACGGCCGGCCCAGTCGAAGGTCTCCGGGCTCACTGCCGCCGTCCAGAGCGGCGGGTGCGGGCGCTGCACCGGACGCGGCACGATGCGCAAGCCGTCGAGCGGGAAGCGAGGGCCGGGCGCGCTCACCGGCGCGTCGCGGAAGCTCGCGCGCAGCACCGCGAGGGACTCGGCGACGAGCGCCCGGCTGTCGGCCATGCGCACGCCGAAGGCCGCGTATTCGGGCGGCGAGAACCCGCGCCCGATCCCGACTTCGAGCCGCCCCGCGGAGAGGATGTCGAGCGTCGCGACGCGCTCGGCGACGTGCACCGGATGGTGGTAGGGCAGCGGAATGACCGCGAGGCCGAGGCGCAGCCTCCGCGTGCGCTCGGCGGCCGCGGCGAGCACGAGCTCGGGCTTCGACGAGTGCGAGTACCCGGGCATGAAGTGATGCTCGACGAGCCAGGCGCCGCCGAAACCGAGCGCGTCGGCGGCGGCGAGCTCGCCGAGCGTCTGCGCGAACATCTCCGGCTCGCTCCGCGCGAGCGCGGGCGGCATCGCGAGCTCATAAAACAGGTCGAATCGCACATCAATATCCGCGAGGGGATGCCGCGCGCGGGGCACGGTATATTGCCATTCTCGCCGCGGCGGCGACGGCCGGCCGCGGCGCCAGCGTCAACGGCATGTCCTCGTCCGCGACCTCGCCATCGCGCCTGCTCGAACGGCTGAACGCATCGAGCGCACCCTACGTCGATCCGCTCGCCGAGCTGCGCTGGGAGAGCGTCGACACCGACGCGTGGTGGCTGCCGCCCGCGGCGCTCTCGCTTGCCGGGGTGGCCGAGTTCGAGGCGCTCCCGCTCGCGTCCCGGCGGCGGCTCTCCCACTACGAGTTCGCCTACCTCCTCGAGGCCGGGCTGTGGCTCGAGGCGATGTTCATCGAGCGCCTCGGCGGCGCCCTCGACCGCGAGCCCGATCCCGAGCGGCGCCGGTACTACCTGCACGAAATCCGCGAGGAGGCCGGCCACAGCCTGATGTTCCTCGAGCTGCTCGGGCGCGCCGGCGTGCGCATCCCCGCCGCCGCGCATCCGCGCTCGGCGCTCGGCACCGCGGTCGGCCGGCTGATTCCGTTCTCGAGCGCACTCTTCTGGACCATCACGGTGGTCGGCGAGGAGCTCGGCGACCGGCTGAACCGCATGATCCCGCGCGGCGTCGAGGAGGTTACCGTGAGCGCGGTCGTGTATCACATGGCCCGGCTGCACGCCCGCGACGAGGCACGCCACATCGCGCACACGCGCGCGGTCTGCGCCGAGGCGGTACGCGGGCTGCCACGCTGGCGGCTGGCCGCGCTCTCGCCCCTCGTCGCGGCGGTGCTCGCCCAGCACGCGCGGCGCCTGTACTACCCGCCGCGGGCGCTGTACGCAGCGGCCGGGCTGCCGGCGGGAGTCGACTGGCGCAGGCGCGCGCACGCCAATCCGACTCGACGGGTTTTCGCCGAGCAGGCCGCCGCGCTGACCGCGGAGTTCCTGCGCTCGATCGGCTGGCGCCTTTGAAGTTCTACCGCCGAATGGGACCTACGTCACAGAGAAGCCTATCAGTGTTGGCTAACATTTTCTTTATGCGAGGCGCGATCGCCTCGCCCGGGGGTTTTCCTCCTCCGGCAGGGCCATCCTCCTCCTCCTCGGTCCTGCCATTGGGCCCCGTGCATGGCAACCCCGTGCACGGGGATTTTTCTTTCCGGGCCCGGCAGCCGCGGCCGCAACTCCCGGGTCGCAGGGTCGTCTAACCTTGCGTCGTCGCGGAGGAGGGCAGGCGCCCATGAGTCCAGCAGGCCCGGCAGGCAGACTGCTCTGCGCGGCGGCGCTCGCGGCCGCCGTGCTGTTGCCCGCGACGGCGTCGGCGCAGACCCCCTCGCCGCACGCGATCGATATCCCGTCCTGGTTCACGCAGTCGTTCCTCGACTTCCGCGAGGACGTGCGCGACGCGGCGAGGCAGGGCAAGCGCGTGATGATCTACTTCCATCAGGACGGCTGCCCTTACTGCGCGAAGCTCGTGTCCACCAACTTCACGCAGAAGTCGATCGTCGACAAGGCGCGTAGGCATCTCGTGGCCGTCGACATCAACATGTGGGGCGATCGCGAGGTCACCTGGATCGACGGGCGGGCGATGCCCGAGAAGCAGTTCGCCGCGGCGCTCAGGGTGCAATTCACCCCGACGCTGCTGTTTCTCGACGAGCGCGGGGAGGTGATCGTGCGCCTGAACGGCTACTACCCGCCCCACCGTTTCGACGCCGTGCTCGACTACGTCGCCGCCAGGAAGGAAAAGGACGTCCCGTTCGCCGAGTACATGAAGACGGCGGTCAGGGAGGCCGCGAGCGCCGAGGTGCACGCCGCGCCGTTCTTCATGGCGACCCCGCTCGATCTCGCCCGCAAGCCGGGCGGCAAGCCGCTCGCGGTCGTGTTCGAGACGCCCTACTGCACCGGCTGCGACGAGATGCACCGGGAGGGGTTCAAGCGCACGGAGGTGCTCGAGCAGATCGCGCGCTTCGACGTGGCGCGGGTAGTCGTCGGATCGATGGCGCCGCTCGTCGGCCCCGACGGCAGGCAGCGCGCGTCCGACGCCTGGTCGCGCGAGCTCGGGGTGGCGTACACCCCGAGCGTCGTGTTCTTCGACGATCGCGGCAGGGAAGTGTTCCGGATCGAGGCGTACCTGCGCCCGTTCCATCTCGCCGGCTCGTTCGACTACGTGGCGAGCGGCGCCTACCGCACCGAACCCTCGTTCCAGCGCTTCCTGCAGGCAAAGGCCGAGAGGATCCAGAAAGCGGGCGGCAAGGTCGAGCTGTGGAAGTGACCGGCGCAGCCGGTCATCCCCGCGCAAGCGGGGATCCGGCGAGCGCCTGAGCGCAGCCGCCGGGAGCGAGCGCATGCGCACGCAAGTCGGAATCGTCGGCGCGGGTCCGGCGGGGCTGCTGCTCTCGCACCTGCTGCACCTGCAGGGCATCGAGTCGGTCGTGCTCGAGAACCGGAGCCGCAAGGACATCGAGGAGACCATCCGGGCGGGCGTGCTCGAGCAGGGCACGGTCGACCTGCTCACCGGCGCGGGCGTCGGCGGGCGCATGGCGCGCGAGGGCTTCCGGCACCACGGCATCGAGCTGCGCTTCGGCGGCCGCGGCCACCGGATCGACATGCACGCGCTGACCGGCGGCCGGTCGATCATGGTGTACGCCCAGCACGAGGTCATCCGCGATCTGGTCAAGGCGCGGCTCGACGCCGGCGGCGAGATCCTGTTCGAGGTCGAGGGCGTGAGCGTGCGCGACTTCGACACCGACGCTCCCTCGATCCGGTTCCGCAAGGACGGCGTCACGCACGACCTCGCGTGCGACTTCATCGCGGGCTGCGACGGCTTTCACGGCGTGTCGCGGCCGGCGATCCCGGCGAGCGTGCGCACCGAGTTCCTGCGCACCTACCCGTACGGCTGGCTCGGTATCCTGACCGAGGCGCCGCCCTCGGCGAAGGAGCTCGTCTACGCGTACCACGAGCGCGGCTTCGCGCTGCTCAGCATGCGCTCGCCGGAGATCCAGCGCCTGTACATCCAGTGCGACCCCGAGGACGACATCGCGAGCTGGCCGGACGAGCGGATCTGGGGCGAGCTGCACCGGCGCCTGGCAGCCGACGGCTGGCGGCTCACCGAGGGACCGGTGATCCAGAAGGGCATCATCGCGATGCGCAGCTTCGTCGTCGAGCCGATGCAGTACGGGCGCCTCTTCCTCGCCGGCGACGCCGCGCACATCGTGCCCCCGACGGGCGCGAAGGGGCTCAACCTCGCCGCGGCGGACGTGAGCGTGCTGGTGCGCGCGCTCGTCGAGCACTACCGGACGCGGCGCGCCGAGCTCCTCGAACGCTACTCGGCGACCTGCCTGCGCCGCGTCTGGCGCGCCGAGCACTTTTCCTGGTGGATGACCTCGATGCTCCACCGCTCGATCGTCGACGACCCGTTCCAGCAGCGCCTGCAGCGCGCGCAGCTCGATTACGTCGTGAGCTCGTCCGCGGCGGCGAAGAGCCTGGCGGAGAACTACGTCGGGCTGCCGTTCGACTGGTAGGCGGGTCGCAAGGAAGAAGAGGGCGGCTCGCGCCGCCCCCGCCGGGCGGTCTCAGAAGCGCGGTCCGCCGCCGCGGTAGGCGAAGCGCGGCCCGCCGACGTAACGATCGGCCGTCGCCTTCTGCTCGGCCGTGAGCACCGCGTACAGCTCGTCGCGCGCCGCGGCGATCGCCTTGGCCGACTCGACGTTGAAGCTGTACATGGTCTCGTGCAGCGCGGCGCGCTCTTCGGGCGCGGCGTTCGACATCCGCGCGTGCAGCTTCTGGCGCGCCTCGACCTGCGACTGCACGGTCTCGGCGTACTTGTTCCACGCCGGCGCCTGCGCGTCGGTGAGGTCCAGCGCAGCTTTCAGCGCCTCGAGCCGGCCCTGCTGCATCCCGCCGCCCCACATTCCGCCGCGCATTCCGCCCATCATGCCGGGGCCGTAGCCACCTTCGATGCACGGCCCCGCTCCGTACCCGGGGCCGTAGCCCCGCGCGCCGCCCGGTCCCGGCTGTGCAAAGGCCGCCGCCGCGATCGCCACGGACGCAGCGGTTGCGAGTCCAATTGTAAGTGCCCGTTTCATGACATCTCCTTGGGGTGTTGGTTGAGTGAAGTCCGGCCGCTTTCACTATGGACTTTCCGCACCGCACAATGAAGTGGCGCTGGCGGAGTGTTGTAACCGCGTGTTTCTCCGGACCGTCCCGACACACAGAGATACACCGCGCCGGCCGTAACCCCACCGCAGGCCGCGTAGCCGGCGGACACCTTAGAAGAAAGCGTGGTGCGCCCCTTGAAAGCAGCGGGCCCGCGCCCTATCATTAGCACTCGCTGGCAGGGAGTGCTAACAACGCCTCTGCGCGCTTTTTCCAAGTGGGCTGCGAGCGAGGAGTGAGCGGCCGCTTACCAACCGTGTAGGAGAAAATCCGTATGAAAATCCGTCCTTTGCATGATCGCGTGATCGTCAAGCGCCTCGAGGAAGAGCGCAAGACGGCGAGCGGGATCGTGATCCCGGACACCGCAGGCGAGAAGCCGGACCAGGGTGAAGTGGTCGCTGTCGGCAACGGCAAGATCATGGACGACGGCAAGCTCCGTCCGCTCGACGTCAAGCCCGGCAACCGCGTCCTCTTCGGCAAGTACTCCGGCCAGACGGTCAAGGTCGAAGGCGAGGAGCTCCTGGTGATGCGCGAAGAAGACATCATGGGAATCATCGAGTAATCAAAGCCCAATCGAGACTCTAGGAGTTCGCAATGCCTGCCAAAGACGTACGTTTTCACGAGGAAGCCCGCCACCGCATGCTGGTCGGCGTGAACGTCCTCGCCAATGCCGTGAAGGCGACGCTCGGCCCGAAGGGCCGCAACGTCGTGCTCGAGCGCTCGTTCGGCTCGCCGACCGTCACCAAGGACGGCGTTTCGGTCGCGAAGGAGATCGAGCTGAAGGACAAGTTCGAGAACATGGGCGCGCAGATGGTGAAGGAGGTCGCGTCCAAGACCT
>JAHDYJ010000149.1 GCA_023383795.1 Burkholderiales bacterium | reverse complement strand
GGCGCCGGGCCGACGCCCATGATGCGCGGCGCGACCCCGGCCACCGCCATCGCGACGACGCGCGCGCGCGGCTTCAGTCCATGACGCTTCACGCCCGCCTCGGAGGCGAGCAGCAGCGCGCACGCGCCGTCGTTCACGCCCGAGGCGTTGCCCGCGGTCACGGTGCCGTTCTCCTTCACGACCGGCTTCAGCTTCGCGAGCGCCTCGAGCGTCGTGTCGGGGCGCGGATGCTCGTCGGTGTCGATGCGCCTCGGCTCGCCCTTGCGGCTCGCGATCTCGACCGCGGCGATCTCGCCGGCGAAGAACTTCGCCGCGTGCGCGGCGGCCCAGCGCTGCTGGCTTCGCAGCGCGAAGCGGTCCTGGTCCTCGCGCGAGACCTTGAACTGCTCGGCGACGTTCTCGCCGGTCTCCGGCATGGAGTCGGTGCCGTACCTCGCCTTCATCGCCGGGTTGACGAAGCGCCAGCCGATCGTGGTGTCGAAGATCTGCGCGGTCCGCGAGAACGCGCTGTCGGCCTTGTTCATGACGAACGGCGCGCGCGTCATGCTCTCCACACCGCCGGCGACGACCAGATCGGCCTCGCCGCTCTTGATCGCGCGCGCGGCGGTTCCGACCGCGTCCAGGCTCGAGCCGCACAGCCGGTTCACCGTCGCCCCGGGGACATCCTGCGGCAGGCCAGCGAGCAGGAGCGCCATGCGCGCGACGTTGCGGTTGTCCTCCCCCGCCTGGTTCGCGCAGCCGAGCACCACGTCGTCGAGCGCGTTCCACTCGACGCCGGTGTTGCGCTCGACGAGCGCCTTGATCGGCGCGGCGGCGAGATCGTCGGTCCGGATCGCCGCGAGCGCGCCGCCGTAGCGTCCGAACGGCGTGCGCACCGCGTCGCAGATGAATGCCTCGTTCATTGCGCCTGCTCCCTCACCTGGATGCTCCGCCGCGAGGATAGCGCAGAACGGCGCCCGGCCCTGACGAGCGCTGCGGCGTCGCGGCGCGCGCGTCAGGCCGCGCCGGGCGGACCGGCGACGAACAGGCCGCGCGGAAGCGCGTGCAGGCGCTCGGCGCCCGCGTCGGTGACGAGCACGAGCTCGCCGACCTGGACGCCGGCGCGCAGATCCGGCGTGACGACGTTCGGCTGCACGACGAGCGTCATGCCGGCGGCGAGTGCCATCTCGGGCAGGGGGCCGGCCGGCCGGCTGCGGCTGCCCAGCACCGGCGGCAGGTAGCCGCCCACGAAGCCGTGCACAAGGTCGTCGCAGGTGCTGAAGCCGGCCGCCTCGATCACGCGGGCGGCGTCGACGATCGACTGCATCGTCGCGCCGGGCCGGATCTGCGCCAGCACCGCGTCGAACGCCGCCTCCGCCGCGGCGTGCAGCGCGCGATAGAGCGGTGCGGGCGCTGCCTCCACCGCGAAGGTGCGCAGCGCCTGCCCGGGATACTCCCAGAACTGTGCGCTGATCTCGAAGAGGACGGCGTCGCCCGGCTCGATCGGGCGCGCCGACGGATACTGCGCCGGCACGCAACAGTCCGGCGCCGCCATCGGCGTGACGCCGAAGTAGTGGATCCAGGTCGCGCCCCCCTCGCCCACGTACGCGGATTCGCAGATGCGCCAGAGGTCGCGCTCGGTGAGACCGCTGCGCAGCTCGGCGGCGAGCGCGCCAACCGCCCGGTCGGTGAGCCAGGCGCCGATGCGGATCCAGTCGATCTCGTCGGGCGATTTCACCAGCCGCAATGCGGTGTAGTCCGCGTTCAAGTCGACCAGCTCCCAGCGCTCCGCGAGCTGGCTGTGCTTGCGCGCCGCCCACGGACCCGTCACGCCGACCCGACGCGCGCCGCGCGCGGCGAGCTCGGCTGCGACCGCTTCCACGGTCGCGGGTCCGCCCCAGCGCACGTCCCAGCCGGCGGCGAGCCGGCGCGCCAGCGGGACGTGGTTGTGATGCTGGACGAACAACGTGCCGCCGCCCGCGCGGTCGGGCAGCGCCACCGCCTCGGCGGTGACCGGCCAGCCGGTGAGCCAACCGACGCCGGTGCCGGAGCGGTTCTCGCCGCACACGAGCACGGCATCGGCGCCGGCGGCGTCGGCCCGCTCGAGCAGGCACGCGTGGCGGCGCCGCAGCTCCCCGGCCGGGAACCGCGGGTACTCCTGGTCGAGGATCGCGCGCAGCCGCGGCGGCAGCGGCGGCAGCGCGGCGAACGCGTCGGCCGCACGGCTGCATTCCGCGGGCGCAGCGGCGGGTCGTTCGCTCACGCGCGCCGCGCCCAGGGCAGGTAGCGCTGCGCGAGGCGCCGCACCAGCACCTCGAACCCGACGCCGGCGGCGACCAGCACGATCACCGCGACGAACGCCTCGTTGTGCTTGAAGGTGCGCGAGTTGAACAGGATGTAGTAGCCGAGCCCGGGGATCGAGATGAAGAATTCGGCCACCACCGCGCCGACCAGCGCGCGCCCGGCGGCGAGCCGCACGCCGGCGAAGAGATACGGCAGCGAGGCCGGAAACACGACGTCGTAGAGCGTCGCGAGCGGCCGTGCGCGGAACGACCGCGCGACCTCGAGATACTCGGGCGGCACCGAGCGCGCCCCGTCCGAGGCGTTGATCGCGATCGAGAAGAAGGACGCGAACACCACCACCGCCAGGCGCGCGTCGGCGTTGTAGCCGAACCAGAGCGTGACGAGCGGCAGGATCGCGACCATCGGAGTCGCGAACAGGCTGAAGACGTAGTAGCGCAAGCCGCGCTCGACCGCCGCGACCCGCCCCATCAGGAACCCGACCGCCGTGCCGGCGACGAGCGAGATGCCGAGCCCCTGGGCGACCGCCCACAGCGTCGCCCCGGCGGCGGCGCGGAACTGGGCGTCGGCGAGGACCTTGAAGAGGACGAGCGCGATGCCGCTCGGGCGCGCGACGTAGGTCGGCGCGAACGCCCGCACGATCGCCTCCCACAGCGCGAGGAGCGCGACGCCGGCGACCACCTTAAGCGCGAGCGGCGGCGCGCGCCACGCGGCGCCCGCGCGCCGCGCCCCCGGGGCCGGGATCGCTTGCGCATCGCTCATTCGCTTGCTCTCCGCCAGGGGGCGAAGCGGCGCTCGACCCAGCGCCCGAAATCCATCAGCAGCACGCCGAGCACGACGATCACCAGGATCGCCGCGAGCATGTTCGCGGTGTCGAAGTTCTGCGATCCCAGCATGATCATCTGCCCGAGCCCCGAGGGGCTCAGGAAGAACTCGGCGGCGACCATGCCGACCAGGCCGCGCGCGATCGCCTGCCGCACGCCGGTCATGGCGAACGGCAGCGTGTAGGGGATCATGACGTCGCGCCAGAGCTGCCACTCGCTCGAGCGGAACGCGTGGGCCACCTCGACGAGCTCGGGCCGGATGCTGCGCGCCCCCTCGACCGTGTTGTACAACACCGGGAAGACCGCGAACAGGAACACCACCAGCACCTTCGGCGTGAAGCCGAAGCCGAGCATCGACAGGATGAACGGGATCAGCGCCACCATCGGCGTGGCGTACAGCATCATGATGTAGTCCTCGAGCGCGACCCGCAGCCACGGCAGCCGCGCGAGCAGCAGCCCGAACGGCGCGCCCACCGCGATGCCGAGCGCGAGCCCGGTGGCGTAGAGCTGGAGCGAGCTCGCCGCGTAGCGTACGAGCGCGCCGCTCGCGGCAAGCGTCCCGAGGCTCGCGAGCGTGGTCGATAGCGGCGCCCAGAACGCGCCGGAGGTCAGGCGGCCGGCGACCTCCCAGACGACGGCGCCGAGCGCCAGGCTCGCCGCGACGGTGCCGGCCTCCAGCCAGCGTCGGGCAGTGCGCATCGGACGATGCCGGTCAGCGGATGATCGGACTTCCCGGCGGGGAAGCGGCGGCGGCCGGATGCGGCCCGGCGGCAGACGTCGCCGGGCCGCCGTCGCCGCCTATTTCGCGAGCGCTCTGGCGTCGCGCCACACGCTCTGGTCGACGAGCCGCTCGTACGGGGCCGGCTCCTTGTCGGGCTTGATGTTGCCGACCTTCTTCATGACGTTGCCGAGCACCTCGATGTTCTTGCGGCCGAGGCCGTCGGTGTCCTTCGGCCAGAAGTCCATCTCGACGTACTTCTTGAGCGCCTGAACCGCGATCTCGCCGCTGCGTCCGGTCGGCGCGGCGTGCGCGGCGACCTTCGCGTGGTTGGCCGGATCGCGCATGAAGCGCTCGGCGTCGACGAGCGCCGCGACGATGCGCACGTAGGCGTCGCGGTTCTTCGCCAGACGGTCGCGATGCGCGACGAGCAGCAGGTAGTGGTCGACCGGGCGCGAGTCCTTCTGGGTCACCACGATCTTCAGCGGCTTCTTGGTCTCGCCCTCGATCACCGGGATGTCGTCGATGTGCAGCACGCCGAACTTGAGCTGCCCGGCGACCATCGCCGCGCCGACGTTCGAGCTCAGCGCCACCTGCTGGACCTCGTCGATCTTCATCTTGCACGCGACGAGCATCGTGCGCAGCGCGATCGAGCGCGCGCCGCCGACCGAGTCGACGCCCACTCCCTGGCCCTTCATGCTCTGGCACGTCGCGGCCGGATCGGTCGAGCCGATCAGCCAGTCCGGGTGCTCCATGCCCCAGATGCCGACCAGCGGCACGTCGGTGTTCGAGACCTGGCTGATGATCAGCGGCGTGGGCGAGAGCGCGACCGCGATCTCGCCGGAGGCGACCGCGCGCGATGCCGCGGCGCCGGTCTCGAACGCGCGCACGGTCACGTCCACGCCGTGCTTCTTGAACATCCCCTCCTTCTCGGCCACCAGCGCGACCGTCCCGCCGAACACCGGCGGGATCCCGGGGATCCCGAACGTCAGCGCGCCTTGCGCGGCGCACACCCCCGGCAGCCAGGCCGACACGGCGAGCGCGAGCGCCGCCGCGGCGCCGCGCGCCGTGCGAATCCGTCCACCACTGTTCATGATGCCTCCTCCTCGAGTCGTGCAGCCTGCTTCCAGGCCCGGACCCGCCTCGACACCGGTCGACGCGGGCTACTGCGTCACGTCGAACTCCGCCTTGCGCGCCTCGGCCATCAGCGTCCCCCAGACGCGCTCGCGCAGCTCGACGAAGCGCGGCTCGGCGAGCGTCGCGCGCGTGCGCGGGCGCGCGAGATCGACCGCGATCACCTCGTGCACGCTCGCCGGACGGCCCTTCAGCACGACGATGCGGTCGCCCATCAGCACCGCCTCGTCGATCGAGTGCGTGACGAACACCATCGTGGTCGGCTTCATGTCCCAGATGCGCAGCAGCTCGAACTGCAGGATCTCGCGGGTCTGCGCGTCGACCGCCCCGAACGGCTCGTCCATCAGCAGGACGCGCGGCTCGATCGCGAGCGCCCGTGCGAGACCGCAGCGCTGCTGCATCCCGCCCGAGATCTGGTAGGGGTAGTGGTGCTCGAAGCCGGTGAGGCCCACGAGCTCGATGAACCGCGGCACCTTCTCGGCGATCACCGCCGCGGATGCGCCGGCGAGCTTCAGTCCGTAGGCGACGTTCTGGTAGACGGTCTTCCAGGGGAAGAGACCGAAGTGCTGGAACACCATGGCCACGCCTTCGCGCGGTCCGGCGACCGGCGTCCCCTCGATCGTCACCTCGCCCTCGGTGAGCGGAAGCAGGCCGTCGATCGCCCGCAGCAGCGTCGTCTTCCCGCACCCGGACGGGCCGATGATCGCCACCACCTCGCGGCTGCCCACCGCCAGGCCGACGTTACGGAACACCTGATGGCTGCCGAACCGCTTGCCGGCGGCCTTCACCACGATGCGCGCATCGGCCATCGCCGGGGTCCGCTGGTCGCGGCCCTCGCGGCGGTCAGGCCGAGCGCCGCTGCGGCGCCGCCGGCTGGCGCGCCCAGTAATCGGGCGAGGCCTTGGACGCGCGCAGCGCCTCGGCGGTCTCGAAGCCCGGCGCCATCGCCGCCGCGGTGCCGGCCATCACCTGGTGGTGGTCGATATCGAGCAGCCGCAGCCACGACTGCTGGCCCATCGTCAGCGCGACGAAGCAGCCGAGCTCGACGAGCTCGGGCTCGCTGAAGTGCTCGTGCATGCGCGCCCAGAACGCGTCGTCGGTGTCCAGGCGCCAGGTGATCGCCTCGGCGTAGGCGAGCGCCGCCTTCTGCCGCGTCGTGTAGCGCGCCGACTTCTCGAAGTTCAGCAGCTCGTCGTACTGGCCCTCCTTCAGGCCCTCGCCCGCCGCCTTGATCGACCGCTGGTTGCCGCAGTACTCGCACTTCACGGTGCGCGACACGTACACCCGGCAGAGCTCCTTGATCGAGTGGTCGAGCACGCCGTTGCGGAAGATGTCGCGCCACGAGTTGGCGAACGCCCAGAAGCAGGCCGGCACGTGGGCGCGCACCGCGGAGCTCTCCGGGCGCGGCGTGCCCTCGCGCGCGCAGCGCTCCATCTCGGCGCGCATCGCGTCGTCCATCTTCTCGAGCGGCACGTAGCTGATCCGCCGCTTCGCCTGCGTGTTCTCTTCCATCGCCGTCTCCTCGGATTAGCGCGCAACGCAGGGCGCGCGCGCGCCCCGCTGCGCCAGCTCAACTCAGACCGTCGCCGACCGGCACGTTTTCCGGCTTGATCTCGTAGCCCGACGCGCGCGCCTGCAGCGCGATCAGGGCGGCGAAATCCCGGTCGGCGTAGCCGTGGCCGATCAGCGTCTGGATCGCGTCGCGCGTGGCCGACGCGAGCGGCATCGGCACCTCGAACTCGCGCCCCGCGGCGAGGCCGAGATCGAGGTCCTTGCGCAGCAGGTGCGGCGTGAACGTGACCGAGAAATCGAGATTCACCAGCGCCGGCGTCTTGTACTTCGAGAACCCCGAGCCCATCACGCTCTTGTTGAGGAAGTCGAGGAACGCGTGCCGCGGCATGCCGGCCCTCTCGGCGAGCACCGTGATCTCGGTGAGCGACTTGATCACGACGCCGAGATATACGTTGTGGCAGATCTTCGCGATGCGCGAGAGCTCGCCCTCGCCGACGTAGGACGCGCCCTGCCCCATGACGTCGAGATAGGGCCGCGTCGTCTCGTACGCGTCCTGGGGTCCCGAGACGCAGAACGTGAGCTTGCCCGCCTTGATGACCTTGGCGTTGCCCGACACCGGCGCCGCGAGCAGCTTCACGCCGGACTTCGCGAGCACCGCGCGGATCTTCGCCGACTCGTCGAGCGAGATCGACGTGCTGTCCACCACGATCTTCGGCGCGCCGCCCGAGAGCAGTCCGTTCGCGCCCTCGAGCACGTCCAGCACGTCCTTGCCGGTCGAGACGATCACGAACACGATGTCGCAGCCGGCGAGCTCGGCGGGGCGGCCGACGACCTTCGCGCCGTACTTCGCGAGCGGCTCGGCCTTCTCGCGCGTGCGGTTGTAGACGGTGAGGTCGCAGCCGGCCTTGGCGAGCCGCTCGGCCATCGCGTAGCCCATGCGGCCGATGCCGATCCAGCCGAGCTTGTGCTGCTTGAGTTGCGCCATGCAATTCTCCTGCGGTCGCCGATGCGCGCGCCGACTCGGGCGGGTCTGGCGGCGCGCGGGGGATGCCGCGCGCGGGACGGTTTGACCGCGGCGGCGGTGCGTGCCATCCTAATGCAATCGATTGCAGAGCTCAAGCAATCCCGGCCGCGGGGCGTCGGCGCCGGTCGCGACGTTGCGGCAATGCGGCAAAGACGGAGACAGCGCACATGGCGACCCACACCAAGCCCTTTCAGGTATCCCCGACCAATCCGGCCGTGGCCGAGATCCAGACCGAGCCCGAGCGGCACGTCGACATGCCGTACGCGCCCGCGATCCGGGTCCAGGCGCCGACCGACCTCCTGTTCGTCTCCGGCGCGACGCCCTCGCCGCTCTATCACAAGCACCCGCATCTCCTCGTCGAGCACGATCACCCGAACGCCATCAAGGACCAGGTGCGCCGCGCGATGGACAACGTCCAGGGCATCCTCGAGCACGAGGGGCTGCGCTGGACCGACGTGGTCAAGATGACCAAGTACCTGACCGACATGCGCGACATGGACGGCATGAACGAGGTGCTCGCCGAGTACCTCGGCAACTGGCGCCCGGCGAGCACCACGATCTGCGTCAACCAGCTCTCGACGCCCGGAGCGCGCGTCGAGATCGACGTGATCGCCGCGTTTCCGAAGCGCTGACGGCGGGCAGGCGGGGGCCTATCGCACGAGCACCGTCGAGAGCACCGGGAAGGCCGCAAGCAACGCGATCACCACGAGCATCGTCAGGACGAACGGCGTCGACCCGCCGAAGATCTCCGGCAGGCTGGTGAAGCCCTCGGGCAGGCTGCCCTTCACGACGTAGACCGCGAGCCCGAAGGGCGGCGTCAGCAGCCCGACCTCGACCGCGATCACCGTCACGATGCCGAACCACAGCTGGTCGCCGCCGAGCGCGGACACGATCGGCAGCATGATCGGCAGCACCAGCAGCATGATCGACACCGAGTCGAGGATCGTGCCGAGCACGATCAGGATCAGCACGTAGACGGACAGGAAACCGGCGAGGCCGAGACCCGCTTGCGAGACGAGCTGGGCGGTGAACGTCGGGATCCCCGAGAGCGCGAGCATGCGGCTGTAGAGCGAGGCGGCGACGATCAGGAACAGGATCGATCCGGCCACCAGGCCGGTCTCGATCAGGACGTCCCTCAGCTCCGCCAGGGCGAGCTTGCGGCGAGCGAGCGCGATCACCAGGGCCCCGAGCGCGCCGACCGCGCCCGACTCGGTCGGCGTGAAGATCCCGCCGTAGATGCCGCCGATCACGACCACGATCAGCGCGAGCATCGGGAGCAGCCGGATCAGCGACGCGCGCACCGTCATCGCCTGCATCTCCAGCACGCGGTCGGCGCCGCCGATGAAGCGCGGCCGCACGCGCGCGATCAGCGCGATCATCGCGATGAACGCCGCCGCGAGGATCAGCCCGGGAATCACCGCGGCGATGAAGAGCTGGCCCACCGAGACTTCCGAGATGAGCCCGTAGATGATGAGGAGCAGGCTCGGCGGGATCAGCATGCCGAGCACGGAGCTCCCCGCCACCGTCCCCACCGAGAACCGCCGCGTGTAGCCGTGCTCGACCATCGGCGGGACCGCCACCCGCGAGAAGACCGTCGCCGATGCGATCGACGAGCCCGTGATCGAGGCGAACAGCGCGTTTGCGAGCACGGTCGCCATCCCGAGCCCGCCGCGCACGCGCCGCAGCAGGGCGGCGGCGACCGCGAACGCGTCGCGTCCGACGTCGGCGCGCTCGACGAGCAGTCCCATCATCACGTACAGCGGGATCACGGCGAACTCGTAGGAGCCGATCGCTCCGGCGGCCGCCAGTCCGAGCGAGTTGATCGCGATCGTCTCGGTGCCCCGGACCAGCCAGATGCCGATGAAGGAGAGCACGACGAGCGCGATGCCGATCGGCATGCCGGCGAGCAGCAGGCCGAGCATGCCGAGGATCGAGATCAAGCCGATCTGCGGCGGCGAGAGCTGGCCGAGGAAGTTCACCGCGACGTACGCCGCCGCGAGCGCGACGAGCGCCGCCACCGGACCGACGGCGGCCGCCGGCCGGCGCGCGATTCCGGCGGACCCGCCGCCGGCACGGAAGCACGCCGCGAGCTCGCGCCACGCGACGCCGAGAAACGCGAGCGCGGTCGCCGCCGCGCCGGCCGCGAGCGCGAGCTTGAAAGGCCAGACCGGGACGGTGAACGCGCCCTGCGCGCCGGCGAACTCGTCGCTGCGGATCGCGGTCGCGAGATCGGGGACCGCCCAGACGAGCAGGAAGACGAACACCGCCAGGCCGGCGAGGGCGAACAGCAGGCCGTAGAGGCGGCCGGCCACCGGCGCCCGTTCCTCGATCACGCGCAGGATCAGGTCCGCGTGGATCATGCGGCGCGCGCGCACGACCTGTGCCAGCTGCAGGAACACGATCCCCGGGACGCTGAGCGCGACGAGCTCGGGCGTCCCGGGAATCGGCGCGTTGAACAGCGCCCGTCCGGCGATGTCGCCGCAGATCAGGAGCATCAGCGCGAAGATCCACAGCGAGCCGAGCGCGGCGAGCGCCGACGCGGCCGCGCCGAAGAGGTTGGGGAGCGGCACCGCTAGGTTTCCACGCTACGAGGGGGCAAAGCCGCTTCGCGGCGCCCCCTCGTGCTCCCCCGAGCCAGGGAAAGCGATGCCTGCGGCATCGGTTTCATCGGCCGCTTTCCACGCTACGAGGAGGCAAAGCCGCTTCGCGGCGCCCCCTCGTGCTCCCCCGAGCCAGGGAAAGCGATG
>JAHDYJ010000148.1 GCA_023383795.1 Burkholderiales bacterium | reverse complement strand
ATCTCGCTCAACCGCGGTTCGGCCTACGACAAGTGGGCGCAGGAGAACGCCGCCAAGTACGGCTTCAAGGTCGAGTCGTTCGGCACCAACGCCGACGCCGTGCAGGCGCTGATCTCGGGCCGCGCCGACGCGCACATGTCCGGCAACACCGTGGCCGCGTACTCGGTCGTCAAGGCGGGCGGGCAGCTCAAGCTCGCGACCGCCAAGGTGGACGAAGGCCTCGTGTGGGGCGCCGCCTTCCGCAAGGACGACCCGCAGCTGCGCAACGCGGTCGACGAGGCGATCGAGTGCCTGAAGATGAACGGCACGCTGCCGCGCCTCTACGAGAAGTGGTTCGGGCACAAGCCGCCGGCGGGCTCGGCCACGGTCACCGTGTTCCCCGGCTACGGCGTGCCCAACATGGCCGGCTACGATCCGAAGGAGCACAAGCCGAGCTGCAAGTAGCGGCGCCGCCGCGCCGGGCGGACGCACGGGCGGCGCCGGGGCCGTCCGCGTCGCGCCCCCGCGCCTCGCCGCCGCAACCCTCCGCCCGCGCATGAGCCACGACCAGGCCGCCATCCTCGAGGTCCGCGGGCTGCACAAGTCGTTCGGCAGCCTCGAGGTGCTGAAGGGGGTCGACCTCGTCGTGCGGCCCCGCGAGCTCGTCTTCGTCATCGGCCCGTCCGGGTCGGGCAAGAGCACGCTTCTGCGCTGCTGCAACCGGCTCGAGGAGCCGAACGCCGGCTCGATCCGCATCGAGGGCGTCGACATCCTCGCCCCCCGCGTCGACATCAACGCCGTGCGCCAGCGCATCGGCATGGTGTTCCAGTCCTTCAATCTCTACCCGCATCTCAACGCGCTCGGCAACGTCACCCTCGCGCTGCGCAAGGTCGCGGGCAAGCCGCGCGAGCAGGCCGAGGCCGCGGCGATGCAGGCGCTCGCGCGCGTCGGCCTGGCCGAGAAGGCGAAGTCGTACCCGAACGAGCTCTCCGGCGGCCAGCAGCAGCGCGTCGCCATCGCGCGCGCGATCGCGCTCGAGCCGGTGGTGATGCTGTTCGACGAGCCGACGAGCGCGCTCGATCCGGAGCTCGTCGGCTCGGTGCTGGCGGTGATGCGCGAGCTGCGCGAGTCGGGCATGACGATGGTCGTGGTCAGCCACGAGATGCGCTTCGCGCGCTCGGCGGCCGACCGCGTGATCTTCATGGACCACGGCCGCATCCTCGAGGAGGGCCCGCCGGCGCAGCTCTTCAACGCGCCCGACCACCCGCGCATCCGCGAGTTCATCGCGAGCATAGAGCACTGAAAGGAAAGTCGGCAGATGTCAGACTGCAGTCTGCAGCGTGCCGGTAGCGCGCTGGCCCCGCCGCTTCGAAGGCGCCGACTGCCATCTGCCGGCTGCTGACTGCCGACTATATGTTCGAGCGCCTCGCCGACACGTTCTTCAACTGGCAGATCATGGGCCAGTACTTTCCGAAGATCGTGGAGGGCTTCTTCCTGACGATCGAGCTCGCGCTGGCGGTGGTGGTCGCCGGCATCGCGACGGGGCTCCTCCTCGCGATCGTCCGCGCGTTCCGCATCGGTGTCGTGAACTTCCTGATCGTCGCGGCGGTCGACGTGCTGCGGGCGCTGCCGCCGCTCGTGATCATCATCATGTTCTACTTCGCGCTGCCGACGGTGGGCGTGCGCATGAGCGCGTTCGTCGCCACCTGGCTCGCGCTCGCACTGGTGCTCGCCGCGTTCGCCGAGGAGATCTTCTGGGCCGGGATCCTCGCGGTGCCGCGCGGCCAGTGGGAGGCGGCGCGCTCGACCGGCCTCTCGTTCCTGCAGACGCTGCGCTTCGTGGTGCTGCCGCAGGCGGTGCGCATCACCATCCCGCCGCTCACCAACCGCACGATCGCGATCACCAAGGGCACCGCGCTAGGCGCGGTGGTCGCCGTGGGCGAGATCCTGTACCAGGCGCAGAGCGCGTACTCCTTCTCGTACAACCCCTCGCCGCTCACGCTCGGCGCGATCGCGTATCTCGTCCTCTTCCTGCCGGTGGTCTACCTCGGCCGCTGGGTCGAGACGCGCTTCGCCTGGAAACGCTGACGCGCCATGGAACGCCTCGTCGCGAGCTTCTTCAACCTCGACATCCTCCAGCAGGCGTGGCCGATCCTGCTCGAGGGCTTCTGGATGACCGTCAAGCTCACGCTGGTGGTGGTGCCGCTCGGCGTGGCGGGCGGGCTCGCGGTCGCGCTCGCCTCGACCGTGCGCAGCCGCCTGGTCCGCTGGACGGTGGTGGTCTACGTCGACTTCTTCCGCGCGTTCCCGCCGCTCGTGCTGCTGATGTTCATCGCCTTCGGACTGCCGTTCCTGAAGATCGATCTCGGCGCCTTCGGCGCCGTCGCGCTCGCGTTCCTGCTGAACACCTCGAGCTACTACGGCGAGATCTTCCGCGCCGGGATCGAGAGCGTTCCGCGCGGCCAGTACGAGGCGGCGCGCTCGACCGGGCTCTCCGCGCTGCAGACGATGGGCTGGGTCGTCGTGCCGCAGGCCACCCGCAACGTGATTCCCGACCTGATCTCGAACACGCTCGAGGTCGTCAAGCTCACCTCGCTCGCGAGCGTGGTCGCGCTGCCCGAGCTCCTGTTCGCCGCACGCCAGGCGCAGTCGCTGACCTACAACGCGACGCCGATCATCGCCGCGGGGATCATCTACCTGGTCTGCCTATGGCCGCTCGTGCGCCTGCTCTCGCGCTTCGAGCACCGGCAGATCGCGCTGCACTGAGGCGGCAGGTCCCCTCCTCTCCGAGGAGGGGTGGCCGCGCGAGCGGCCGGGGTGGTGCGGGCGTAGGCAGAGTGCAGTGGCAGCAACCGCCCCGTCGCGCTTCGCGCGACACCCCTCCTTGAAAAGGAGGGGAAGAACGGTGGCCTCGCAACCGCCCTACGGCGCGACGCGCTTGAAGAACGCGCGCTCGCGCGACTCGAGGTGGCCGAGCGCGGCGTCGAGGTACTTCTTGAAGTGCGGCGTCTCCTGGTGCGCCTTGAACGCGGTCTCGTCGTCGTAGACCTCGTAGAACATCACCTTGGCCGGATCCGCCGGATCCACCAACACGTCGAACTGCCTGCAGCCCGGCTCGGTCTCGCGCGCCGCCGTCGCGTTGGCGAGCAGCTTCTGCATGAACGGCTCGATCTCGCCCGGCTTGATCTTGACGTTGACCACCAGCACGAAGCTCAATTCGGTGCCTACTCCTCCGGTTCGTTGACGGTTCGGGCGCTCGGCCCTGCCGCGGGGTCCCGCTTGCGCGGGAAAGGCCGGGCGTCCTGCCTTTGGGCGGGATCCACGCGCTCGCGGGGATGACTCCGTCCGCTCCTGTCAGTCGCTTGACGGAGTCACCTCCGCCCCGACCCGCTCGACGATGAGCCTGTAGTGCTCGGGCCGGCGGTGCGCGGCGTAGTTGAACATGGTGCGCTTGAGATTCGCCGCGAGGTCGATGTCCGCGTTGAAGAAGACCACCTCGTCCTCCTCGGTCGCCGACTTGACGGCAATCTCGCCGGTCGGCGCGACGATCAGCGAGTGGCCGAACATGCGGAACCCGTCCTCGAAGCCGCACTTCGCGGTCTCGACGAGCCAGGTCGCGTTCTGGAAGGCCATGGCCTGCGCCATGATCAGGTGGTGGTGCACGCGCAGCGCGGGCGGCTCGGGATAGTGCAGGTTCTCGGTCGGCGTGTTGAAGCCGAGCGCGACGATCTCGGCGCCCTGCAGCGTGAGCACCCGGAACGCCTCCGGCCAGCGCCGGTCGTTGCAGATCAGCATGCCGGTGATGGTGTCGAGGAAGCGCCACACGCGGAAGCCGCGGTTGCCGACCTCGAAGTACTTCTTCTCGAGGTGCTGGAACTGCGCCTGCGGCTTGTGGTCGGCATGCCCCGGCAGGTGCACCTTGCGGTACTTGCCGACGATGCGACCGTCCGGGTCGACCAGAACCGCGGTGTTGAACCGGCGCGTGCGGCCTTCCTCCTCGGTGAGCTCGGCGTAGCCGAGGTAGAAGCCGACGCCGTGCTCGCGCGCGAGATCGAAGAGCGGCTGCACGACCGGGTTCGGCATCGACGGCTCGAAGAACCGACGGTCGACCTCGGCCTGGTCCTCGAACCAGTAGCGCGGGAAGAACGTGGTGAGCGCGAGCTCGGGAAACACGATGAACTTCGCGCCGCGGCCCGCCGCTTCCCGGAAGAGCGCGACCAGGCGCTTGACGACCGCCTCGCGCGAATCGGCGAGGTTCACGGGCCCGAGCTGG
Organism: Burkholderiales bacterium; assembly: GCA_023383795.1. Lineage (GTDB taxonomy): Bacteria > Pseudomonadota > Gammaproteobacteria > Burkholderiales > SG8-39 > JAABRB01. The sequence goes on along the minus strand of JAHDYJ010000148.1, from coordinate 6,064 downwards.
GCGGCGGCGATTCCGAGTTTTCTGGGCATGAGAACAGTTGGCGGTTTGCGGTTGGCGGTTGGCGGTTGGCGGTTCGGCTTCGGCGCTGCGCAGCGAGTCGCTGCTGTCGAGGACCTGCTGCCAACTGACAGCTGTCACCTGTCAGCTGTCAACTGGTCAAGCTATCAGCGCCTTGAACAGCCGCATCTCGGTCGTCGGCTTGCGCTCCTGCTTGAGCGGCTCGGGCGCGCCGCGCGGGACGAACTCGCCGGAGCCGCGGTCGACCTGCAGCTTGCCGCCCTCGATCACGACCCGGCCGCGGTTCACCACGATCTCCGGCCAGCCCTTGATCGTGCGGCCCTCGTAGGGCGTGTAGCCGACGTTGTCGTGCAGCATCGCGGCGGCGATCTTCACTTCCTTCTCCGGGTCCCAGATCGCGAGATCGGCGTCCGACTCCACCGCGATCGTGCCCTTGCGCGGATGCAGGCCGTACATGCGCGCGTGGTTGGTCGCCGTCAGCGCGACGAAGTCGTTCAGCTTGATGCGCCCCTTGCCGACGCCCTCCGAGAAGAGCAGCGGCATGCGCAGCTCCAGGCCGGGCACGCCGTTCGCCATGTCCTTGAACGTCGTCTTGTCGCCCTTCGGCAGCTTGCCGCTCTCGTCGAAGCGGTACGGCGCGTGGTCGGACGAGAACACCTGGAACGTGCCGTCGGCGAGCCCGGCCCATACCGCGTTCTGCGACGCCTCGTCGCGCGGCGGCGGGCTGCAGCAGAACTTCGCGCCTTCCATGCCCGGCCGGCTGATGTCGGAGGCCTTCAGGAACAGGTATTGCGGGCAGGTCTCCGCGTACACGCGCGCGCCGAGGGTCTGCGCGGCGCGGATCGTGCGCACCGCCTCGATGCCGGAGACGTGGACGATCAGCACCGGCACGTCGAGCAGCCGCGAGAGCTGGATCACGCGATGCGTCGCCTCGCTCTCGGCGAGCGGCGCATGGCTCACCGCGTGGAACTTCGGCTCGGTGTGGCCGCGGTCGAGCAGGCGCTTCGCGAGCCAGCGGATCATGTCGTGGTTCTCGGCGTGCACCATGACGAGCGCGCCGTGCTTCTCCGCGGTCAGCAGCACGTCGAGAATCTGGTAGTCGTCGAGCTTCAGGCGGTCGTAGGTCATGTAGACCTTGAACGACGTGATGCCCTTGCCGATGAACGCCGGCAGGTCCTGCGTCAGCGCCTCCTCGGTGGGGTCGGCGACGATCAGGTGGAACGAGTAGTCGATGACGGCCTTTTCCCTGGCGCGCTTCGCGTAGTCGGCGACCACGTCGCGGATCTTCATGCCGCGGTGCTGCGCCGCGAACGGGATGATCGTCGTCGTGCCGCCGAACGCGGCGGAGACCGTGCCGGAGTAGAAATCGTCGGCGGTCATCACGCCGTTGCTCGAGAGCTGCTCGATGTGGCAGTGGCTGTCGACGCCGCCCGGCAGCACGAGCTTGCCCGCGGCGTCGATGTCGCGCTTGCCGGCCGCGAGGCCCCTGGCGAGCGCCGCGACCTGCCCGCCCTTGACGCCGATATCGGCGGCGAACGTGTCGGTCGCGGTCACCACGGTGCCGTTGCGGATCGTGAGGTCGAAGTCCTGCATGGCTCGATCGCGGGCGGAGGACTGCGGGCGCGGAAAGCCCAATTATGCCGAAAACGCGGGCCGCGGCGCCCTGCGCGCGGGCGCCGCGCTAAACTACGGCCTTCTCGGTCTGCGGGCGCGCGGCGCCGCGGGATGGGGAGCGCACATGACTACGCACACCGGCACGATCTACGTCATCAACCCGAACTCGAGCGAGAAGGTCACCGAGGGCATCGACCGCGCGGTCGAGCCGCTGCGCATCCCGGGCGGGCCGAAGATCGAGTGCCTGACCCTGAAGCAGGGGCCGCCCGGCATCCAGACGCAGCGCGACGTCGACGGCGTGGTGGCGCCGCTGCTCACGCTGATCGGCGAGCTCGACCGCCGCGCGGACGCCTACGTCATCGCGTGCTTCAGCGACCCCGGCCTGCACGCGGCGCGCGAGACCACCAGGAAGCCGGTGCTCGGCATCATGGAAGGCGGCATCCTCACCGCGCTCACGCTCGGGCAACGCTTCGGCGTCATCGCGATCCTCGCCGGCTCGGTGCCGCGGCACCTGCGCCTGATCGGCGGGATGGGCGTCGCCGACCGCTGCGCCGGGGACCTGCCGATCGACGTGCCGGTGGTCGAGCTCGGCGACGCGCGGAAGACGGCCAGGCGGATGATCGAGGTCGGCAAGCGGCTGCGCGACGAGAAGGGCGCCAACGTGCTCGTCATGGGCTGCGCGGGGATGGCGCAGTACCGCGACGAGCTCGAGAACGAGATCGGGATCCCGGTGGTGGAGCCGACGCAGGCGGCGACCGCGATGGCGATCGGCCGCGTGCGGCTCGGGTGGTGACGGGCGACCACGCTGCGCCAGGTGCTGCCGGCAGGCGGCGGACGGCGAACGGGAGGCGGCAGGCGCCCCCTCACCCGTCACCCATCACCCGTCACCCATTACCCGCCTTGCAGTTCGAGTGCGTCACCGTGCTGCCCTCCTGCACCATCGCGGTGGGGCCGTCGACCGTGAGCGTCGTGTTCCCGTTCGAATAGCGGTTGCCCCCGTCGACGCGATCGAGCCGGAACTCCCGCTCGGGGAACACGACCATCGCCGACTTGCCCCCGTCCAGGTAGCGCACGAAGAGCTCCTTGCCCGCCTCGCACTTGTACGCGGTCGCCCCTGCCGGCACCCGCGGGACCTCGCCCGAGCTGCCGCCCCAGGGCCACCAGCTGGTGCAGCCCGTGATGACAAGCGCGAGCGCCGCGCCGGCGATGGTCCGCTTCATCCGCTCCTCCGAGGTAGGGGAACGGTAAGCCTAGCAGCAGTGCCGGCGCTGGACCACTCCCGTCGCAGCCACGCGCGCGGGCGAACGGCGACGGCAGCGAGCCCGTCGGCTCGCAGGCGCAGAGCGGTGCCGCGCGGGCACGGCGTCGGTCACTGCCGCGATCCGGGTCGATAGGGCGTGCTCTCCGAAAAGCTCCTGACGGTGTCGAACGTCGCCGCGGTCGGATCGCTGCAGTCGACGCGCCGCTCGGCGACGCACCGCTCGATCCAGTTCCGGTAGATCGCCGGGCCGGCACCGGAGGGCCCGGCCGCGGCGGCAGGCGCCGCCCGCGGTCCGTTCGCAGGGGGCGTGCGCTCGGTCTGCGCGGATTTCAACCGCGGGGGCGTCGGAATGACGCTGATGTTCGGCGCGCCGCGCTCGAGCCGTTCGAGCTGCGCGGCATTCGGCGGCGGCTTGCTCCCGTAGTTCACCGTGCCATTCGCCCCCACCCAGCGGTACACGTCGGCGTGGGCAAGCGGCGTGATCAGCGCCAGGCAGGCGGCTGCGGCCGCCACGCGCGGCGCAGCACCGAAGGTTCGGGCTTTCATGGCGCAACCTCCAACGAAGGTTGCCCGACGCGTTGCAAGCGCCATGCCCGCCCGCCGGCGGGACTCATTCGAGCGGCCGCAGGCGCTCGAGCAGGACGGGCAGCAGCTCCGCCACGGTCGGATGGATCGGCATCGCGCTCTGGATCGCGGTGTACGGCAGCCCGGCGTTCATCACGTTGATCAGCACGTGGATGACCTCGTCGCCCTCGATGCCGAGGATCGCGGCGCCGAGGATCCTCTTCGTGCGCGCGTCGACCAGCGCCTTCATGAGACCAGCCGTCTCGCCGCGCTCGAACGCGCGCCCGACGCGGGACATCGGCATGGTCGCCACGAGCGCCGGCCGGCCCGACTCGCGCACCTCGGCCTCGGCCATGCCGGCGCGTCCGAGCGGCGGATCCACGTACAGGGCGTACGCCGTGATGCGATCGGAGACCCTCCGGTCCGCGCCTTCGCAGAGGTTGGCGGCGACGATCTGGTAGTCGTTATACGCGGTGTGCGTGAAGGCTCCGCGTCGATTGGCGTCGCCCAGCACGTACACCCCGGGCACGCTCGCCTCGAGCCGGTCGTCGACGGGGATGAAGCCCTGCGCGTCGGTCTCGATGCCCGCCGCGTCGAGCCCGAGGTCGTGGGTGTTCGGCCGGCGGCCGGCGGCCACCAGCAGGTGGCTGCCCTTGATCGCCGGGAGCGCGCGCGCGCAGTCGACGCCGAGCGCGACGCCGTCGCCGTCCTTCCGCACCGAGATGCACCGCGCGCCGGTGTGGATCGTGACACCTTCGCGCTCCAGCACCTCGCGGAGCGCATCGGAGACCTCGGGATCCTCGCGCGGGATGATCCGCGGCGACATCTCCACGACGGTCACCTCGGCGCCGAAGCGGCGGTACATCTGCGCGAACTCGAGCCCGATGTAGCTGCCGCCGATCACCACCAGGTGCTCGGGCAGGAAGTCGACGTCCATCATGGTCGAGCTCGTGAGGTACGGCACCTCCGCCAGCCCGCCGATCGGCGGGGCGCTCGGGCGCCCACCCACGTTCAGGAAGATCCGCTCGGCCTCGAGCTCCGCGCCACCCACGTCCAGCTTCTTCGGCCCGGTGAACCGCGCGTGCCCCTTGATCACGTCGACGTTGTCGGTGCCGCGCAGCCACCGCTCGACGCCCTGGCGCGAGACCTCGACCACGCCGTCCTTGCGCGCCTTGACCTTGCGCATGTCGACCGCCACCCGGCCGCCGATGTCGACGCCGTACTCCGCCGCGGTGCGCGCGACGTGCGCGGCGCGCGCGCTCGCCACCAGCGTCTTGGTCGGGATGCAGCCCGTGTTGACGCATGTCCCGCCGAACAGGTTGCGCTCGACGAGCGCGACCTTGCGTCCGGCGTTCGCGAGGCGCACTGCGAGCGGCGGGCCCGCCTGGCCCGCCCCCACCACGATCGCGTCGAACCGCGCCCCCATGTCAGCGGACCACGACACGCGGTTCACCGGCCGCGAGGCGACCGATCGCGCGCGCGTCGGCGAAGCCGCCGCGCGCGAACTCCGCGAGCACCGCGGACTCGCTCTCCGGCGAGCAGGCGACGAGCAGCCCCCCGCTCGTCTGCGGGTCGGTGAGCAGCACCTGCTGCAGCTCGCGCGCGGCCGGCGCGCCGGGCGCGAGCTCCACCTCGGCGCCGTAGCCCTTCCAGTTGCGCTCGCTCGCGCCGGTCTTGACGCCATCGCGCGCCCGCTCGACCGCCTCCGGAAAGACCGGCAGCGCGTCGAAGCGCACTTCCGCCCGGACGCGCGACCCGCGGCACATCTCGAGCAGGTGGCCGGCCAGGCCGAAACCCGTGACGTCGGTCATCGCGTGCACGCCGGGCAGCCGCGCGAGCGCCTCGCCCGGCGTGTTGAGCTTCGTGGTCGCCGCGAGCATCGCCGCGTATCCGGCCGCCGAGAGCCTGCCCTTCTTCAGCGCCGCCGAGAGCACGCCGACGCCGAGCGGCTTGCCGAGCACGAGCACGTCGCCGGCCCGCGCCGAGCTGTTGCGCTTGACGTGATCCGGATGCACCAGGCCGAGCGCGGCCAGGCCATAGATCGGCTCGAGCGTGTCGATCGAATGGCCGCCCGCGATCGGGATGCCGACCTCCGCGCACACCGATTCGCCGCCCTCGAGGATCCGGCCGATCACCTCGAGCGGCAGCTTGTCGAGCGGCATGCCGACGATCGCGAGCGCGAAGATCGGCCGGCCGCCCATCGCGTAGACGTCCGAGATCGCGTTGGTTGCGGCGATGCGCCCGAAGTCGAACGGATCGTCGACGATCGGCGTGAAGAAGTCGGTCGTCGCGACCAGCGCCTGGCTGTCGCTCAGCCGGTACACGGCCGCGTCGTCGGCGGTCTCGTTGCCGACCAGCAGCTCGGCCGGGAGCCCGCGGATCGGCGCCGCGGCGAGGATCTCGGTCAGCACGGCGGGCGCGATCTTGCAGCCGCAGCCGCCGCCGTGGCTGAGCTCGGTGAGACGGATCGTCCGAGGTGCGTTCATGGTGCTTCGAGCTTACCTCAGCGCGGTGCCGCTCGCCGCTGCGGAGACCCGCAGGCGCCTGCCCGCCCTAGCCCGGATTTCTCACAGGGCCGCCCCGATTATCGCTGGAAGGCATGCTTGA
>JAHDYJ010000147.1 GCA_023383795.1 Burkholderiales bacterium | reverse complement strand
CGCCGACGTCGGCAACCTGCGCGCGCCCGGCGGCACGCTGGCCTGCCTCGAGATCGAGGCGGTGCCCGCGGACGCCGCCGAGGCGCTCTCCGCGGCCGCCGGCGTCGGCCGCGTCCGCATCGCCGTGCCGGACGCGCGCACGACGCAAGCGCCCAATCCGGAGTCGAAGCTGCGCGGCGCACCCGACCGGCTGCCGCCGCCGTTCCTGCTGATCGAGGGCGACGACGCCGCCGCCGTCGGCCGGGCGGCCGGCCGGCTCGCCGGCGAGCTCGGCGCCGCGCGGCCGCCGCGGCTCTTCCGCCTGATCCTGGCAAGATCGGCATCGACGGCGAGGAATGCCGCATGAGCTTCGAGACCATCCTGTACGAGGAAGACGGCCCGGTCGGCTGGCTCACGCTGAACCGGCCCGACGACGGCAACATGTTCACGCCGCAGATGTGCCACGAGATCCGCGACTGCATCAACGCGGTGCGCCGCGAGACGCGCACGCGGGTGCTCGTGATCACCGGCGCGGGCGACAGGTTCTTCTGCATCGGCGGCCGCAAGGAGGGCATGGAGGACACCCTGCTCTACGCCGGCGTGCTGCCGACCCTCGAGATGTACGAGTCGATCGACCGGCTGCAGAAGCCGGTCATCGCCTCGGTGAACGGCTTCGCCGTCGGCGGCGGCAACGTGCTGCAGGTCGTGTGCGACCTCACGATCGCCAAGGAGAGCGCGGTGTTCCGCCAGGTCGGCCCGATGATGGGGAGCTTCGACGCGGGCTTCGGCACCTGGTACCTCGAGGACCTGGTCGGCAAGAAGAAGGCGAAGGAGCTCTGGATGCTCAATCCGCGCCTCTCCGCGCAGGAGGCGCTCGCGATCGGCCTCGTCAACCGGGTGGTGCCCGACGACCGCCTGCGCGAGGAGACGCGCAAGCTCGCGCTGGAGATCGCCGAGCGCGGGCCCTTCGCGCTCGCCGCGATCAAGGGCGCGTTCAACGCCCGCCACGGCGGGGTCGGCGGGCTCGCCCGCATGGCGCACGATCTTTTGCTGCGCGCCTATCTCGAGTCCGAGGAGTCGCACGAGCTCGGCGAGGCCTTCCGCGCGAAGCGCAAGCCCGACCCGGACAAGTTCGGCAGGTGAGCCGGGTGGCAAGGACCGATCTTTCTTTCCCCTCCTCTCAGAGGAGGGGTGCCGCCGCAGGCGGCGGGGCGCTGCGTAAGCTCGATCCAATTACAAGCCACCCCGGCTGCCTCGCAGCCACCCCGCCTTGAAAAGGAGGGGAAGAGAGCTTGGCTGATCCCCGACTGCTCGAATGGTTAACACCATCCTCACGCTGCTCAACCCGCGCGACGCCGAGCGCCACTACGCCTCGGGCGCCTGGCGCAAGGACACGCTGTACACGCTGCTGCTCCAGCACGCGCAGGCGCGTCCGCAGGCGCCGGCGCTGCGCGATTCGCGGGTCCGGCTCGCCTGGAGCGATCTCCTCGCCTGGGTCGACGCGGTCGCCGAGCGCCTGCACCAGGCGGGCGTGCGCCGCGGCCAGCGCGTCGCGGTCTGGCTGCCCTCGCGCGCGGAGAGCGTGGTCGTGCTGCTCGCCTGCGCGCGGAACGGCTACGTCTGCAACCCCTCGCTGCATCAGAACTACACGGTCGCCGAGATCGCGCAGCTGCTCGAGCGCACCCGCGCCGCGGCACTGTTCGTGCAGGCCGGCTACGGCGCCGACGCCGGCCGCGGCGACGTCGTGGCCGCGGCGCAGGCGCGGCCGCACGTGCGGGCGGTGTTCGGCACGAGCGGTCCGGCCGGCATCGATCCGCGCGTCCTGCCCTTCCCCGAGCGCGGCTCCTGCGTCCCCTCGATCCCGCCCGACGAGGACCCGGACCGCATCGTCTATCTCGCCTTCACCTCGGGCACTACCGGCGTGCCGAAGGGCGTGATGCACTCGCACAACACGCTGCTCGCCAACGGCCGCGCGATGGTCGAGGACTGGCGCCACGACCACTCGACGGTGCTCCTCAGCCTGAGCCCGATGAGCCACCATATCGGCACCGTGGCGGTCGAGCAGATGATGGCCGCCGGCTTCGAGCTCGTGGTGAACGATCCGCCGGCCGGCGCAAAGCCGCTCGACTGGGCGCTCGAGACCGGTGCGACCTACATCATGGGCGTGCCGACGCACGCCATCGACTTCCTCGCCGAGGCGAAGCGCCGCAGGATGGACCGTCTGGGGGCGCTGCGCCTGTTCTACATGGCCGGCGCGCCGATCCCGCGCGAGGTCGCGCAGGCCTTTCTCGACATGGGCGTCACGCCGCAGAACATCTACGGCATGACCGAGAACGGCTCGCACCAGTACACGCTGCCGACCGACGACGCGCAGACGATCGTCGAGACCTGCGGCCGCGCCTGCCGCGGCTACGAGACGCGCATCTTCGGCCAGGAGAACGCCGACGTCGAGGTGCCGCCGGGCACCGTCGGCGAGATCGGGACGCGCGGCGCGCTCCTGATGCTCGGCTATTTCGACAACCAGGCCACCACCGAGGACTCGTTCAACCGCGACGGCTGGTTCCTGTCCGGCGACCTCGGCACGCTCGACGAGCGCGGGTGCCTGCGCATCGTCGGGCGCAAGAAGGACCTCATCATCCGTGGCGGACACAACATCCACCCGGCGCGCATCGAGGACCTCGCCCACCGCCACGCCGCGGTCCAGAAGGCCGCCGCCTTCGGCGTGCCCGACACGCGCCTCGGCGAGCGGGTGTGCCTCGCGGTGGTCTGCCGCGAGGGCGAGCGCGTGCACGGCGAAGGCATGCTCGACCACCTGCACGCGGTCGGCCTGTCGAAGTACGACATGCCGGAATACTTCATCGTGCTCGACGCGTTCCCGCTCACCGCGAGCGGCAAGATCCTCAAGCGTGAGCTCGTCGAGTGGGTGAAGGCCGGGACCATCGCGCCGGATCCGGTGCGCTGGGTCGACCCCGAGAGAATGTGACGGAGCCCGCATGGCAATCGAACTGTCGCGCGTCGAGGAGTTCGCGCTGATCAGGATCAACCGGCCCGAGGCGCTGAACGCGCTCTCGTTCGGGCTGGCGGAGGACCTCGCGCGCGCGCTCGACGAGGTGGCGGCGGGCGACGCGCGCGCATTGCTCGTCACCGGCGCCGGCGACAAGGCGTTCTGCGCCGGCGCCGACATCGCCGAGCTCGCTCATCGCACGATGATGGCCGAGAAGCGCGGCGCCGAGCGCGTGCAGGCGGTGATGGCGAAGCTCGACCGGCTGCCGATCGCGTCGGTGGCGATCGTGAACGGCTATGCCTTCGGCGGCGGCTGCGAGCTCGCGCTCGCCTGCACCTTCCGGCTGGTGACGCCGAACGCGAAGCTCGGCCTGCCGGAGATCAAGCTCGGCCTGATCCCGGGCTACGGCGGCACGCAGCGGCTGCCGCGCCTGATCGGCGAGGCGCGCGCGCTCGAGATGATCCTCACCGGCAAGAGCATCGACGCCCAGACCGCGCTCGCCTGGGGCCTCGCCAGCCGGCTCGTCGAGGGCGATCCGGTCGCCGCCGGCGTCGCCTTCGCGCGCGAGTTCTCCGGCCACAGCCTGCCGGTGCTCGGGTTCGCGCGGAGCGCGGTGCAGCGCGCGCTCGACAATCCGCTCCACGAGGGCCTCAAGATCGAGGCCGACCTCTCGACGCTCGCGTACCGGACCGAGGACGCGACCGAAGGCCTCACCGCGTTCATGGCCAAGCGCAAGCCGGCCTTCAAGGACCGCTGAGATGAGCGGGCAGGTCATCGCAGTCACCGGCGCGAGCCGCGGCATCGGCGCCGCGATCGCGCTCGAGCTCGCCCGCCGCGGGCACACCGTGGGCTGCCTCACGCGCAGGGGCGCCGGCGTCGAGACCGGGCCGCCCGCGCCCGAGCTCGCCGCGCGCATGGTGAACATCGCCTGCGACGTCACCGACGAGGCCGCGCTCCGCAGCGCGTTCGCCGCGCTGGCCGGGCGCGCCGGGCGCATCGACGGGCTGGTGAACAACGCCGGCATCCATCTCGACGGACGATCGGCCGAGCTCCCGACCGGCGTCTACGACCAGGTGATGGCGACCAACGCGCGCGCGGTGTTCGTCGCCTGCCGCGAGGCCCATCGCCACCTCGCGGCGCGCGGCGGGACCATCGTCAACATCGGCTCGTTCTTCGACAAGCTCGGCGTCAAGCGCAACCTCGCCTACTGCGCATCGAAGGCCGCGGTCGGCGCGATCACGCGCTGCCTCGCGGTCGAGTGGGCGCCGCAGAAGATCCGCGTGCTCGACGTCGCGCCCGGCTACATCGCGACCGAGCTGAACGCCGAGGCGATGCAGGGCAAGCTGAAGGCGTTCCTCGAGGCGCGCGTGCCGACCGGGGGCCCGGGCACGGCGCAGGACGTCGCGCGGCTCGTCGCGGCGCTCTTCGGCGAGGACGTTCCCTTCCTCACCGGCGAGACGATCTACCTGGACGGCGGCCAGGGCATGGCGCACTGATGAGTGGACGGATCGCGACCGCGAAGTGGGGACCGGCAAGGGGCTCGTCCCTTGTCCGTACCGCCTCTTCGCGAGGCGTCCCGAACGATAGCGAGGACCCGGCGCAGCGATGAACGTCTTTGAAAGGTTGGACGCCGCCCTGCCTCTCGCCGAGGACGAGCGCATGCTCCTCGACAGCGTGCGCGCGCTCGCGCGCGACGAGATCGCCCCGCGCGCGGAGCGCTACGACCGCACCGGCGAGTTCCCGTGGGACAACGTCGCGGCGATCAACCGGCTCGGGCTGAACGCGATGTTCATCCCGGAGGCCTACGGCGGCGCGCCGCTCTCCTACACCGCCTACCTCGCGTGCGTGCGCGAGATCAGCGGCGCCTGCGCCGCGACCGCCGCGATCTGGGCGACCAACTTCCACGGCATCAAGCCGCTGGTCGACTTCGGCGCCGAGGCGCAGAAGCGGCGCCTGCTGCCGCGCGTCGCGCAGGGCGGGCTCGTGTCGCTCGCGATCACCGAGCCCGGCGCCGGCTCGGACGCGACCGGCATGAGGACGCGCTTCACGCCCGACGGCGAGCACGTCGTCGTCGACGGCGGAAAGACCTTCATCACCAGCGGCGACGTCGCCGACCTGTACCTGCTCTTCGGCAAGTGGGCCGGGATCGACGACGAGCGCAAGGCGATCTCGGCCCTGATCTTCGAGAAGGGCACGCCGGGCCTCTCGGTGCTGCGTACGGAAGACAAGATGGGCATCCGTGCCTCCAGCACCGCCGCGCTCGCGTTCGATCGCTGCCGCGTGCCGCGCGCGAACCTGCTCGGCGAGCCCGGCGACGGCCTGAAGCTCCTCCTCGCCTCGCTCAACAAGTCGCGCCCCAGCATCGCCGCGCACGCGCTCGGCATCGCGCGCGCGGCGTTCGGCGACGCGGTCGCCTACATCAACGAGCGGCGCCAGTCCGGGCGCCGCATCGCCGAGTTCCAGGGCGTCCAGTTCCTGCTCGCCGATCTCGCGGCCGAGCTCGCTCAGTGCGAGGCGTGGCTGTGGCACGTCGCGCGGCTGGTGGACGCCGGCGTCGAGGACATCGGCATCGAGGCCTCGATGCTGAAGCTGCGCGCCTCCGACATCGCGATGCGGATCACGACCGAGGCGGTGCAGCTCCACGGCGGCTACGGCTACTGCAAGGACTACCGCGTCGAGCGCCTGATGCGCGACGCCAAGATCACCCAGATCTGGGAGGGCACCAACCAGATCCACCGCCAGCTGATCGGCCGCAGCTTCGTCGCCAAGCGATGAACCAGCCGCTCTCCGGCATTAAGGTCCTCGATTTCAGCACGCTGCTGCCGGGGCCGCTCTGCACGCTCCTGCTCGCCGAGGCGGGCGCCGAGGTCATCAAGATCGAGCGCCCGGGCACCGGCGACGAGATGCGCGTCTACACGCCGCGGGTCGGCGCCGACAGCGTGAACTTCGCGCTCCTCAACCGCGGCAAGCGCTCGATCGCGATCGACCTCAAGGCGGCGGGCGCGGTGGGGCGGCTTGCGCCGCTGCTGCGCGAGGCCGACATCCTCGTCGAGCAGTTCCGCCCCGGCGTGATGGAGCGGCTCGGCCTCGGCTACGACGCGCTCGCCGCCCTCAATCCGCGCCTCGTCTACTGCGCGATCACCGGCTACGGATCGAGCGGCCCGCGCGCGCAGGTGGCCGCGCACGACCTCAACTACCTCGCCGAGGCGGGGATGCTCGGACTCGCCGCCGGCGCCGACGGCGCCCCGGTGGTGCCGCCGGCCTTGATCGCCGACATCGCCGGCGGCGCCTACCCGGCGGTGATGAACATCCTGCTCGCGCTGCGCCAGCGCGAGCGGACCGGCCGCGGGTGCCGCCTCGACGTCTCGATGAGCGACAACCTCTTCACGTTCCTGTACTGGGCGCTCGGCGAGGGCGAGGTGACGGGAAAGTGGCCGGGCCCGGGGTCCTCGCGCGTGACCGGCGGCAGCCCGCGCTACCAGGTCTACCGCACCGCCGACGGCCGGTTCGTCGCCGCGGCGCCGCTCGAGCAGCGCTTCTGGGAGAACTTCTGCGCGACGATCGGCCTCGCGCCGGAGCACGCCGACGACCGCCGCGACCCGCAGGCGACGCGGCGCGCGGTCGCCGAGCGCATCGCCGCGAAGACGGCGGACGAGTGGGAGCACCTCTTCGAGGGCAAGGACCTCTGCTGCGCCATCGTGTGCAGCCTCGAGGAGGCGGTACGGAACCCGCACTTCCGCGAGCGCGGGCTCTTCGCGCACAAGCTCGAGACCGACGCCGGCGCGATCACGGCCGTGCCGGTGCCGGTCGCCGAGGCCTTCCGCGATCCGCGGCCCGCCGGCTACCCGCGGCTCGGCGCGGACAACGGATTCCTCGACGGAAAGGACTGAGGGCGGTGCGCGCCGTCGTCGTCCGCGGGCACGGCCCCGCACCCGATCAGCGGGTCGAGACCGTGCCCGATCCGCAGCCCGGTCCGGGCGAGGTGGTGATCGACGCGCGCGCGATCGGCGTCAACTTCCCCGATCTCCTCGTCATCGAGGGCAAGTACCAGTTCCTGCCGCCGCGCCCGTTCAGCCCCGGCAAGGAGGTCGCCGGCGTGGTGAGCGCGGTCGGCGCCGGCGTCGGCCGCATCAAGGTCGGCGACCGCGTCATGGCGCAGCGCGAGTACGGCTGCTACGCCGAGAAGGTGCTCTCGCCGGAAGCCACCTGCTACCGCATGCCCGACGCGATGAGCTTCGAGGAAGGCGCGGCGCTCGGGCTCGCCTACCAGACCTCGCACTTCGCGCTCGTCGACCGCGGCGCCTACCGCGCCGGCGAGACGGTGCTCGTCACCGGCGCCTCGGGCGGCGTCGGCCTCGCCGGCGTCGAGATCGCGAAGGCGCTCGGCGCCACCGTCATCGCCGGCGTGACGAGCCCCGAGAAGGGCGAGCTCTGCCGGCGCCACGGCGCGGACCACGTCATCGATCTCTCGGCGCCGGATCTGCGCGACAGCCTGCGCGAGCAGGTGCACGCCGCGGTCGGCAAGCGCGGCGTCGACATCGTGCTCGAGAACGTCGGCGGCGAGGTGTTCGACGGCGCGCTGCGCGCGCTCGCCTGGTGCGGCCGCCTGGTCGTGGTCGGCTTCGCCTCGATGCGCCTGCCCGAGGTCAAGGCGAACTACCTGCTGGTGAAGAACATCGCGGTCGTCGGACTGCAGTGGAGCGATTACCGCGAGCGCGATCCCGGATGGGTGCAGCGCGTGCAGGCAGAGCTCTACGCGCTCTACGCGGCCGGCAAGCTCCGGCCGCACGTGAGCGAGCGCTATCCGCTCGAGCGCTTCGCCGACGCCCTCGCCCGCTTCGGCGCGCGCGGGGTCCTCGGCAAGATGATCCTGACGCCGGGCTAGCGCGCCGCGGCGGTCCGCCGGCGCCGCATCAGCCAGAGCGCCGCGCCCGCGGGCACGAGCAGCGCGGGGAGCGACGGCTCCGGTACAACGAGCGCCGCTTCGAAGCTCGCGTCCTCCGCGATCGGCGTCCCGTAGGGAACGCCGGGATCGATCGGCGCGCGCGGGAACGGGTTGTCGAGGTCGACGCCCAGAGCGCGCAGCGAGGCGAGCAGCGCCTCGTTGCTCGATTGCGGCCCCGTTTCGAGCGGCGCCGCGGCGAGGAACGCGGCGAGCTCGCCGAAGTCCGGCGCGTACTCGGCCAGCGTGAGGCCCGGCAGCAGGCTGAAGATGTCGATGCCCTCGGCCTGCAGCGCGTCGAGCAGCGCCGCGTCGCCGAGAAGGTCGGGACTGAAGCCGATCGCTTCGTCGCGTCCGAGCTCGCCCAGCCGGACGAACCGGGCCTGCGGCGCGAAATCCGGGTCGACGTCGCAGTCGACCAGCGTGAAGCCGTCGCAGCCCGGGACGCCGAAGTTCGTGACCCGGTAGAGCGACTCCCGGAACAGGCCGTCGCCGACATCCTCGCGCACGGTCACGTAGCCCGACGTCGCGCACCCGCCGAACGCGGCGCAGAGATCCACCATCACGTCGCCGTCGCCGGGAACGAGCTTCAGCGGCTCGAACGCGATGTTGGAGGTGGCGCCCTTGCTCTCGAACGAGAGGATCGCGGTGCCCGCGTCGACGTCGAAGCTGCCGAGGCTGACCTCCCACGGGCTCGGGTCGAGCAGCGGGCCGAGCTTCAGGCCGTGGCCCGAGATTGCGAGCGCGCTGAGATCGAAGCCTGCGTTGACGACGAAGTCGTAGTCGTAATCGACCTTGTAGTCGACGCGGTAGCTGCGGCTGAAGCCGAGCGACGCCGCTCCCGGGCTGCGCAGCTGCACGCTCTCGTAGTCGCCGAGCGCGACCTCGGTGACCGGTGCGCCCCAGGTCTGCGACGTTTCGTCGAACACCTGTACCGGCGAGGTGAACTGGTAGACCGTCTTCCGCGCGTGGGCGTTCAGCGCGAAGTCGTGGCGCAGATCGACCCCGGCATAGGCGTCGAGGCTGAGCAGGTCGTAGCCGAACCCGAGGATGCTGCCCTCGAGCGGGATCGGGAAGCCGGCGGCCTTCGCGATCAGCCCGGCGACGTCGCCTTTCAGCGTGAGGAGCGGCTCCTGCCGATCCGGCATCAGCGCCGGGGCGGCGGGCGCGAGGTTCGTGAACGTCTTGGCGAGCGTCGGCACGTTGGCGGTCGCGCTGAGGAAGCTGCCGAAGGGGGCCGGCGCGTTCGCGCTGTACGGCGCGCTCGTGTCCACCAGCGAGCCGAACACCTTGAGCCCCTGGCCGTCCACCGAAGCGAGCGGAAGGATCCAGTCAACGTTCAGCGAGATCTTTGCCTGGACGCACCCGATCACGCAGGCCTTCGCGCGCGCGAACCCGCCGAGATCCACGTCCAGGCCGGCGAAGCCGGACACGTCGGCCGACTTCACGTCGAGCTTCTTGATGCCGGGCGGGTCGATGCGGTTGACCAGGAAGAACGAGTCGCCCACGAACGGCTTGAGTCCCTGGCCGAAGATGAACGTGCGCGCCGGCGCGGAGGCCGCCAGGTTGACCGAGCTCCCGTAGCCGACCGCGAAGCGCGCATCGACGTCGGCGTGCCCGCCCGCCTCGGCCTCGAGCCCGAAGCACACGCCGATGCACCCGATCGCGCCGAGCGGAATCGAAGGCGACATGTTGAACAGCGGGATGTTGACCACCTCGGTCGAGCCGGCGTACTGCTTCTGGCCCGTGAAGTTCACGGCGGTCTGCTCGTCGATGACCCAGGCGTGCGCGGGATGGGCGTGCAGGAGGACGAGACCGGCGGCGAGCAGCGCTAGGCGCGTGCCCGCGCCCGCAGCCGGCATGCGGCCGTTCGCTCCGCCCGGACCGAGCCCTGCGCCGCGTCTCTTTCTCATTCTCATCCCCGCTGCCCCGCTGCGGGGTGGCGGGACCTGAGCAACGTCGCAAGCAAGAGCGGGGCCGAACACGGAACCGACGCCGTTTTCAGGGCGTTACCGCGTCGAGCGGATGAATCGCAGGCGCGAACGTAAAGCGGCCCGACACCGGCCGGCGACGAAGCCGCCGATCGAGGCACGCGCCCGGCCGATGCGCGGCGCCGCCGCGCGGCTCAGTACGTCCCGGCGTACCGGTCGGCGTTGCGGACGTACGCGAGGTTGGTCTGATCCGGATTGCGGTTCACGAGCTCGCGCCCGTAAAGCGGGTGCGTAAGGCTCCGCACCTCGTGCTCGATCGCGTAGAGCACCTTGCCGCTCGCGGGGTCGACGAGGTCCTTGAAGCGGTACTGGTACTGGTCGCTCTCCTCGAATACCAGTCCGCGCTCGGCGAGCTTCGCGTGCGGGCCCGAGAAATCGGCGACGTAGACCTGGACGTGGTGGCCGTCGTAGGCGGGAATCGCGGCATCGGTCTCGCGGTAGACGAGCCATTGCGATCGCCCGACGACGGCGACCGCCGCGGGCGCGCCGTCGCGCGTCTCGACCGCG
>JAHDYJ010000146.1 GCA_023383795.1 Burkholderiales bacterium | reverse complement strand
CCCCCCCCCCCGGCCTCCACCCCCACGAAGCCCTCCCCCATCTCAGCCCGCGACGGGTCGTCACACGGGTGGAGATGCCGTACGTCCGGTGCGCCGAGCGCGTCGCGCAACGCCTGGTCGCGTGCCTTGGCTTCTTCCGGCACCGGGCTCAGCGCCGCGATGTCGTCCTCCCAGAGCGTCGCGTGGCGCAGGCCGACGAACGCGGCCGCCGCGGCGAGCACGAGGGGGACGAGCGGCGCCAGGCGTCGCGCGCCGCGCGCGGCCGCGGCGAGCGCGCCGGCGAGCGGCACCTCCGGCGGCGCGCCCGCGACCCGGCGCTGCGGCACGAGCGCCGGCAGCCCGTGGCGCGTGACGAGCCCCGCCGCGAGCGCGCCGACGAAGAGCAGCAGCCCGAGCTGCGCGAGCCCGGTGAAGCTCGATGCCAGCATCGCGACCGAGCCGAACACCGTCGTCAGCACCGCGAGCCGCAGCGTCGGCCAGACGCGCTCGGCGGTCGCCGCGAGCGCTTCCCCGCGCACGCGATGCGCGAGCAGGTAGGTGGAGTAGTCGGCTGCCTCGCCGATCAGCGTCGCGCCGAAGCCGAGCGTGATGCCGTGCACGACGTCGAACCCGAGGCTGACCGCGGCGATGCCGGCGAGCATGCCGCTCAGGACCGGCAGCGTGCCGAAGCCGACCAGCGCCAGGCTTCGATATGCGGCGAACAGGATCAGCGCGACGCCCCCGCCGGCGATCGCCGCGAGCCGCCACGCGTCCTCCTTGATCGCCGCGCGCGACTCGACCGCGAACACCGGCGGTCCGGACAGCACCAGGCGCACGCCCGGGCTGCCGCGCGTGGCGATGAACGCCTCCTCGACCGCCGCCTGCGCCGCGGCCTGTGCGTCGAGATCGTAGCCGGGCGCGCGCGTTTCGGCGGCGATCAGCGCGCGGTCGCCCGCGGCGTCGAACCAGACGCCGTCGCGCATCGCGGGCTGGCGGCGACCGAGATGCGGCGCGAGCGCGGCGGCCGTCTCGCCGGTCGGGTCGGCGGCGAGCGTCGGGCGCACGAGCGGACCGAGCGGGGAGGCGAGGACCTCCAGCGTGCGCTCGAGCGCGGCGCGCAGCCCCTGCTCGGTGAAGCGCTCCGGCGTCACGGCTGGGCTGAGGGCGTAGCGATGCGCGAAGACCGCGGCGCGGTCTTCGCGCGCGAGCGCGCTCTCGCCGTTCGCCACGTAGCCGAATGCGCCCGATTCGCGCAGGCGCCGGGCGAGCGCGCGGCTGGAGGCCGCCAGCGCGGGCGCATCGGCGCCTTCCAGCGCGATCAGCACCAGCCGCGCCGCGACGCCGTCGCGCAGCTGCCCGACCAGCAGCGCCTGGGCGGGCGTCGTCGAGCGCGGCAGGAACGCGGTGAGATCGGCGGTGTAGCTCGTGCGCGCGAGCACGATCCACAGGCAGGCCGCCACGGCGGCGGCCCAGATCCCGAGCGGCAGCGCGCGGGCCGCGCGCACGCCCGTCAACCCGGCCTCCCGGCGATCGGCGTGAAGCGGGTCACCACGCGGTCGCCGCTCGCCTCGAGCACCTCCATGCGCTCGATCCGGTCGCCGCTGCCCGCGATGCGCACGCTGGTGACGTATTCGGCCAGCGCCGGATCGGCCGGCAGCAGCGCGAGCGTCCACTCCTCGCGCGTGCCGGAGAACAGCACCAGGTAATGCCGGCGCAGCGCCGGGAGGTCGCCGGCGAGCGTCGCGCGGATGCTCTCGACGAACACGCGCAGCACCGGCAGGCCGTCGAGCGACAGCGTGCGCGCAGTGCCGCCGCGCTCGACCGTGACCCGGCCGTCCTCGATCGTGTAGCGCTCGGCGTACGGTGCCTGCACGCGCCGCTCGAGGCGCGCGGGCCGCCGGTAGCGCAGCTCGCCGGTGGCGACGAGCGGCTCGCGCAGCACGTCCGAGTGCCGCGTCTCCTCGAAGCGCACCGCCGCCTCCTCGCGCTCCGCGAGCTCGCGCATGAGCCGTTCGACGTCGAACGCGGGCGCGGCTGCGCGCGCGGCGAGCGGGGCGCAGAGCGCGACGGCGAGCGCGAGGCAGGCCGCGGCGACGGTGACCGGGTCTGCGATTTCCCCGAGCCGCGCAAGACCCCGCGAAAGCGGGGCTCTGGCGGGGTCCCTCAGGGCCGCGCGCCGGCGTCGGGCGCCGCCCATACGTCGTAGAAGTTGAACCAGTTGTACGGCGCGAGCCGCGTGTAGTGCTCGAGGCGCGCCGCGTACGCGCGCGCGAGCGAGGCGATCGCCGCCCCGCGCCCGGCGCGCGGCAGCGCGATGCGCTCGCCGAGCAGCTCGAAGTGGATGTCGTAGCGGCGTCCGCCGCGATACAGCCCGAAGCCGAGCACGACCGGCGCCCCGAGCACGCCCGCGAGCGCGAAAGGGCCCTCCGGCAGCCATGTCGTGCCGCCGAGGAACGGGCAGGCGACCGCACGGTCGCCGGGGCGCAGCCGGTCGGCGAGCAGGCCGACGAGCGCGCCGGCGTCGAGACGCGCCTTCGCCCGGATCAGCGAGTCCGGCGCGCCGACGTTGATGACGTCGGCGGCGAGCGCCGGGTTGATCGCGGCGAACACGCGCGTCATCTTCTGCGCGTTGGCGTTGTCCATCAGCATCGCCACCGGCCAGCGCGGCCCGGCGATCGCCGCCGCGCGCAGCACCTCGAAGCTGCCGAGATGCGAGCCGATGAGCACGCAGCCGGCGCCCTGCGCCATGGCGCGCTCGACCGCCTCCACGCCGTGCAGCCGCACGTCGAAACAGTCGTAGCGCCCCGCGAGGAAGTAGACCCGGTCGAGCAGCGTGGACGCGAACGCGTGGTAGTGGCGGTACACGTCGGCGAGGCGCGACGGGCGCCCGAGCACCCGCGCGAGATACGCGCGCGACGCGCGCCGCGGGGCGACCGAGAACACGACGAAATAGGCGACGGCGACCGGCAGCAGCGCCCGTCCGGCGCCGCGGCCGAGCCGCAGCGTGATCCAGACGATCAGGCGGATCAGCGCCGGGCTGCCGCGCTCGCGCGCGGCGAGCCACGCCGGCTTCACCGCGGGCTCAATCCCGGTCGTGCTCATCGGCCTCGTAGCGGATCACGCCGCGCGCGACGACGCGCGCACCGCTCGTGCATTCGAAGTGCGCTTCGCCCGCGGCTGCCCGCGGGAACGCGATGGCGCACGGCTCGCCGGGGGCGAGCGGCGCCAGGAACTTCGCCTGCGGCACGGCGGTGAGCCGGAGCGGCCCGCGCCGCGCCGCGAGCGCGGCCTGCACGTGCGCAAGCACGAGCACGCCGGGCACCACCGGCGCGCCCGGGAAGTGCCCGGGCAGCGCCGGGTGGTCCGGCGCGACGCAGAACGTCGTGTCCGCTTTCGTTCCCATCGCCCGCTAGCGTTCGGCCTCGGCCTCCAGCAGGCGCAGCGCCTCGAGCGGCAGCTTGCCGGTCGCCGCGCGCGGCAGCGCCGCGACCTTGACGAGCGGCCGCGGCAGGAACGCCGGGTCGATCGCGCGGCGCAGCGCCTCGAGGATCTCGCCCTCGGTGAGCCCGGGCGCGACCACGAACGCCATCAGGCGCGCGACCTGTCCGTCCGTGGCGTCCTGCGGCACGTGAAAGACACCATCCTCGACGCCGGGAATCTCGAGCAGCTTGTGGTTGAGGTCGCCGAGCGAGGCGCGCTTGCCGGCGATGTTCAGCATGTCGCGCGCGCGTCCCTCGAGCAGGAACTCGGCGTCGCTCGCCGGGCGCAGGACGTCGTTCGTCCGCACGCGGCCGTGCACGTGGCCGCCGGTGAACGCCCAGCCGTCGCCGTCGGGCACGAGGCGGACGCCCGGCATCGTGCGCCAGGTCGGCGTCGTGGTGGTGCGGCGCGTGGCGACCATCCCGGCCTCGCTGCACCCGTAGATCTCGACCACGCGGGTGCGGAAGCGGCGCTCGGCTGCCGCGGCGAGCTCCGGCGCGAGCGGCGCCGCGGCCGAGACGAGGAGCGCGAGCTCGGGCAGCCCGGTCCCGCCCTCGACGCAGGCCCGGACGTGGATCGGCGTCGTCACCAGCACGCGCGGCGCGGGCATCGCGTCGAGCGCCGCGCGCACGTCCGCGGCGAGCAGGGGGCGGGCCGGGTGCAGCGCGCCGCCGAGGAGCATCGGCAGCAGCACGGTCGACTCGAGACCGTACATGTGCTGCGGCGGCACGGTGCCGAGCACGTTGAACGCTCCGCTCTCGATGCCGAGCGCGGCGCTCTCGGCGTGCGCGCCTGCGACCAGCTTGCCCCAGCGCTTGAGGTTCGGCTGCGGCTCGCCGGTGCTGCCCGACGTGAACACGAGCGCCGCCGGATGATCGGCCGCGACGGCCGGCACGTGCGCCGGGCCGCGCGCGGCCGGCGGGGCCGCGGGATAGTCGACGACCGGCGCATCGAGGCGCGGCAGCGGCGCGTCGGTGACCGTGCCGCACCCCGGATATGCCGCGCCGACCTGCGCGAGCGCCCGCTCGCTGCGGTTCGGCGGCAGCAGGCACGTCTTGCCGGCGACGAGCGCCGCGGCGAGCGCGACCATGAACCGGTAGCGGTCCTCGCAGAGGTTCATCACGTGGGGGCCCGGCGGCAGCGCCGCGGCCACGTGCTCGACCTCGGCCAGGAATCGCGCCACGCTCACCGGGGCGCCGTTGCGCCAGGCGATCGGCCGGTCGCGGTCGGGGTGCCCGACGAGAGGTAGCAGTTGCGCGCCCGCCATGGCAGTCAGGAGCACGTCGAGAGACTCTGCCCCTGTGCGGGAGGGGATACACAACAAGGGGCCCGTCCCTTGTTCGTGCCGGGGGATCTACAAGGGGGCTTTCCCCGTTGTTCGTACGACCGGGGTTTGGACGGCAATCTCATGTCCTTTAACGAAGTCGCCGCAGCCGCATTCCTCGAGTGCCAGTCAACGAAAGAGCTCGGGGGCGCGCTGCGCGAGGCGGGCGGCGACCGTGAGCGGATTCGTGTGCGCGTACTGCGGATAGCGGCGGACCCGGTAAGGGTACTCTGCGAAGAACAGCGCGGCCAGCGCGGCGTAGCCCAGCACGTTGGTGAAGAGCGACCACGCGGCCGGCGACGCGAACCGCGCGAGCAGCACCGACACGGCCGCCAGGCCGAGGGGCAGCAGCGTCCAGAACCAGGTCAACGTGCGTGTGTAGCGCACGAGCTCGGGCGGCATGTGCTCGCCGTGATCGATCAGGCGCGCCATGTGCTCGACGAGGGGCATGCGCCCGCGGCGCAGCGTGCGGCCGAACACCCACGCGATCGCGAGGTAGGCGACGACCGGCCAGGCGAACGCGAGCTGCGTCACCGAGCCGTGCTCGAGCAGGGCGAGCCCGGCCACCCCGAGCGCGACGAGGAGGAGCGCCCATGCCGGGACCCGGCGCGTGCGGCTGCCGAGCACGGCGCCGAGGGCGATCATGCCGGCGAACCCCGCCAGGAGCGGCCGGCTGTCCCAGACGATCGCGAGGTGCAGCACGAGCGGGCTCGCCCCGAGCACCGCGGCGAGCGGCGCCTTCATGGCCGGATCGCCCGGGGCCCGCGCGCGCTCATCTCGCGCGCTGCCGCTCCACGTGCCCCGCGAGGTTGCGCAGCGACGCGAAGACGCGCCGGCTCGCTTCGTCGTCGGCGCGCAGCTCGACGCCGTAGCGCTTCGCGATCGCGAGCGAGATCTCCAGCATGTCGATCGAGTCGAGCCCGAGCCCCTCGCCGTAGAGCGGCGCCTCGGGGTCGACGTCCGCGGCGGCGACGTCGAGGTTCAGCACCTCGACCATCAGCGCCGAGAGCTCGGCTTCGAAGGGCGTCTGCGCGGTCATGCGGGTATCGGTCCGGCTGCGAAGTGGGGCGGGATATTACTTTATCGTCGCGGCATTAGCGAATGTGCCCGGCGCGCGCTCAGGGCGTGGCGGATCGCACGTTGGCGCGCCGCCGGCGCGCCGCGCGCGCGGCTCGCCGCGGCTCGCCGAGGCTCTTCAGATAGTAGATCAGCTGGAACAGGCGGATCCGCCAGCGGACGCCGTTCGCGCGGTAGATGTCGCCGGCGAGGAACGAGATGATGCCGTCGACCACCCGGAGCACGTTGCGCGGATACATCAGCAGATCGCGCATCGTGGGCGCCGTGATGCGATAGATGAACCACGTGAACGTGCGCAGCCCGCGGCGCGCGCGCCGTTCGTACGCGCGCGACGCGCGCGCGGCCGCGGCCGGTGCGCGCAGGCTGCGATCGACCGTCGCCGCGGCGTCGAACGCGCCGACCATCGCCAGGTACACGCCGGAGGAGAACACCGGGTCGACGAACGCGAAGGCGTCGCCGACCATCAGGTAGCCGGGGCCGTGGGCCCGCCCGGCCTGGTAGCTGTAGTTGCCGGTCGCGGTGGCCGGCGCGATCCGTCGCGCTTGCGCGAGGCGCGCCGCGAGCGGCGGGGAGAGCGCGATCGTCGCGTCCAGGAAGTCGTCGAGCGAGCCGCGCCGGGTCTTCAGGTACGCCGGCCAGCACACCGCGCCCACGCTGGTGATCCCGTTCCGCAGCGGTATGAACCAGAACCAGCCGTGCTCGAACCAGTAGATCGCGATGTTGCCGGCGTCGCGGCCGGTGCTGCGCTCGGCGTTCGCGTAGTGCCCGAAGATCGCGGCACTCGCGTGGCGGCGGTTGGCCCGCTTGAGGCCGAGGCGGGTGGCGAGGAGCGCGTCGCGGCCGGAAGCGTCCACCAGGAACCGGGCGCGCCACTCGCCCTCGCCCGCCGGCCCGGTCGTGCGGACCGTGACGGTCCCGCCGGCGGCCTCCGGCAGGTCGACCTGCACCGCGCGGGTCTCCTCGAACACCGCCACGCCCTTGCGCTCGGCGTTGCGGATCAGGATGTGATCGAGGTCGGCCCGGTGCACCTGGAACGCGGTCGGCTCGGAGGCGTCGAGCGCGTCGGCGAAGTAGAACGTCGTCGAGCGGCCGTGCTCGCGCGAGTGGAACTCGGCGCCGGCCTTCACCACCCCGATGGCGCGGACCTCGTCGAGCACGCCGAGGCGCGCGAACAGCGGATTGTTGCGCGGGAGCAGCGACTCGCCGATGTGGAAGCGCGGGTGGCGATCCTGCTCGAGCAGCGCTACCCGCCAGCCGCGCTCGGCAAGGAGCGCCCCCGTGGTCGTGCCGGCCGGTCCGCCGCCGATCACGATCGCGTCGTAGGCGCGTGCGGAATTCGCTTGCCCGGTCATGCAGTCCGAAGCGCTTCGGTCGCGGCCATTATAGCCGCGGCTGCGCCGGCAGCCGCCGCGCGAGCAGCCAGGGCAGCCGCGCGACGGCGCCGAGCACGAGCCGCGCGTGCATCCAGACGAGGAGCGCGTTGTCGCGCAGGTAGTCGAAGTGCGACACCCCGCCCTCTTCGGGCCGGAAGTAGCGCACCGCGGTCGCGATCCGCACCGGCCGGACGCCGGCCCAGACCAGGCGGACCGCGGCCTCGGGGTCGAAGTCGAACCCGCGCATCCAGCGGCAGCGCTCCATCTGGCGCACGAGCGGCGCGATCGGGTACAGGCGGAAGCCGAACAGCGAATCGCCGATGCCCGCCCACAGCGTCTCGAGGTCGGCGAAGAAGTTCGAGAGCCGGCGGCCGCGCACGCGCAGCTTCGGCGCGCTCGCGTCGAAGACCGGCTGCCCGAGGATCATCGCGTCGGGCGTGGCGAGCGAGGCGGCCATCAGGTCCGGAATGCGCGCGGCCGGATGCTGACCGTCGGCGTCCATCGTGAGCGCATGCGTGAATCCGGCCGCGAGGGCGGCCCGCAGACCGTGCAGCACCGCGGCGCCCTTGCCGCCGTTGCGCGGCAGGGTCAGCACGCGCAGCCCCGGATCGGCCGCGGCGAGTGCCCCGAGCGGCGCGTCGCTGCCGTCGGTGCTGCCGTCGATCACGACCCACACCGGGTTCCACTGTGCGCGGGCGGCGCGCACCGTCTCGACGAGCCTCGCGCCGGTGTTGTAGCTGGGTATGAGGACGAGGTGCGTCGCCGAGGCTTGCATCCGGCCGCCCGTTGCGTGCTGCCGCCGCTCAGCAGGCGCGTGGCTTGGTCGCGCGGTACTCGGAGAGGAAGCCGAGCTCGACCGACCGGCGGACGTCGCCGAAGCCGGCGTGCGCCAGCGTGCCGAGCACGCTCTCCGGCGGCACGCACGCCTCGATCGTGTCCCAGTAGTAGCGCATCAGCACCGGCATGTCGGCCGAGTGGGCCACGAGCCGGGTCAGCGCCGGCACGACGCCGCGCAGGTATCCTTTCAGGAGCGCACGGCCGATCCGGCCGGCGGGTCGCGTGATCTCGAGGATCAGCACGGTGCCGCCCGGCTGCAGCACGCGGAAGAACTCGCGGAACGCCACCGCGAGGTCCGACACATGGCGCAGCGCATACCCCATGCTCAGGAAGTCCACGGAGGCGTCGGGCAGCGGAATGCGCTCCGCGCTGCCTTCGAGCAGCCGCACGCCGGCGGGCAGCACCGCGTTCTCGAGCATCGCGGGACTGGGGTCGACGCCGACGACCGCCTCGGGCGCGCCGAGCAGCGCAGCCGCCTCGCGCGCGACGAGTCCCGTGCCCACGCCCACGTCGACGACCCGCATGCCCGGGGCGAGCCCGGCCCGCACCAGCGCCTCGCGCCGGTAGCGCGCGCCCGAGCCGAGCGCCATCATGCGCTCCACGCGCGTGTAGTCGCCGGCGGTGCGCTCGAAGATGCCGCGCACCCACGGACGGCGCTCGGCCTCGCTTGCGAAGTAGCGTGGAAGCGTCGGATGCGGTGCGTGCACGATGTCGGGCGGCGGCGGGCGGGTCATCCTCGTTGCGCGGTCAAAGCCGTCGAAAAGCCTAGCACAGCGGTGTCGCGTCGGGCGTAACGCGGATCACCGGACGCGCCCTGGAATCCGCGCGGAAAGGGGCCGGCGGCCCCATCGCGATCCCCCCGGGCGGGGCAAGACCGCGCGAGGCCTTGCGAAGGGTGCTAATCCTCGCTTTCGACGCGCGTCCTCGACTCGGCGAACACGTAGGCGATGCCGATCCCCGCGAGCAGCGCGCTGCGCCGGCGCACGAGCGGGCTGTCCTCGAAGGTCGCGCCGTGCAGCGCGTACGCGCGCACGAAGCCGCCGACCCAGATCGAGCCGAAGCGCTTGCTCAGGCTCGCCGTGAACTGCATGCCGCCGTAGCCGCCGTTCGCGGCGTAGGCCGGCCGCCCGGCGGTCGCGAACGCCGGATCCACATGATAGTAGTAGCGGTGGTAGCGCGCGTCGGCGAACACCGGGCCCGCCTGCAGCCCGAGGCGCCAGCCGCCGCCCGGGCCGACGTCGCGCATGAAGTAGTCGAGCACCGGGTTGAGCACGACGCCCGCGTAGCGGGCGTGCGGGAAGTCGATCGCAAACGCCGCGCGCACCGGCAGCTGCAGCGACAGCTCGCGCGAGCGCGCGTCGTTCTCCCACAGCGTGAGCTTCAGCACCGGTCCGAGCTCGACCGTCGGATCGAGGTCGGGCATCCCCTGGCGCGCGTCGTTGCGGTCGCTCGGCGCGGGCTGCGACGCGTTGAGCGAGACGTCGAGCTCGGCGCGGCCGCGCTGCAGCAGGAGCAGGGCGGCGAGCCCCCGCCGGTCGTCCACCTTCAGGAGCTCGCCGCGATAGCGGACGTAGGGCAGCGGATAGAGATAGCCGCGCGACTGGTCCGAGCCGCGGTAGTCGGGCAGGCGCAGCGCCGCGGCGCCCGCGCCCAGCTCCCACAAGGGTCGCTCCGCCGCCACCGCGCCGCTCGCGGCGGTCCACGCGCCGGCGAGCGCGACCGCGGCGATCGTGATGCGCCGGGTGATGCCTTGCACCGCGCTTTCCTCCCGTCGAGCCCGCGATCGGGCGAGTCTACCTTCGCCGACGGCGCCCGGCCGGCGCGCGTGTCGCGACCGACCGGAAGTAGAATCGCGCAGCGACCGACCCGGACCGAGCGCGATGGCCGTCACCCAGCATGCCGTTGCCGCACGCGCGCATCCTGCGCTGTGCGCCTGGTGGCCGACGCCTGCGCTCGGCGTCACCGCGCTCGTGCATGCCGGCGGGGTGGCCGCGCTCGCGCACTCGCCGCACGCGTGGCCGTGGATCGCCGGCACGCTGGCGCTGAACCACGCGGTGCTCACCGCGGCGGCGTTCGCGCCGCGCAGCCGGCTGCTCGGGCCGTTCCTGCTCCGGCTGCCGGCGCCGGCCGCCGCGCGCGGCGAGGTCGCGCTCACCTTCGACGACGGACCGCATCCCGAGATCACGCCGCGCGTGCTCGACCTGCTCGACCGCGCGGGCGCGCAGGCGAGCTTCTTCGTCGTGGGCGAGCACGCCCGCCGCCACGCGCGGCTCGTGCGCGAGATCGCGACGCGCGGCCACGCGGTGGAGAACCACAGCCACCGCCATTCGCCGTGGTTCGCCTGCTACGGCATCTCGCGCATGCGGCGCGACAGCGCCGCCGCGCAGGCCGCG
>JAHDYJ010000145.1 GCA_023383795.1 Burkholderiales bacterium | reverse complement strand
CGCCGTCCCACACGATCACGTCCGCCTCGGTCTCCACCAGGCGCAAGAGGCGGGCATAGTCCACGCCGGCGTACACGACCTGGCCGGCGGCGACGTGCGGCTCGTATTCCTCGCGCTCCTCGATCGTGCACTCGGCGGCGGCGAGATCGGCGGCGCTCGCGAAGCGCTGGACCGCCTGCGCCGCGAGGTCGCCGTAGGGCATCGGATGGCGCACCACCGCGACCCGCAGGCCGGCGCCGCGCAGCAGCGCCGCGATCGCGCGCGTGGCCGGGCTCTTGCCGCACCCGGTGCGCACCGCGCACACCGACACCACCGGCACCGCGGCGCGCAGCATGGTGGCGCGCGCGCCGAGCAGACGGAAGTCGGCGCCGCACGCGATCGCGACCGACGCCTTGTGCATCACCGACTCGTGCGAGACGTCGCTGTAGGCGAAGACCACCTCGTTCACGCGCTCGCTCTCGATCAGCCGGGCGAGCTCCGCCTCGGGCACGATCGGGATCCCCCGCGGATAGCGCGCGCCGGCGAGCGCCGGCGGATAGCGGCGCCCGGCGATCGACGGGATCTGCGCCGCGGTGAACGCGACCACCTCGTATGCCGGGTCGTCGCGGAACACGACGTTGAAGTCGTGGAAGTCGCGGCCGGCCGCGCCCATGATCACGACGCGGCGCGCGGCGGGCTGCATCGGGCGTTCGTTCCGGGTCGGCATCGAGTCCTGCGGCACGTGCGGTCGCGCGCGGCGCGGCGCGCGCGACCGGTATTCTCGCAGGACCGGCCGCCGGCCGTGCGCGGCGCGGCAGCCGCTATCTGCGCAGCACCGCCCAGGCGACGAGGACGAGGAGCGGAATCATCGCGCTCAGGTCGATGATCTCGGGGTCTGGCATGTCGGCTCCGTGAGGTGGCAGGAGCCCGGAGTCTGCGCAGGCGGGTGGCTCATCCCGCGAGCCCGCCTGGCCCGCGGCGGCCCGTGGCGTGCCGGGTCAGCGCCCGCGGTATCGCGCCAGGGCCGCCTCGAGCTGCCGCCGCACGGCCTGCCGCAGCGCCGCGGGCGCGAGCACCTCGACCTCGGCGCCGTGGCGCAGGATGTCCATCGTGAGCTCGCGCGGATCCGAGTACGGCACCTCCAGCACGTAGCTGCCGTCCGGGTCGGTGCGGCCCTTCTGCTGCGGGTGCCACTGCTCGGCCGCGACCCAGCGCGAGCGCTCCGGCGTGAAACGCAGCTTCGCCCACGCGGTGGCGCGGCCGGAAAAGATGCCGTAGCCGCTCGCGAGCACTTCGTCGAGCTCGCCGTCGGCCACCGTCTTCGCGCGCTTGTCGAGCATGGCCGCGCGCTCGATCGCGTCGACCGCGAAGCTGCGCAGGCCCTCGCGCAGGTGGCACCAGGCGTCGAGGTACCAGTTCTCGCGGTAGTGCACCAGGCGCTGCGGCGAGACCTCGCGCTCGGTCACCTCGCCGGTCCCGCGGCCGCGGTAGACGAGGTGCAGGCGCTGGCGCTTCAGCACGGCGTTCGCGACCTCCTCGAAGTGCGGCAGCTGCACGGCGCGGGCGCCGAGATGGATGATGCGGATGCGGCGCTCGATCTCGTCGGCCGAATGCTCGCTCGCGCCGAGCAGATCCCGCAGCCGGGCGAGCAGCGGCTTCACGTGCGGCTCGAGCAGCCCGGGCTGGAGATTCGCGAGCAGATGCCGCATCGTGAGCAGCGCGCGGATCTCGGAGGCGTTGAACCACATGCCCGGCAGCTCGTAGCGCGGCGTGTCGGGGGCCGGCGCCACATAGCGGTAGCCGTGCCGCTCGCGGTCCCACTCGATCGGCGCATGCAGCCGGTCGCGCAGGTACTCGAGGTCGCGCTTGAACGTCGCGCGCGAGACGCCGAGCACCTCGCGGATCTCGTCGCCCCGCACCACGCCCTTGCGCGTCAGCAGCTGGTGGATCTTGTAGAAGCGTTCGGTGCGGTCCATGCGGCAGGCGCCCGCGCCGCAGTGGCGCGAGCGCCCGCAATCGTATCAGGGCGGCTCGGTGCGGGAGTGCGGCCGAATGCTGCACATCCCACACCGGCGTCCGCGGCCGCACCCGTCCGGCGCCTCGCCCCGGTCTCCGCGCCTGGTCCTCCATGCGCGACCCGGGCTAGAATCCGCCCCGCTCCGGGCGGCGGCTGCGCTCCCGGCCGTCCGCCGTCATGCTGCGCGTCTACGCCGTCACCGTCTTCCTGAGCGCGTTCCTGCTCTTCCTGGTGCAGCCGCTGATCGCCAAGCAGATCCTGCCGTGGTTCGGCGGATCGGCGGCGGTGTGGGCGACCTGCCTGGTGTTCTTCCAGTCCACGCTGCTCGCCGGCTACGCCTACGCCGACAGCCTGGTCCGCTGGGTCTCCGCGGGCGCGATGCGCTGGCTGCACACCGCGCTTCTCGCCGCGAGCCTGGCCGTGCTGCCGATCGTCCCGGCGGCGGCCTGGAAGCCCGCCGGCGAGGAGCCGCCGACGCTGCTGATCCTCGGGCTGCTCGCGGCCACGGTCGGCCTGCCGTACTTCCTGCTCGCGGCGACCAGCCCGCTCGCGCAGGCGTGGTTCGCGCGCGGCTTTCCGGCCGGGGCGCCCTACCGGCTGTTCGCCATCTCCAACCTCGCGGCGGTGCTGGCGCTGCTCGCCTATCCGTTCGTGATCGAGCCGTGGCTTCCGGTGCGCGCGCAGACGCTGGCGTGGTCGGCCGGATACGTTCTGTTCGCGCTGCTCTGCGCGGCGCTGGCGCGCCACGGCACGCGGGCGCCGCCGCCCGATGCCCCGCCCGCGGCGCCGGGCCCCACGCCGACCTGGTCGACGCGCGCGGAGTGGCTGGTGCACGCCGCGATCGGCTCGGCCATGCTCGTCGCGGTGACCAACCACCTGTCGCAGAACGTCGCCTCGGTGCCGTTCCTGTGGGTGGCGCCGCTCTCGCTGTACCTGCTCTCCTTCGTGCTGTGCTTCGACACCCGCGGGTGGTACCGCCGCGAACTGTTCCTCGCGCTGCTCGCCGCGCTCGTCGTCGGCATGGCGCTCCTGCTCGACAGCCTGCAGCTGCACATCGTCGCGCCGGTCTTCCTCGCCGGGCTCTTCGTCGCGTGCATGTTCGTCCACGGCGAGCTCGCCGCGTTGCGGCCGGATCCGAGCCACCTCACCGGCTACTACCTCGTCGTGTCGCTCGGCGGCGCGCTCGGCGGCGCGCTCGTCGGGATCGTCGCGCCGCTCGCGCTGGTCGGCCACTTCGAGGCCGGGCTCGGGGTGGTCGCGTGCGCGACGCTGGCGCTCGCCCGCACGCTGCGGCCGCCGCGCGCCTACGCCGCGCTGTACGCCGTCGCACTGCCGGTCGCCGTCTGGGGCAGCCACGTGCAGATGGACGGCTTCACGCGCGGCGCGATCTACGCTTCGCGCAACTTCTTCGGCGCGATCACGGTGCGCGATTTCGGCGGCATAACGCCGTGGCGCTCGCTGCGGCACGGCGCCATCCTGCACGGCGGGCAGTACCTTGACCCCGAGTCGCGCATGGGCGAGCCGAGCACGTACTACTCGCGCCGCAGCGGCGTCGGCCTCGCGCTCGCCGCGTTCGAGCGCCCCGGCCGCAGGATCGGCATCGTCGGACTCGGCGTCGGAACGATCGCGGCGTACGGCCGCCCAGGCGACCTGATGCGGTTCTACGAGCTCGATCCCGAAGTGGTGGCGGTCGCGCGCGACTACTTCACGTTCCTGCGCGATACCCCGGCCGACGTCGAGATCGTCGTCGGCGACGCTCGCCTGAGTCTGGAGCGCGAGCCGCCGCAGTCGTTCGATCTGCTCGCGATCGACGCGTTCGCCGGCGACGCGATCCCGGCGCACCTGCTCACCAGCGAGGCGCTCGGGATCTATCTGCGCCATCTCGGGCCCGACGGCCTGCTGCTGATCCACGCCACGAACCGCTACCTCGATCTGCCGCCGGTGATCGCGCGGCTCGCCGCCGAGAAGGGCCTGCAGGCGGTTCTGGTGAGCGATGCGGGCGCGGCCGACGACGATCCGCGCGCGTCGCGCAGCGACTGGGTCGCGATCGCGCGGTCGCATGCGCCGCTCGCGGCGCTCGCGCAGGCGCCGGGCGCGCGCGAGCTGGCGGCGGATTCGCGCGCGCCGCTGTGGACCGACGACTTCAACAACCTCTTCCGCATCCTGAAGTGAGCCCCGGCCACGCGGGCCGGTGCGCGGCGTGCGACGGCGTTCCGACACTGTTGACCATTTTTTCACGCCGCGGCGCAAGAACCCCCCGCGCGACCGGGCGGCCCGGTTGCGCCGCGCCCGCCCCGATGCTACTGTCATAGCGAATAGAAATCTTTACTGCACGCGGCCTGCGCTCCGTATGGCGCAGGCGGGTCTGTAAAGGGCAAACCCACCGAAAGGTGGGGACGCAAAATCACCGGTCTACCGGACCCGGAAGGTCCTACGACAGCGGGATT
This sequence comes from Burkholderiales bacterium, assembly GCA_023383795.1. Classification (GTDB taxonomy): domain Bacteria; phylum Pseudomonadota; class Gammaproteobacteria; order Burkholderiales; family SG8-39; genus JAABRB01. The sequence continues at coordinate 6,066 of JAHDYJ010000145.1, read as the reverse complement.
GCCAGACCGACGCGAGCCGGGTGCGCGAGCACCGCTCCGTCAGCCCCGATCCCGAGCCAGGATTCCTTCCGTCCACCGCCGGTGACGGCGCGTCGGCGCCGGCGTGTTGCGCACGCGCCGGACCAGGCTGCGAGGCAGCCGCAGGCAACGGCGGGCGGGTCCCGCCAGGAGGAAGGAAGATGGCGACGAAATTGCCGTCGAACGTGGTCGCGCTGGGCAGCCACGACAAGCCCGCCCGCCCCGCGGGGTCCGGCGACCCGTTCGCCGTCGCGCGCGAATGCCGCGAGCTCGCCGTCTCCCGGCTCTCGACCGCGATGCGCGCGATCGTCGGCAAGGTCGAGCAGGACCTCTTCGAGCTCGCATACAACTCCACCGACCGCGAGACCCGCAACCAGTACTTCGAGGCGCGCGACGACGCCCGCGTGAAGATGCCCGCGTTCTGCTCGAAGCTCGAGAGCGAGTTCGTCAACCAGTTCAACGCCAGGGCGCGGCGCGACGGCGCCCGGCGGCCGGCCGCTCCCGGCGCGCCCGCCGACCTGATGGAGCTCTCGCTCGTCGAGGACGGCGTGCTGGAGGACAACATCGCGGTCGGCAACCTGGTCGCCAAGCTCCGCGACGTCAACAAGGACGCGCTCTACGCGCTCACGCGGCGCATGGCGGTGGTGCTGCAGAACCCGCAGCTCGAGGACGTCGACAACCCGCTCGGGCCGGAGACGATCGGCGCGGCCATCAAGACCGCCCTCGCCGAGTTCAAGCTCGGACGCAAGTCCAAGCCGACCGTCGTCAAGCTGATCGAGCAGTACCTGATCGACGAGGTCGAGACGATCTACGCGGACCTGAACGACCTCCTGATCCAGCGCAACGTGCTGCCGCAGATCCGGCTCGGCGCGCGGCGCACGCAGCACTCGTCGAATGCGGCACGGCCGGCAACCCCCGACGGCAGGGCGCCCGCGGTCCCTGCCGGGGACGCGAAGGACTGGTTCGCGCTGCTGCAGCAACTCGTCGGCGGCGTCGCCGCGGGTGCGCCGGCGGCCGCGGGCGCGCCGGCGCCGGGCATGCAATGGCCGGTCGCGGCGCCGCAGATCAGCGCCGCCGCGCTGCAGGGGCTCACGCAGCTCCAGCGCGGCAGCGTCGAGGCGCTCGGCGCCGCGGCGCGATCGTTCGACCCCGCGATGCTGCTGTCGGGCAAGGCGAACGTCCTGCGCGACATCAAGGGCACGAGCGTCACCGAGGGTTTCGGCCAGGTCGACGCGATGACGATCGACATCGTCGCGATGCTCTTCGACTACGTCTTCGACGACAAGCGCATCCCCGACGCCATCAAGGCGCTGCTCGGGCGGCTGCAGATCCCGATCCTGAAGGTCGCGATCCTCGACAAGAAGTTCTTCTCGGCGAAGACCCATCCCGCCCGCCGGCTGCTCGACTCGCTGGCCGCCTCCGCGGTGGGCTGGACCGGGGCCGCCGACGAGACCGATCCGCTCTACGCCAAGATCGAGAGCATCGTCCAGCGCGTCGTCGCCGGGTTCGACAGCGATGTCGCCGTGTTCGACGGCATGGTCGCCGAGCTGGAGTCGTTCCTCGCCGAGGAGGAGCAGCGGCTGCATTCCTTCTCGGAGCAGTCGGCCAAGGTGGTGCACGAGCGCGAGCGCCTCGAGATCGCGCGGGTGGTCGCCCGCGACGAGGTGCAGCGGCGCATCGAGACGCGCGAGATGCCCGAGCCGGTGGGCGTTTTCCTGCAGCAGAGCTGGGAGAAGGCGCTCGTCGTGAGCTACGCCGCGCACGGCGAGGGCAGCGAGCACTGGGCGCTCACGCTCGCCACGATGGACGACCTCATCTGGAGCGTCACGCCGAAGGAGAACGCCGAGGAACGCAAGAAGCTCGTCGGCCTGCTGCCGGCGCTGCTGAGGCGCCTGCACGCCGGGATGGACCTGATTGCGCTCGCGCCCGAGTCGCGCAACCGCTTCTTCGCCGAGCTCGTCCGCTGCCACGCGCAGGCGGTGAAGTCCGGGCTCGGCACGCACGCGCCGGCCCCGCGGCCGAAGCTCGAGGTGGTCGGCCCCGCGCCGGCGGAGCCGGAGGAGCCCGCCGAGCCCCAGGACCTGTGGGACGGGGATGCGGCGAACGCCGACGCGCCGAAGCTCGTCGCCACGCGCGTCAACCAGGGCGACGTCCTGATCGAGGAGATCAAGATCCAGGGTCCGGACCGGCTCGACGACGAGGACCCGCGGCGCAAGTGGGACAACGTCGTTTCGAGCCTGGTGCGCGGGATGTGGGTCCAGTTCCTGCAGCAGGACGGCGCGACCATCCGGGCGAAGCTGACGTGGATCAGCCCGCTCAAGGGCATCTACCTCTTCAGCAACCCGAACGGGGCGCGCGCGCTCGCGTTCGAGCCTAAGGCGCTCGCCGAGGCGTTCCGCCGCGGCCGCGCCGAGCTCATCTCCGACAGCCCGCTGGTCGAGAGCGCCATGAACAGCATGGTGAGCTCGTTCGAGCGGCGGCCGGTGACCGCTTGACCAACCGTCTCTCCGCGTGGGGCCGTGGCGGCGGTATGCGCCCGGCCCTTCTTTTATTCCATGCGCCCGGCGGCCGTGACGCAGTCGCGGAACGCGCGGCCGCAGACCGCGGCGGCGTGAAATCCGCCCGCTGCGTGGCCGTCCCGGGCGGGCCGGCTGGCATGCCGGTTGCTCCTTCTAGGGCGTGAACTGCCAAGGAGGATCGCCATGCTGACCCTGATGAAGAACGAAGCCGTGAACCTGGCCGAGAAGACCGGCTGGACCTTCGATTTCGCGGCCGGGTTTCTCGCGGGCGAGAGCGCACGGGCCCGTCGGCGCGTTCCCGCGCCGGAGCTGCTCGCCGGGACCGACGACTACGCGCTCGGCGTGCAGATCGGCTACCACTACGGCGAAGCCTACCTCGCCTGGTAGCCGCTGAATCCCCGACGGGTGTTGCGCAGGCGACACCCGCGGGCGGACCGGCGGACCATCGCGCCGGTCGCCGCGCCTCCGGCGCTCTGCCGGAGCCCGGCACCTCCTCCTCTCCCCCGTTGCATTAGACTTGCGCCGTTCCGGGCCCTCGCCCCGGGAGCGTCCGCATGACGGCAAGACCCTTCCGCATTCTCGGCGTCCAGCAGTTCGCCGTCGGCGCTCTCGACAAGCGGCGACTCGCGCGCCTGTGGATCGACACCCTCGGCTTGCGCGTGACGGGGACCTACCGCAGCGAGCGCGAGAACGTCGACGAGGACATCGCGTCGATCGGCACCGGGCCGCTCGCATGCGAGGTGGACCTGATGCAGCCGCTGGATCCGGCGCGCAAGCCCGCGGTGCACGAGCCGCCGCTCAACCACGTCGGGCTCTGGGTCGACGATCTGCGCGCCGCCTATGACTGGCTGCAGGCGCAGGGCGTGCGGTTCGCGCCGGGCGGCATCCGCAAGGGCGGCTCCGGCCACGACATCTGCTTCATCCACCCGAGGGGGAACGACGAGTTCCCGATCGGCGGCGAGGGCGTGCTGATCGAGCTCGTGCAGGCGCCGCCCGAGGTGATTGCGGCGCTGGGTGGTGAACCGTTCACTGTTCACCCTCACGCGAATTCCAGGATGGGCTGATCCACCGCCACGCTCTCGCCCTGGCGGGCGAGCACGGCGGCGACCACGCAGTCGCGCTCGGCCTTCAGCACGTTTTCCATCTTCATCGCCTCGATCGCGGCCAGGCGCTCGCCGGCCTTCACCTCCTGGCCGGGCTGCACCGCGACCTCGGTCAGCAGGCCCGGCATCGGCGACAGCAGGTACTTCGAGAGGTCCGGCGGCGGCTTGTCGGGCATCAGGGCCAGGAGCTCGGCGCCGCGGGCGGTCATCACCATCGCGTCCACCTGCGTGCCCCAGTGGACGATCCGATAGCGCAGCCCCCGGCGCTCGAGCTGCAGGACGAAGGGCCGGCCGTTGCAGGTCCCGTGGAAAAGCGGCTCGCCCAGCTTCCAGGCCGAGCGCACCTCGTGGGCCGTGCCCTTGTGCGTGATCCGGTACCCGCCGTCGATCGGCTCGACCGCGACCGGATACTGCTCCGCCCCGATCAGCACGACCCACTGCGCGTCGACCTTGCGTCCGTGGCCCGGCATCTGCCCGCTGATCCGCACCGCCCGGTCGATGTAGCGCCGCCGCGCGAACGCCCCGATCACGGCGAGGAACGCGGGGTCGTCGTGCGGCGCATCGGCGGGGTTGAACCCGGCCGGGTACTCCTCGGCGATGAACCCGGTGTGGAACCGGCCGGAGACGAAGCGCGGGTGCTGCAGCACCGCGGCCACGAACGGGATGTTGTGCGACACGCCGCGGATGTAGAACGCGTTCAGCGCCTCGCGCATGCGCTCGAGCGCCTGCTCGCGCGTGTCGCCGTGCACGATGAGCTTGGCGATCATCGAGTCGTAGAACATCGACACCTCGCCGCCCTCGTACACGCCGGTGTCGACGCGCACCGCGCCCGGCACCTCCGCCGGCGGCAGGTAGCGCACCAGCCGCCCGGTCGAGGGCAGGAAGTTGCGGAACGGATCCTCGGCATTGATGCGGGCCTCGATCGCCCAGCCATCGAGCCTGAGGTCGCGCTGGCCGAACGCGAGCCGCTCGCCCGCGGCGACGCGGATCATCTGCTCGACGAGGTCGAGGCCGGTGATCATCTCGGTGACCGGGTGCTCGACCTGCAGCCGCGTGTTCATCTCGAGGAAGTAGAAGTTGCGCTGCGCGTCGACCACGAACTCGACGGTCCCCGCCGACTGGTACTGCACCGCTTTCGCGAGCGCGACCGCCTGCTCGCCCATCGCCTTGCGGGTCGCCGCGTCGAGGAACGGCGACGGCGCCTCCTCGATCACCTTCTGGTGCCGGCGCTGGATCGAGCACTCCCGTTCCCACAGGTAGACTGCGTTGCCGTGCGCGTCGCCGAGCACCTGGATCTCGATGTGCCGCGGCTCCTCGATGAACCTCTCGATGAACACCCGGTCGTCGCCGAAGGCGTTCTTCGCCTCGGTGCGGCAGCTCTGGAACCCGTCGCGCGTCTCGGCGTCGCCGCGCGCGACGCGCAGGCCCTTGCCGCCGCCGCCGGCCGAGGCCTTGATCATCACCGGATAGCCGATCCCGCGCGCGATCGCCACCGCCTGCTCCGCGTCGCGGATGACGTCGGTGTAGCCCGGGATCGTATTGACGCCGGCGCCCTCGGCGAGCAGCTTGGAGGCGATCTTGTCGCCCATGCGCTCGATCGCGTGCGCCTTCGGGCCGATGAAGGCGATGCCGGCCTCCTCGAGCGCACGGCAGAACGCCGGGTTCTCCGACAGGAAGCCGTAGCCCGGGTGCACCGCCTCGGCGCCGGTCGCGCGGCACGCGTCCAGGATGCGCTCGACCACGAGATAGCTCTGCGCCGACGGCGGCGGCCCGATCGGCACCGCCTCGTCGGCGAGCGTGACGTGGCGCGCGTCGCGGTCGGCCTCGGAGTACACCGCGACCGTCGCGATGCCCATCCGCCGCGCGGTCTTGATCACGCGGCAGGCGATCTCGCCGCGGTTCGCGATCAGGATCTTCTTGAACATCGTCGTCTGCCAGGGTTGTGTCTGGGGCCTGTCCCCTCCGAGCGTGAGCGGCTGCGCCCGGCCCGCGCCGGCGGCCGCAAACGCCCGCCTACGGGTCCCGCTTCGCGGCCCGCCCCAGGCCCGCGCCGCGCGCCGGCTCGCCCCGCCTCCGTGGCTGCCGCGCAGGGGCTCACAACGGCATGTTGCCGTGCTTGCGCCACGGGTTCTCGAGCCGCTTGTCGCGCAGCACCTTCAGCGAGCGGCAGATGCGCTTGCGCGTCTCGTGCGGCTGGATCACGTCGTCGATGTAGCCGCGGTGGCCGGCGATGAACGGGTTGGCGAACTTCCGCCGGTACTCCTCGGTGCGCTCGGCGATCTTCTGCGGGTCGCCCGCCTCCCTGCGGAAGATGATCTCGACCGCACCCTTCGGCCCCATCACCGCGATCTCGGCCGACGGCCAGGCGAAGTTCACGTCGCCGCGCAGGTGCTTCGAGCTCATGACGTCGTAGGCGCCGCCGTAGG
>JAHDYJ010000005.1:62028-97806 GCA_023383795.1 Burkholderiales bacterium | reverse complement strand
CGCGGCCGGCTGCGACGACTTCGACATCAAGCCGATCGACCTCGAGCGGCTGCTCGCGAAGATCCGCGCCGTGCTCGATCGACGGTGAGGCGCGGCGCCGCGCGCCGACAGGCGGGTGACGCGCGGGTCAGTCCGCCGCTCGGCGGCGCCGGCGCGCGCGGTCAGCTCGTCCGGCGGCGCGAAGCGCCCAGCGCGAAGAGGGCCAACCCGAGCAACGCGATCGTCGCCGGTTCGGGGACCGCCGCCACCGTGAGCGAGATGTTGTCGAGCCCCGCGAAATTGCCATCCGTGTCGAACCAGGAGAGCGCGCGGATGCCGGCGCCGCTCAGCACGATGGGCCCGGCGGGTTGCCCATCGCCCGTGTCGGCCTGAAAGAACGAATCGACAACGGCGCTCGCCGCGTCCAGCGCCTGAATGGTGATGTCGCCGTCGTTGCCGCCGTAGATCAGGGTGATGGCGTCGACGGCGAAATCGAAGGACAGCATTGCTGGCGTGCCGAACTGCGCGATGTCGATCTTGTTTCCCGCGGCGCCGGCCGCGTTGAAATCGGGGTCGGAATCGAAACCGACGAGCTCGGCGTCGGTCGCCGTGATCGTCCCGTAGGGCGTGACGAGCGGCGCGGCGATGATCCCCGAGCCGGTGGCCGGGGTGTCGAAGTCGAGAAAGACGACCGCCGCCGAGACCTGCGCCGATGCGAGCAGCGAGACCAATAGTGCGATGCACGACCTCATGCGGCATCTCCTCTGATCACTGTTTAAGGGGCGTTTCGTGCCGCAACAACCGCGCAAGGCTCCCCACAATCGCGCGAAATCAAGGAGTTGGCGGTTACGCCGAGCGGCGCGCAACGTCGCCTGTAATGCCGGCCGACGACGCGCGCTCGCCGCGGGCGGCGCGCGCATGCTCGCTGCCGGGGCCGAACGCGTGCAACGCCGGGCACGCAGGCGTAGCCGGGCGCCGGTGCGCTCCAGGCCGGCGGCACGCGCGAGACGCGGTTGCGCAGGTCGAGCGCGTCGCCGCGGTCGCGCGCACCGCGCCGCGGGCGTCTGCTAGACTAGACGGTCCAGTCTACTCGGAGGCCCGCTTGAGCCTGCCGGTCGAGAGCCGCGCGCGCGTCCTGCGCGCGGCGAGCCAGTCGTTCCTGCACCAGGGCTACCGCACGAGCGTCGACGCCATCGCGCGGCGCGCCGGCGTCGCCAAGCAGACCGTCTACCACCACTTCCCGAGCAAGGACCGCCTGTTCACCGAGGTGGCGCGCGAGCTGGCGAAGGGCGTGCTGGTCGAGCTCGAGGGCGGCGACCTGCGCACCGCGCTCACGCGCTTCGCGCTCGCCTACCGCGCGCGCGCGCTCGGCGCGCAGGGCATCGCCGCGTTCCGCACGCTGGTGCCCGAGGTGCCGCGCTTCCGGCGGCTCGCGCGCACGATGTACGCGGAGAGCGCCGGCCGTCTGACCGAGCATCTCGCGGCCTACCTGCGCGCGGCGATGGCGCGCGGCGAGCTGCGGCCGGACGACGCCGAGGTCGCGGCCGAGATGTTTCTCGGCATGCTGGTCGGCGTGGACCGCGTCAAGCGGCTCTTCGGCATGGCGCCGCGCGGCGCCGAGGCGGAGCGCGCGGCGCGTATCGTGGACTGCTTCCTGAGGGCCTACTCGCCGTGAGAGCGTGGACGATACTGGCCGGCGTCATGGCGCTCGCGCTCGCGGCCTGCAGCGAGGGCGGCGCGCAGGGCGAGGCGGCGAAGGGCGCGCCGGCGGCGCTGCCGGTGGCCGCGATCGAGGTCGCGTCGCGACAGGTGCCGGTGACCTTCGAGGCGGTCGGCCGCACCGAAGGCTCGCGCGACGTGCAGGTGCGCGCCCGCGTCGCCGGCATCGTCGAGGCGCAGCTCTACCGCGAGGGCGATGCGGTCAAGGCCGGCGCGCCGCTCTTCCGCATCGAGCGCGCGCCGTTCGAGATCGACCTGCAGCAGTCCCGCGCCTCGCTCGAGCAGGAGCTCGCGCGCAACAAGCTCGCGCGGCGGGAGTACGAGCGCGCGAAGGACCTCGTGGCGAAGCGGTTCGTCAGCCAGCAGAACGCCGACCAGGCCGCCACCGCGCTCGAACAGAGCAACGCGGCGGTGCAGCTCGCGCGGGCGCGCGTGCGGGAGTCGGAGCTGAGCCTCTCCTACACCACGGTGCGCGCGCCGATCGGCGGCGTCACCGGACGCGCGCTGCAATCGGTGGGCACGCTCGTGCAGCCGGACAAGGACTCCGCGCTGCTCACCACGATCACGCGCAACGACCCGATCTGGGTACGCTTCGCGCTCTCCGAGGCCGAGTATGCGCGGCTGCGCGCGAGCGACGCGAAGGCCGTCGCGGTGAGGATCGAGCTCGCCGACGGCCGCGAGTATGCCGATCCCGGCCGGGTCAACTTCGCCAGCTCGACGGTGGACGAGAGGACCGGCACGGTGCAGATGCGCGCGGAGCTTCCCAACCGGCGCGGTGAGCTCCTGCCGGGCCAGTACGTCCGCGTGCGCGTGATCGCCGGCACGCAGGAGGCGATCGTCGTGCCGCAGGCCGCGGTGCTGCAGGACGGCAGCGGCCGCTTCGTCTACGTCGCGGGCGCCGACGGCAAGGCCGTGCAGCGCCCGATCCGGGCCGGCGCCTGGCTCGGCGGCGACTGGGTGGTGCTCGAGGGGCTGAAGCCGGGCGAGGCGGTGATCGTGGACAACCTCACGCGCGTGCGCCCGGGCACGCCGGTCAAGGTCGTCAAGGCCGGCTAGCGGGCGGCGACCCATGCTTTCGCGCTTCTTCATCCATCGGCCCGTCTTCGCCGGCGTGGTGGCGATCGTCATCGTGCTGGCGGGCCTGGTCGCCTCGCAGATCCTGCCGGTCGCGCAGTTCCCCGAGGTCGCGCCCCCCATGGTGATCATCACCACCAACTACCCCGGCGCGAGCGCGGAGACCGTGTCGCGCACGGTGGCGGCGCCGATCGAGGAGCAGCTCTCCGGCGTCGAGAACCTGTCCTACTTCAACTCGAGCTCGTCGTCCAACGGCGCGCTCTCGATCCTCGCCGTCTTCGAGCCCGGCACCGACGTCGACCAGGCGATCTTCAACGTCAACAACCGCGTGCAGCGCGCGCTGCCGCGCCTGCCGGACGAGGTCCGGCGCAACGGCGTCATCGTGCAGAAGCGCACCTTCGACATCCTGCTGGTGGTCGCGCTGCGCTCCCCCGCCGAGCGGCGCGACACGCTGTTCCTGTCCAACTACGCCTCGCTCAACATCGTCGACGAGCTGAAGCGCCTCGCCGGCGTGGGCGACGTCACGGTCTTCGGCGCGCGCGACTACTCGATGCGCGTCTGGATAAACCCGGAGAGGATGGCGCGTCTCGGCGTCACCACGACCGACGTCGCGAACGCGCTGCGCGCGCAGAACGCGCAGTACGCGGCCGGGCGCATCGGCACCGAGCCCGCGCCGCCGGGGCAGAGCCTCACCTACACGGTCACGGCGCGCGGCCGGCTGGTCGAGCCCGAGGAGTTCGGCGAGATCGTCGTGCGCACCGTGCCGGGCGGCGGCATCCTGCGCCTGAAGGACATCGCGCGCATCGAGCTCGGGGCGCTCAACTACGACACCGCCAACACGCTGAACCGCCAGCCGACCATCGGCATGGGCGTGTACATGCAGCCCGGCGCCAACGCCCTCGAGGTGGTCGAGCGGGTCGAGACCCGCATGCGCGAGCTCGCGGCGGGCTTCCCCGAGGGCGTCGAGTACAGCATCCCGTTCGACACCACGCGCTTCGTCCGTGCCTCGATCCACGAGGTGAACAAAACCATCTTCGAGGCGGGGCTGCTGGTGCTCGGCGTGGTGTTCCTCTTCCTGCAGAGCTGGCGCGCGACGCTCATCCCGATGATCGCCGTACCGGTGTCGCTGATCGGCGCCTTCGCCGGGCTGTGGCTCGCCGGTTTCTCGATCAACACGCTGACGCTCTTCGCGCTGGTGCTCGCCATCGGCATCGTGGTGGACGACGCCATCGTCGTGATGGAGAACGTCGAGCGCCTCATGCGCGAGGAGAGGATGCGCCCGTTCGAGGCGGCGCTCGAGGCGATGGACGAGGTTTCCGGCGCGGTCATCGCCATCGTGCTGGTGCTGTGCGCGGTGTTCGTGCCGGTGGCGTTCCTGGGCGGCATCGCCGGAGCGCTGTACCGCCAGTTCGCGGTGACGCTCGCGATCGCGGTAGTGATCTCGGGGCTGATGGCGCTCACGCTCACGCCCGCCTTGTGCGCGATCCTGATGCGGCCGGGCGACCACGGGTCGCGCCTCTTCCGCCCCTTCAACGTCGGCTTCGCCTGGTTCACGCGCCGCTTCCTCGACGGCGTCGCCTACTTGCTGAGGCACCGCTTCACCGCCGGGCTCGCCTTCCTCGTCCTGGTCGGTGCGTGCGTCTGGATGTTCGTGAAGATCCCGGCGAGCTTCGTGCCCGCCGAGGACCAGGGCTACCTCTACGGCCACGTCCAGCTGCCCGACGGCGCGACGCTCGAGCGCACGCGGCGGCTCTCCGCGGAGGTGAGCCGCATCGCGGAGCAGCACCCCGGCGTCCAGGACGTGTTCGCGATCAACGGCTTCGACTTCCTGGGTGGCGGCAACAAGACCAACGCCGCCACCATGTTCCTGCCGCTGAGGGAGTGGGGCGAGCGGCCCGACGCGCCCGCGCCGGACATCGTGCGCGACTTGACCGCCAAGGTCTCGCAGCTGCGCGACGGCGTGGTGCGCATCTTCAATCCCGCGCCGATCCGCGGCCTCGGTACGGCGGGCGGCTTCGAGGTGTGGGTGGAGGCCCGCGGCGATGCCGACCCGTACAAGCTCTACCAGACCATGCAGGCGTTCCAGGACGCGCTGCGCGCGCACCCGCGGCTCACCGGCATCGCCTCGTTCTTCCGTCCGATTTCGCCGCAGCTGCAAGTCGAGGTGGACCGCGAGAAGGCGCTTTCCCTCGGGGTGCCGGTGCCCGACGTCTTCGACGCGCTGCAGAGCACGATGGGCGTGCTCTACGTGAACGACTTCAACAAGTTCGGCCGCACCTTCCGCGTGCAGATGCAGGCCGACGCGCCCTACCGCGTGCGCCCCGAGGACCTCGGCGCGGTCTACGTGCGCTCGGCGTCCTCTGGCGAGATGATCCCGCTCAAGGCGCTGATCACCACCGCGAACGTCATCGGCCCCGAGCAGCTCGACCGCTTCAACGGCTTCGTCGCCGCGCGCGTGCTCGGCAGCGGCCAGTCGGGCGTGTCCTCGGGAGAGGCGATCCAGGCGGTCGAGGAGGTCGCCGCGCGCGCGCTGCCCGAGGGCTACGACATCGCCTGGGCCGGCCAGGCGTTCCAGGAAAAGCGCACCGGGCGCCAGTCTGCAATCGCCTTCGGCCTGGCGATCGTCATGGTGTTCCTGATCCTCGCCGCGCTCTACGAGCGCTGGCTCCTGCCGTTCGCCGTGGTGCTCGCCGTGCCCTTCGCGGTGTTCGGCGCGCTAGGCTTCGTCGGGTTGCGCGGGCTGGAGAACGACATCTACTTCCAGATCGGCCTCATCGTGCTGATCGGGCTCTCGGGCAAGAACGCGATCCTCATCATCGAGTTCGCGCAACAGGGCTTCCTCGAGGGCAAGAGCGCGATGGAGGCGGCACTGCACGCCGCGCGGCTGCGCTTCCGCCCGATCATCATGACCTCGCTCGCGTTCGTGCTCGGCGTGCTGCCGCTGATGCTCGCGAGCGGCGCCGGCGCCGGGGCGCGCCGCTCGATGGGCACCGGCGTGGTGGGCGGCATGCTCGCCGCGACCTTCATCGCCACGCTCTTCGTGCCGCTCTTCTTCACGCTGGTGGCGCGCCGGCGCAAGGACCGGCGCGCGGAAGCGGAGTCGCCGGCGTGAGGCGCCTCGCCGTCCTCGCCCTGCTCGCCGGCTGCACCGTCGGCCCGGACTACGAGCGTCCGGCGGTGCCGCTGCCCGCCGCCTACCCGGGCGCCGGCGCCGAGGCCGCGCCGCGCCCGGCCGCCGAGTGCTGGCGCAGCTTCAGCGTCGCGAAGCTCGACGAGCCGGTGGCGGCCGCGCGCGCGGCGAACAGCGACGTGCGCCTCGCCGCGGCGCGCGTGCAGGAGGCCGAGGCGCTCGCGCGCGAGGCGGGCGCGGCCTTCTATCCCGAGGTGCTCGGCGGCGCGGGCGCGACCCGCAATCGCGTCAGCCGGCGCATCTAGCCGCCGCCGAGCGCGCCGCTCGAGCGCACGCAGATCCAGCTGCTCGCCTCGACGAGCTTCGAGATCGACTTCTGGGGCCGCTACGCGCAGGCGGTGGTCGACCTCACGCTCGCCGGCGCAGTGGCGCAGTCCTACTTCGCCCTGCGCGCGCTCGACTTGCAGCTCGCGGTGCTCGACAACACGCTGCGCGTGCGCCGCGATTCGCTCGCCATCGCTCACGCGCGGCTCGACGCGGGGCTGGCGGGCGAGCTCGACGTCCACCAGGCGCACGGCGCGCTTCCGACGCGCTCGTGCAGCAGCGCGAGACCGCACGCGCTCATCGAGCGTCAGCTCGGCGCGCTCGCCGGGCGGCACGGGCTCGCGCTCCCGCCGGCGACGCCCGGCCCCGACCTGCTCGCCCTGCCGGCGCCGCCGGCTCCTCATGAAGGCGCTCGGCGGCGGCTGGACCGAGGCGCAGGGCTCGAGCCCGACGCGGATGTCGGAGCGCTGACTCGCGCGGGCGGGCGCGGGCGCGTCAGCCGACCAAGCGCCGCATTCCGCTCGCCGCCAGGCGGTAGGCGCGGCGGGCCGCGTACGCGCGGGTCGTCCAGGCGAGCGCGCGCCGCGGGCGAAGCGCCGCGACGATCAGGACCCCGGCCAGCACGAGTCCCGGATGCGCGCGCAGGTAGCGCACCGCCGCGAGCGCCCGGTCGGCGAGCGCGAACGGTCGCTCGAGCGCGTCGAAGCCGCGCGAGAACGCGTCGCGCTGCTCGGCGGACTTCGCCACGAGCCGGGCGCGCCGGCGATGCAGCGCGTCGAGGCGGTTCATCGGGGCTACTCCGCGCGCTCGCTCCCGGAGCGGCCGGCGAGCTGCTCGCGGTCCCTGCGCAGCTCCGCGATCGTCGTGGCGAAGGGCTTGGGCCGCGTCCGCAGGGCGCGCCAGGCGATCAGCACCAGCGCGAGCGCCGCGCCGACGAGCGCCGCGGCGAGCACGCCGATCGTCGCTTCGCCGTGGCGCTCCCAAAGGACGAGCACGAGCCACGCGCCGCCGAGGACGAGCGCGCCGTTCACGAGGAAGGCGACCGTCACCGCAAGCGCGACCAGCCGCGCGAGGCGGATGCGCTCCTCCTGCAGCTCCGTCTCGAGGATCTCGACGCGCGTTTGCAGGATCGCGAGGAACGTGCACGCGAGCCGCTTCAGCGACGCGAGCAGGTGCGGCGCCTGCGGCACGGTCGGCATGCGCGCCGCGCTAGCGCCGCGCGATCAGCATGCCGACGATCACGCCGATCGCGCCGGCGAGCCCGGCTGCCTTCCACGGGTTCGCGTGCACGTACTCGTCGGTCGCCTGGGCCGCGGCCTTCGCCTTGGCGAGCGCGGCCTCCTGGACGTTCTCGAGCTCGGCGCGTGCACGCCGCAGGCTCTCCTCGGTGCGCGCGCGGGCGGCCTGGACCTTCTCGTTCGCCTGGCCGGCGGTCGCCTTGAGGAGTTCCTCGGCGTCGGTGATGACCGATTTCAGGTCGGCGGCGAGCCGCTCGCGGCTTCCGGTTTCGGTGACAGTGTCGCTCATGTTCAGCCTTTCTGAGATAGCGGTTGCTCACTTCGACGCTCGAAGCGCGACCACCGATCCCAGGGTAGAGCACTTCCCCCGACCACCATCTGAGCTTGGTCAAGAATCGCGCACGAGCGCGTCATGGGGATGCCGCTCGCTGAGTCGTGCCGGCCGGGCAAGAGGTTCAAGGCGGATTATGACCCGCCCGGTGCGACGTGCCCCGCCGGCGCGGGCGATGGCTCGCGCAGCACCCCGAGGAAGCGCCGGCCCCGCAGGGTGGGTCGGCGCTGCGCGGTTCACCGCGCAGCCGCATCCGCGCCCGCACCAAGCGTGCGGGCCGCGGCCTCAGGCGGCGCGGCGCGCCTGAGGCGCGTCGATACGCTCGACGAGCCGCCGCCCCCAGGCGCTCGCCGGCTTGTGCACCAGGCGCTCGGCGGCGTAGTGGCGCGCAAGGCGCGGCAGGCCGGCGCGACGCGCGGCCTCGATCAGGGTGAGGGTCAGGAGGTCGCGCTGCGCGTGGCTGCCGCCGAAGCGGTTCGCGACGTCGCGCACCCCGGCGAGCTTTTCCGCCGCGGCCGCGAAGCGCTCCTCGCAGAAATCGATCGCAGCCTCGCACACGCCGAGACCCACGGCCAGGGTCATCTCCGCGTTGCTGCCCGCGCGGGACGTGGCGCGAGCGAGCGCCAGGCGCAGCCGCGTCAGGGCCTCGCGCCGTCCGGCGGCGGCGAACGCCATGGCAGCATGGAAGTCGTTGAACGCGTAGAAGCCGCTCTCGTCCTCCAGCGCGCGCTCCCAGCCGTCGGCCACGGCGCCGAAGCGCGCCGACACGTCGACGCCCTCCAGCCGCAGGCGCCACAGCAGCGCCGTCGCGTCGACGCGCACGAGCGCCATCTCGCCGCCGCCCGCCAGCCGCGCATCGAAGATCTCGAGCGCCGGGACGTATTCCGCGCGGTCCATGTGGAAGAGCGCGACGTGCCAGGCGTTGTGGAAGGCGAAGCCGTTGTCTCCGCCGGCCCACACGTGGCGGGTCTCGCGGTACCAGTCGATGCCCTCCTCGATGCGGCCCTGCATCTCCATCACGTGCGCGACCGCGTGCACCGCCCAGGCGTCGTCCTCGGAGAGCGCCACGGCGCGGCGCCCGGCGCGCTCGGCCTCCGGGTACTGGTTGCATTCCTCGAAGCCGAACGCGTGCATGCCGAGCACGTAGGCATAGCCCGGCACCGACGCGCTCCAGGACGGCAGCACGCGCGAGACGCGGTTGCGCAGGTTGAGCGCGTCGCCGCGGTAGAAGTCCATCAGGTGCGCGGCCTGCAGCGCGACGATGTCGCGCGGGTGCTCGGCCAGGATGCGGTCGAGCATGCGCGCGCCCTCGTGCCACGCACCCTCGGCGATGCGGCGCGCTGCCGCGGCGAGCGCCTGCTCGCGCTGCGTCCCGCGGGCGAGCGCGTCGCGGCCCTGGTCGAGCGCGGCAAGCGCATCGCGCATGAAGCGTCGCTCGAAGAACGTCGCGAGGATCAGGGCCTTCGTCGCGTACGAGGCGGCGAAGCCCGCGTCCAGGCCGATCGCTTCGTCGAGCGGCGCCAGCGGATCGCCGCGATAGGTCTGCAAGGCATAGAGAGCGCGCTCGTAGGCGTCGAGCGCCGCGGGGTTGGAGAGCGCGACCGCGTGGCCGCGTGCGTCCTGGTGCATGTCCGGGTCTCCTGGTCGGGGACCCGATCGTAGGCAATGCCGCACGCGGCATCCAGACCGACTTGGTTGCCGGTTTGTATCCGCCGTGTAACCGCGCCGGTCCGGGGCGCGCGCCGCGCACCGAAACCTGCGCTTCGCGTACGCCGGCGGCCGGATGCGGATAGTGCCGCCGGTCGCGCCGTCATACAGTCGCCGCCGCGCGTCGCGCCGGCGCCCGCCCGGTCGGGCAGGCGCCGGCGCCGCCGGCAAACACCTACTCCAGGAGACTACACATGTCTTTGCGCATCGGCGACGAAGCCCCCGATTTCACCGCGGACACCACGGCGGGCCGCATCCGCTTCCACGAGTGGATCGGCGACGGCTGGGCGATCCTCTTCTCGCACCCCAAGGACTTCACCCCAGTCTGCACCACCGAGCTCGGCTACATGGCGCGGCTCAAGCACGAGTTCGAGGGCCGCAACTGCAAGGTGCTCGGCCTGAGCATCGACCCGGTCGCGGACCACGACCGCTGGGCGAAGGACATCGAGGAGACACAGGGGCGCGCGGTCAACTACCCGCTGGTCGGCGATCCGGAGCTCGCGGTGGCGAAGCTCTACGACATGATCCATCCCAACGCGACCGGCGGGCCGCGCACGGCCGCCGACAACGCGACGATCCGCTCGGTCTTCGTGATCGGGCCCGACAAGCGGATCAAGGCGACGCTCACCTACCCGATGAGCACCGGGCGCAACTTCGACGAGGTGCTGCGCCTGCTCGACTCGATCCAGCTCACGGCGAAGCACAAGGTGGCAACGCCGGTGAACTGGAAGCAGGGCGAGGACGTGATCATCCTCGCGTCGGTGCCCGACGACGAGGCGAGGCAGCGCTTCCCCGGCGGATGGCGGGCGCCGCGGCCGTACCTGCGCATCGTTCCGCAGCCGCGGTAGCCGTGCGCGGAGGGACGGCACATGCAACGGGACAGCTACGACCTCGCGCGCTTCGTCGCCGACCTGCGCCGCATCGCCGGCGCGGCGGACGACGAGCGCGAGATCCTCGCCCGCCTCCGGCCGCTCGCGCGCGAGTTCGCGCTGCAGCGGCGCTGGCTCGAGCCGCGACACCTCGCCGCCGATCCGGTGCAGGGGTTCGGCGTGACGCTGCTGCACGAGGAGCCCGACCACACGCTCGCGGTGCTGGCGGTGAACTGGCTCCCCGGTCGCGGCACGCCGCCGCACGACCACGGCACGTGGGCGGTGGTGGCCGGCGTCGAGGGCGTCGAGAAGAACGTGTTCTGGGAGCGCGTCGACGACCGCTCGCGTCCGGGATACGCCGAGCTGCGGCAGACCGGAGAGAAGCGGTTCGGCCCGGGCGACGTGCTCGCGCTCAGGGCGGGTGCGATCCACGCGGTCGTGAACGAGTCGGACGCGATGACGCTCTCGATCCACGTCTACGGCCGGCACGTCAATCACGCCGTGCGCTCGCAGTTCGACCCGGTCGCCCGGACCGCGACCGCGTTCAAGCTGCAGGTGAGATAGCGGGCGGGGCCTGCTACTTGCGGGCGTGCCCGTTCGCGAGCGTCGCGGACGGGCTCTCCCCGTAGCGGCGGCGGTAGTCGGCCGCGAACCGCCCGGGGTGACTGAAGCCCCAGCGCATCGCCGACGTGACGACGCGGTCGACCTTCCCGGCGGCGAGCTCCTCGCGCACGCGCTGCAGGCGCAGGTTGCGCACGAAGCGCATCGGCGAGACGCCGTGAACCTCGCGGAAGTGCTTGAGCAGCGTGCGGCCGGCGACGCCCGACGCTCTCACCAGGCAGGCGAGCGTGATCGGCTCCGCGAGGTTCGCGTGGATGTAGTCGATCGCGCGCTTCACGTCCCGGGGCGCGACCGGGCGGTCGCGCTTGCGCAGCGCCTGCGAGTAGTTGCTCGGCTGCGAGGCGAGCAGCCACGACATCACGAAGCGCTCGAACTCGCCGGCGACCCGCGGATCGGCGAGCATTCCCCCGGCATCGAGCTCGGACGCCGCCCAGCGCAGGATCGCGTAGAGACGCTGTCCGGCCCCGCCGTCGATGGCCATCTCGGGGTCGAAGCGCAGCGGCGCGGCCGGCGCGTCGCCGAGCAGCCCGGCGAGATGCATCACGAGCGCGTCTTCGCGGATCGAGACGCTGAGCCGCCCGCTGTCGGCCTCGCTGCGCAGGATCGCCCTGTCGGCGGGCGAGACGACGACGCCGCACCGCGTCCCGCAGTCGAGCACGCGTCCGGCGACCGATGCCTCGAGCGCGCCGTGCAACGGCAGCTGGATCCAGTGCACGCCGCACGAGGCGGCGCCATTCCCGGTCGCCCCGGTCGCGGCGGCCGGATCGCAGCTCCGCCAGACGCTGGAACGCGGCGAGAACGCCACCTTGGCCGGCGCGCCGTACCTGACGTACCCCAACCACAGCCCGGACAGATACGCGCCGCCGATGCTGAAGTCGAGCGAGGTCCGCGTGGACGGCAGCTCGAGGTCGATTCCCTTGCAGCCGAGGAACGCACGGGTCTCCTCGACGTCCTGGCTGCGGAGCATCGGTTTGTGAGCGAACAGTGGCGCCATTCGAGCAGCATAGCAGCACGCCCGTCTTTGATGCGCGGCACTGCAACATAGATGCGATTTCCGGATAGATCCGCCCGCCGAAGTCGCGGGATCCGGGCTGCGCGGCCACGGCGGTCACGGCGGCGGGGGCACGGTCAGGGCCGATTCCTCCGGGACGGACCTCCGGGGTGCGCCGCGAACCCCGGCAACCGCAGGGGGTCCAACTGCACGCCATGCACATCGGCCTCCTCGAGTGCGACCACGTGGAGGGGCGCGTTCCGGACGCCCCCGCGGGCTACCGGGAGATGTTCGCCGCGCTGCTCGGCCCGCACGCGCCGCGACTGCGGTTCACCTACTTCGACGCCTGTCACGGTGACCTTCCGGACGCCCCGCAGGCCTGCGACGCGTATGTTTGCACCGGATCGAAGCACTCGGTCTACGATCGTCTCGATTGGATCGGGCCGCTCGCCGATTTCCTGCGGCGGCTGCACCGCGGGCGCCGTCCGTACGTCGGCGTGTGCTTCGGGCACCAGATGCTCGCGCACGCGCTCGGCGGCGAGGTCGCGCGGGGCGCGGGCGTCCACGAGATGGGCGTCCACCGGACCGAGCCCTGGATGCGGCCGGCGCTCGGGAAATGCCGGCTGCAGTACATTCACAAGGACCAGGTGACGCGCCTGCCCGCCGACGGCGTCGCGCTCGCGCGGAGCGCGCACTGCGAGGTGGCGATGTGCCGCGTCGGCGCGTCCATGCTCGGCATCGAGGGCCATCCCGAGTTCACGGTGCCCTACGGCGCGGCGCTGATCCGCCTGCGCTCGGCCGACATCGGCGCCGCGCGCGCCCGCGCCGCGCTCGACAGCCTTGCCGAGCCCACCGACGCCGCGGTCGTCGGCCGGTGGGTCGCGGCGTTCCTCGCCGGCGGGGCGGCGTAGGCGCCCGTCGCCGCGCGCACGGGCGTCGGCAGCTGCCTGCGTCCTAGCGGACGCGCCTGCGCGCCGCTTCCCGTTCCGCCGAGCGCTCGAGCACGAGCGCGTACGCCACGTAGTACTTGTAGATGTTGCTCACGTAGCGCACCGGCTCCTGTCCGACGACGCGCGCCGCCACCCGCTCGACGTTGTCGAACCACACGTCGCGGTCGAGCCCGCGCCGCCGTGCCTCGTCGCGCAGCTGACCGAGACGACCGGGGCCGACGTTGTACGCGGCGAAGGCGAGGAGGTGCCGGTTGAGCGGGTCGAGACCGGCGTCGTCGAGGTACGTGTCGAGCAGGTGCCGCACGTACTTCACACCGGCATGGATGTTCGGCTCGAGGCGCCGGATGTCGCCGACCCGCATCGCCCGTCCGGTGTCGGGCATCAGCTGCATCACGCCGATCGCACCCGCGGGGCTGCGCACACTCTGGTCGAGGCGCGACTCCTGGTAGCCGAGCGCGGCGAGCATCAGCCAGTCGAAGCCGTACCGGTCGGCGTACTTCCGGAACAGCTCGACCAGCGTGCGGAACTTGCGCAGCTCCGCCTCGGAGGTCGCGTCCTGGAGGTGGCTGGTGCTCTGCAGGTAGCGGCGGAACGTGACGTTGCCGAACTCGGTGCCCTGGCCGTGGCCGCGCGCGAACGCATCGAGCGACGCCCTCAGCTTCGGGCTGCCCTTGCGCAGCGCCCAGGCGATGTCGCCGCCGGTGCGCACCGCGACGTCCTCGTGCACCTTGATCGACTCGAAGATCTGCGCCCAGAACGCGGCCTTGTGGCTGTCCACGATCAGCGTGTCGACCAGGCCCGCGTTCGCCATCTCGAGCAGGTCCTCGTCCTCGAGCTGCTCGGGCGCCGGCTTGATCCGCACCGGCCGCTTGCCGGCCGCCCTCAGCCGCGCGTTCAACGCGAGCAGGCTCTCGTGATAGCTGCTCGACCTGCGCACGAACACCGTGCGCCCCGCGAGCCCGTCCACCGAGGCGACCGCCGGCGCTCGCGCGCCGGTGACGACCACTTCGCGCACGCCGCGCAGGACCGGCCGGGCGAAGTCGACCGTCCTGGAGCGCTCCGGCGTGATCGTGAGGTTCGCCGCCGCGATGTCGCCCCGGCCCTCGACCAGCGCCGGCAGCAGGCGGTCGCGAGGGACCGGGATGAACACGACGTTCACCCGCAGCCGCGACTTCAGTCCGCGGTTCAGATCTTCCTCGTACTTGCGGAACGTCTCGTACGTCGTGCCGCGCTGCGTCCCGCGGTCGATGAAGTAGAAGGTCTTGCTGTACGCGACCAGCACCCGGATCATCCGGCGCTCGATCATGCCGTCGAGATCGCCGGTCCACGGCGCCTCCGCGAGCGTCAGCGGCAACGACGCTTCGCCGACCCGCTGCGCGCTGGCCGGCGCCGCGACGAGCATGGCGAGACTGCAGAGCGCGGGAACGGTGCAGCGGGCGTGGATCACGCGGCCAGGGTCCTCGCGCCCCCGCGACGCCGGGCCCGGCGCCCGCCTGCGCCGCCGCCCGCCCGGCCGGGCAAGGACGGCGCGCGGACAGCCGCGACGCGCTGCAGTATCAGGTGCACGCACGCGATCGTCGGCATCGGGCTCCTCGCTGTGTCACGCGCCGGCGGCGGGCGGGCAACGGTTCGACGCGGATTCTAGGCCATGCTGCCGGCGGGAGCGCGCGGCGAAGCTCCAGCCTGTCGCGCCTGCGGTTCTGCTCCCGCGGCAGGACCCCGGTGGGCCTGACGCGCACCTGGCACTCGCGCGTCAACTCGTTCCTCCCGCCGCGCTCCGGACGAGCGTAAGATCGGCGCGGATCGCGGATATTGCAATGACGCCCGAAGCGCCGCGCAAACCTCCCCGCACCGGCAACGTTTCGCAGCATGCGCTGCTGTCCGCGTGCCGCGATCATGCGCTCGAGCGGCTGCAGGAGATCCTGGCCGCCGCACTGACCGGCGCCGCCGACGAGCTGCTCGACATCGCGACCCGCGTCACCAGCCCCGAGGCGCGCAAGCACTACCTGCACGCCGTCGACCAGGCGCGCACGCAAGGCGAGAGGTTCCGCGCCGGGGTGGCGGACGCCTACCGGAAGCGGGTCGCTCAGCTCTCCGGCGAGAGCGCGCCACCCGATGCGGCTGCGAAGGAGTACGACGCGAGCTCGCTCACCCTGGTGCAGACCACCGTCCTCGAGCACGAGATCGCGATCGGCAACCTGACGACGCGGCTGAAGGACAAGAGCGGCGACGAGCTCTCCCAGTTCACGCGGCGCGTCAGCACGATCGTGGGTGACCCCGACCTGCTCGACGCCGACAACCCGGTCGGGCCCTCGCCGCTCGCGTGCGGCGTCTACGGCGGCCTCGACGCGCTCGGGCTCGACGAGCAGGTGGTCCGGCCGTTCGCCAGCCTCGTCGCCGACCGGCTCGCCGGCGAGCTCGGGGCGCTGTATCACGATCTCAACCAGCTCCTCGCGGGTCGCGGCGTGGCCGGCGCGGCGCGTAGCCGGATCGTGAAAAGCAGGGACACCGGCGCCGCGTCGGCGCGCGCGCGCGGCAGCGAGCCGCCGCCGCTGCCGACCGGCGACGTGCTCGCCCAGATGCAGATGCTGCTCGCGCAGCAGCGCGGAATGCCAGGCGTTCCCGGCGCGCCGGGGGCGTCCGGCGCCGGCGGCGGCGCGACGATGGCGACGCCCGCCACCGTCGATTGGCTCACCGCAGTGCAGCGCGGCGGCATGGCTGCCGCCGGCGTCGCCGCTCCCGCGGGCGGCGAATCGCTGAACGTCCTGCACGCGCTGCGCAGCTCGGAGGCCGGCCAGCGCCTCGATCCGGCCGACGCGACGACCTGCGAGCTCGTCGCGATGATGTTCGACCACGTCTTCAGCGACCCGCGCATTCCGGAGGCGATCAAGCCGCTCGTCGCGCGGCTGCAGGTGCCGACGCTGAAGGCGGCGATGCTCGACCGCAATTTCTTCTCCGACGAGGCGCATCCCGCGCGGCGGATGCTCGACCGCATCGGCACCGCCGCGATCGGCTGGCGCGGCACGGCCGACGCGTCGGATCCGCTCTACAGCGCCGTGGAGCGCGTCGTCGCGAGCGCGGTCGAGGGGTTCGACAGCGATCTCGCGGCGCTCGAGCCGCTCACCGCCGAAGTCGACGAGATCGCGAGCCTGGAGGAGGCGCGCGCGGACGCGGTCGCCCAGCGCACGATCGACGTCGTGACCCGCCGCGAGCGCCTCGAGGCGGCGCAGGAGGCAGCGCGCGAGACCGTGCGGCAGCGCCTGCGCCAGGCACCCGTGCCCGAGCCGGTGAGCAATCTCGCGGAGCGGATCTACCGTGCGGTGCTCTCGTCCGCCCATGAGGGCGGCGGCGCGGAATGCGCGGCCTGGACGTCCGCGCTCGAGACCCTGGACAGCCTGCTCTGGAGCGTGAAGCCGAAGAGCGGCGCCGAGGAGCGCGCCCGGCTCGTAAAGACCCTGCCCGGGCTGCTGAAGGCGCTCGACGAGGGCATGCGGATCGCGGGCTTCGACGACGGCGAGCGCAAGGAGGCGCTCGATGCCCTCGCGCCGCTGCACGCGGAGGCCGTTCGCGCGCCGGCGGCGAAGGCGACCACGCCCGCCGCGGGGGCCGGCGCGGCGAGCGCTGCGCCCAAGCCGCCCGCGGAAGCGCAGGCGGATGCGGAGAGGGATGCGGAGAGCGCCGAGCCCGCGGGTCCGCCGGGGCTGCAGTCCGAAACGCTTATCGGCGAGGACGTGGTGGTCGACACGATCGCGGTCGCGCCGCGTCCGGGCCGCAAGGCGCGCGCCGTGCACGCCCGTCTCGAGGAGGGCACCTGGGTGGAGTTCGCGCAGCCCGACGGCGGCACGCTGCGCGCGCGCCTCTCCTGGGTAAGCCCGCTCAAGGGCATGCACGTGTTCGTGAATCCGGACAGCTCGCGCTCGCTCGCGCTCGATCCCGAGGCGCTCGACCAGCTGCTCTCGCGTGGCGACGCGCAGCTGCTGTCCTCGGCGCCGGTGGTCGCCGAGGCGATGGGCTACGTCATGGCCGAGCTGCAGCAGGCGGGCGCCGCGCACTGAGGTCCGCTGCAGGGTCGCCGGGCGCGAATCGCCGGCCTGCTGGATCCCCGCTCTAGCGGGGGTGACGCGTCACCCGACGGGCGCCGACGAACTCGAGCACGCGCCGCTCCAGGTACGCGAAGAAGGGATTGAAGCGCAGCCGTACGAGCTCGCTTTCCGGGACCGTGAGCAATCCGCGCTCGCCGAGGAGCTCCGGCCGGCCGAGGTAGATGCCCTCCGGCACGGCCGGCCGCTCGGCGCCGTAGAGCGGATCCGAGGGCGGAAACGGCAGGGCGACGTGCGAGAGCGAGAGCACGTCCGGCGGCCAAGCGATCCCGATCGGCTCCGATTCGGTCGCGGTGGCGCCCGCCGCGCGGCGCTGCGCGACCGTGTCGGCGCTGTGCGGGTCGCGATTCGTGATCACGGTGAGCGCGTACGGCAGCGGTCCGGCCGCGAGCAGCCGTCGGAGGTTCTCGCCGGTTCCCGGCGCGAGCAGCGGCGCGGCCTCCGCGTGGCGGTTCACGTCGAACGCCACCAGCTCGTGTCCCTCCGGCGCGAGCCGGCCGAGCAGCACGCGCACCAGCGCACCGGCGTCGATGGTCGCGTCGGCGGCCGACTGGAACGCGAGCACGCGCGGCATGCCTTTCACTCCGCCGCCCTTGTCGAGGGCGGCGATGCGCGCGTCGATCTCGGTCGTCAGCGCGCGGATCTGCACCCCGGCGTTGATCGCGAACGAGACGTACTTGAACGGGTCGAACTCGGGGCCGATCGAGCTCCAGGCGAGCTTATCGAGCCCCGGCACCGCGGCGAGCCGCGCCTGCCACACGGCGAGCGCTGCGACGCGGCTCACGCCGATCGCCGCGGAGACGAGGATCAGGCCGTCGACGCGAGGCAGATCCTCGCCCGCGAGCCGCGCCAGCGCGTACTCGACCGCGAGCGCGCCGCCGGTCGAGTACCCGACGACGTACAGCGGGCGCTCGGCGCCGATGCGCTCGCGCAGGTGCCGCGCGCCGAGCCGCGTCGCGGCCGCCCAGTCCTGCCATTGCGCGTGCACGAGCCCCGACGGCGCCGTGCCGTGTCCCGGCAGCCGTAACGCGAGCGTCCGGTACCCTGCCGCGTGCAGCCGCTCGGCGAGCGGGCGCATCGAGTAGGGCGAGTCCGACAGCCCGTGCAGGAGCAGGACCGCGCCGCGCGGATCCGGCGCGGCGAGCTCGTGGGTGCGATTCCAGTCCCGCCGGTAGCGGCCCGGGTCGGAGAGGCTGCCCGTGAAGTATCGGTTCAGCAGACGGCGGTCTTCCGGTGCGGTCCGCGGATAGATCGCGTCGCGCAGCTCCGCGAACACGCGCTCCTCGACCGCCCGGTAGTCGGCGAGCGTGCGCACACGGCCGCGGTCGGTGGCGCGGAACTCGGCGGCGAGCCGCACGGTGTGCCACGGCTTGAGGTCCGGCCTGCCGTGGAGGTAGGCGACGTAAGCGACGGCGAGCGCCAGCACGGCGCCGGCGAACCCGTACGCGACGAACAATCCGAGGTGCTTCAGGAACCGCATCGTCGATCCGAAGGATAGCCGACCCGCGCGGCCGCGCGCCGGCCGCGATAGACTACCGCCGCCCGCGTGCGAGGCGAAGGTGATGAAGCTCCGGATGCACGAGAACTCGCTGTTCGCGATCCTGCTGCGCTCGCAGTGGTGGATCAGCGTCGCGATCGCGCTCGGCGTCACGATCGTCGCGTCGCTGTTCCTGCCCATGGAATACGCCGCGTTCGCCGGCGTGCCGTTCCTGGTGATCGGCGCGGTCGCCGGCTGGCGGCAGCTGCGGGCGCCGAGCGCCAGGCGGATCGAGCGCACCGTCGAGGCGGTGCGCGCGATGTCGTGGGGCGATTTCTCGCGCGTGCTGGAGGAGGCCTTCCAGCGCGACGGCTACCGGGTGACCCGGCTCGAGGGCGCGGCGGCCGACTTCGAGCTCTTCAAGGCCGGCCGCAGGTCGATCGTCGGCTGCAAGCGCTGGAAGGTGGCGCGCCTCGGCGTGGAGCCGCTGCGTGAGCTGTACGCGGCCAGGCGGGCGCACGACGCGCACGAGTGCATCTACGTCGCCGTGGGCGAGATCAGCGATCCGGCGCGCGCGTTCGCGACCGAGAAGAACATCCGCGTGATGCACGGCGCGGACCTCGCGCGGCTGCTGCCGCGGATCGGAAGGGCGTAGCCCGGACGCCGATGCGGATCCTGCGCAGCCACGGACGCTACGCGTACTCGGCCATCGGCCGGCGACCGGACTACCGCTGGCCGGACGGCCAGCGCCTCGCCGTGTACATCGGGTTCAACGTCGAGCACTTCGAGTTCGGCCGCGGGCTCGGGGCGAAGCTCGCGCCCTCCGGCGAGCCCGATGTCCTCAACTACGCGTGGCGCGACTACGGCAATCGCGTCGGCGTCTGGCGCTGCCTCGATCTGTTCGAGGCGCTGCGCGTGCCGGTGGGCGCTCTCGTCAACACCGCGCTCTACGACTACTGTCCCGAGGTGATCGCCGCGTTCCGCGCGCGGGGCGACGAGATCATCGGCCACGGACACACCAACGCCGAGCGCCAGGGCGACATGAGCGAGGCCGACGAGCGCGCGCTGATCGCCGCATGCACCGCGCGCATCGCGCGCGAGGAAGGGCGGCCGCCGCGAGGCTGGCTCTCGCCGTGGATCTCGGAGAGCCACGTGACGCCGGACCTGCTGCGCGAGGCGGGCTACGCGTACACGCTGAACTGGTGCCACGACGATCAGCCGACGCGCCTCGCCACGCGCGCCGGCGACCTGTGGGCGATCCCGTACCCGCAGGAGATCAACGACATCCCCGCCGTGGTGGCGCGGCAGGCCGGCGCCGAGGAGTTCGCCGGCATGATCGTGGACTGCTACGACGAGATGCTCGCCCAGAGCGAGGCGCAGCCGCTGGTGATGGGCATCGCGCTGCATCCCTACATCGTCGGGCAGCCGCACCGGCTCCGGCACCTGCGCCGCGCGCTCGGTCACGTCGTGAAGAGCGGCCGCGCGTGGGTCACGACGCCGGGCGCGATCAAGGACCACGCCGCGGTCGCGGCCCCCGGCACCGCGCCGTAGGTCATCCCGCCCGAGCGCCGACCCCGCAGGCCATCGGTTGCGTACGCGCCGGATTCCCGCCCGCGCGGGAACGACGGACGCCTGCAGCGCTCGCTTACAGCGCGACCTGCCGGCGCGCCTCGGCGATGTGCACGACGCGCTGGTCGGCCGTGCGGCCCGCGATGTGGCTGTCGAGCCAGCGCACGACCGGCAGGAACTGCTCGCGCTCGGCGGCGGTGACCTGCGCGTCCATCTCGAACACGCCGATGCCCTGCTCGGCGGCGCGGATGTAGTTGTCCGAGTCGTGGATCCGGGTGAGGAAGGGCAAGCTGAGCGAGCGCAGGAACCGCTCGAGCGGTTCGTACACCGGCATCGAGCTGCGCACCCGGTTGGCGACCACGCCCACCGCGATGTTGCGCGCGCGCACGCGGCCGAGGACCAGCAGGTTCTTGAGGAAGTCGGCCGTCGCGTGGACGTCGATCGTCGAGGGCCCGACCGGGATCAGCACCGAGTCGGCCTTCGCCACGACCTCCTGCAGCAGCAGCCCCTTGACGCCGCCGGGCGCGTCGATGAGCCGGATCTCGGTGTCGCCGGGGATCCACGTCTGCAGCGTGCGCAGCAGGTGGCCTTTCTCGGGCGCGCCGCTCGCGCCGTGGATCCGCGGCAGCCCCGGCGGGCGCAGCTTGAGCCACTGCATGCTGGAGCCCTGCGGGTCGTAGTCGCTGATCGCCACCTTCGCCCGCGCGGCGTAGTAGCTGGCGATGTTCGTCGTGACGGTCGTCTTGCCGCAACCGCCCTTCGAGTTGATGACTAGGATTGTGCGCATGGCTCGCCGCTCGTCGGTCCCCGGACGCCGGTTTGAGAAGCATCAGCCGTGCCGATTCTCCGCGGCGTTAGAGGCCCCGCGTGTGTTTAATTCACATCCGGACGAGGACCCTGCGCGCGGCGGTGCGGGGTGTGACGCATTCCTCGGCGCGCCTCGCACCGAGGCCGCGCCGACGACCCCGCTCGCGCGCGGCTCAGGGCCGGGCGGCGCGGGTGCCCGTCTCGACCGGCGCGGAGATGCCCATCGAGACGTAGGTGCTCGTCAGCCCCTCGACGCCGATGCCGGCGGGCTCCACCCAGTCCTCCGGCACGTAGATGAGCCCGCCGCCGAACGGCACCGGCGCGGTGGGAATCAGCACTGCGCGATAGGGCTTGCCGTGCAGCACGAGGGGCTCGGGGCTCGGCATGAGCCCGAGCACCGCGGTCCCGCCCGCGCCGCCGAAGAAGCACCACACCGGCGTCATCGCGCGCAGGTCGGCATCCTCCCTGCGGTCGAGCAGCGAGACGAACTTGCTCGTCATGCCGTAGAGCTGGCCGACGAGCGGAATCGGGCGCACGAGCGCGTCGCCGATTGCGCCGAGCGTGCCCTTGAGGCGTGAGCGCACGATGACCCCGAGCACGTAGATCGCCGCGAGCAGGATCAGGATCCCGAGCGAATAGGCCGCGGCGGGATGGGTGACGAACGCAAGGCCGATCCGGGTGAACAGCCCCCCGGCCCAGCTGCCGGGGCCGAGGAATGCGGCGACGAAGCCCGCGAGCCAGACGACGAGGGCGATGGTCAGCGCGAGCGGGAGGATCGCCAGGAAGCCGGCGGCGAAACGGGCGAAGTGGACGTTGGTGTGCATGGTGTGTTCCGGAGCGCAGGGAGTGGGCCGGCGCGAGATGGTGCGGCCGACGCTTCGATTGTGGCCCGTTTCGATCGCCGGCGCGGCATGCAGCGCGTGCCGCGTCCCGCGCCTCAGCCGGCCGGCGGGCGCCCGCGACGTGCGCGCAGGCCCGATGCCGCCAGGTACGTCGGCAGCGCGAGCGTGCCGCCGACCGCCGTCGTGACCGCGCCGACGGGAAACCAGTCGCCGCCGTGACCGGGCAGGACCGCGATCGCGAGCACCTGCCCGAGCCACACGCCGAGGAAGAAGGCGCCGGCGCGCCGCGGGAACGCGGTGCCGGCGATCGCGCCGCCGGCAAGCATGGCCGGCAGGTAGAACGGGAACGATGCGTCCCAGGGCTCCGCGCGCCCGGTCAAGAATGGCGAGAGGAGCCAGAGGCCGAAGCCGAGCGCCGCGCCGGCGAGCGCGGCCGGCGGCAGGCGGTTCCACGATGCAGGGAGGTCCACGGGGGTGGGGCGAGATGGAGTGCGTCGAGTATCGCCGGTCTCGCGCACGCAAACCGTGCGATTGTTCCCGTCGAGGACGCGCGGGTCCCGGCCGCGCGAACGCGTGCACGCGACGCGCGCCACCCGGTGCCGGCGAGGACCGGTCCCCGCCGAAGTATCATCGAGGGATGGAAGACCGCGGTGCGCTGCGCCAGCGCATACGATTCTGCATCGCGGCCGACGGGGTGCGGCTCGCGTATGCGACGATGGGCAAAGGTCCGCCGCTCGTCAAGGCGGCGAACTGGCTCACGCACCTCGAGCACGACGTGCGCAGCCCGCTCTGGCGCCCGCTGCTCGAGCGGCTCGCCGCGCGGCGCAGCCTCGTGCGCTACGACCAGCGCGCATGCGGGCTCTCCGACTGGCGGGTCGCGGACATCTCGTTCGAGGCATGGGTGTCGGACCTGGAGGCGGTCGCCGAGGCGACGGGCTTCGCGCGATTCGCGCTGCTCGGCATCTCCCAGGGCGGGGCGGCGGCGATCGCGTACGCCGTGCGCCACCCGCAGCGGGTCAGCCATCTCGTGCTGTGCGGCGGCTTCGCGCGCGGCGCGTTACGGCGCGATCCGACGCCCGAGCAGGCGGGGGCGGCGCGTGCGCTCGTGCAGCTCGTGCGCTTCGGCTGGGGCGGCGGCGCGCCGTCGTTCCGTCACGTCTTCTCGCTGCAGTTCCTGCCGCACGCGGGCGCCGAGCAGCTGCGCCAGTTCGACGAGCTCCAGCGCGTATCGGCCTCGGCCGAGAACGCGGCCCGCACCATCGCAGCGTTCGACCACATCGACGTCGCCGATCTCGTCCCGCAGGTGCGCGTCCCGACGCTCGTGCTGCACTCGCGGCACGACGCGCGAGTCCCGTTCGAGGAGGGGCGCTTTCTCGCGGCCACGATTCCCGGGGCGCACTTCGTTCCGCTCGAGAGCCACAATCACCTCCCGCTCGCCGGCGAGCCGGCGTTCGCGGAGATGACCGCGGCGATCGAGGATTTCCTCGGTGCCGACAGCCCGACCGCCGCGCCGGACGCCTACGCCGAGCTCACGCGGCGGGAGCGCGAGATCCTCCATCTCGTCGCCCAGGGCATCGGCAACGCCGCGATCGCCGAGCGCCTGGCGATCAACGTGAAGACGGTGCGCAACCACCTCACCAGCATCTTCGACAAGCTCGGCGTCGGCGACCGGGCGCAGGCCATCGTGCGCGCGCGCGAGGCCGGGTTCGGCAGATCCGAGTGAATCGCGCCGGGGCGCGGGACGGTCCTCAAGGCGCCACCGTCGGCGCCTCCGCCGGCCTTGCGTGGCGCGCGAAGAACTCGACCATCCGCTCGGTGGCGTCGATCTCGGCCGTCGTCGTCCCGAACCGGTCCACGGGGAACCGGAAGCGGCTGCCCGGCCAGGTGTGGCCGCCGCCCGCGATGCGATACAGGACGACCTCGGCGCGCGCCTCGCACCCGGCGTGCGCGACCTCCAGTACGGATTCCGACACGCGCGTTGCCGTCGGTTCGGGCGCGCACCGGTTCTGCGCGGCCCATGCGTGCACGGCCGCATCCACGCCGTAGCCCCAGTAGCCCGGTCCGCCGCCCGCATAGGGATTGACGGGGTCCGCGGTGCCGTGGAACGCGACGACCGGCACGATGCGGCGGTCGCAGCGGCGCGGCGCACGCAGCCCGCCCACCGCGCCGAGCGCAGCGATGCGCCCGGGCAGCGCGCAGGCAAGCTCGGACGCGAGCCGCGCCCCGCCGGAGAAGCCGGCGGCGTAGACGCGATCGTCGTCGACGCAGACGCGTCCGGCCGCGTGTCGCAGCGCGTCGTAGGCGAAGCGCACGTCGTCCGGCATTCCCTCGACCGGCGGCACGTTCCAGGTGTGGCCGCCGAGCTGGAACCGGACCGCAGCGACCGGCAGCAGCACCAGGAAGCCGTGCCGCTCGGCTGCGGCGGCCATGCCGCTCACTTCCAGCTCTTCCTCCGGATTGCTCCCGGAGCCGTGGAAATCGAAGATCACCGGCAGGCGCATGCGGCCGTCGTAGCGCGCGGGGACGTAGAGCAGGTACTCGCGCGTGACTCCCCCGCTCTCGAGCCGGTACGCCGTCGTTCCCGCAGCGTGCGGCTTGCCTGCGCGGCAGACCTTGGCGGCGGCCGAGGCAAAGGCCGATGCGCTCGTCGACCCGGCCGCCTGGGCGCCGGGGGTGAAAAGCAGGAACGGCACCGCGGTCGCCGCGAGGACACCCAGGGCTTGCTTCAACATGATTGGCTCTCCTGTGAACGCGGCCGCCTGATTGCGGCGCGCGAGCGCCAGGGTAGGTGTGCGATGCGCGGCGGTCCTGAGGCAGGAGTCCCGCACCTGCCGGCCGGCCCGCGTGCGAGCGGCACGATCCGTGATGGGAGTCCCGGGCGGGTCGCCGTGGCGCTGCGCCCGCGATGCGCCGGCCGCGGAGCGGTGTAGTTCCGCTTCCGCCCCTGCTTATCGAGGGGCGCGGCGGCGCCTGGCATGCGAATTGCGGCGTCTTGTCCAGGAACTTTGCCCTGGAGGGCACGGCCATGATCGAGACGCCCCTGCGGGAACACCGGGCGCAGCCGACGGCAGCACCGTCGGGCGCCTCACCGCCGCATTGCGAGGCGACGCCCCACGCGCGCGCGGAGGGCGCGCGCGGACGCATCGGACCGGTCGCCGCGCTGGTCTAGGCCGCTAGGGCCCGACCGGCCTTGCCGGCGACGCGCGGGGACGATCCGCGCCGGCCGGAGCGCGATCCTTACCGCTACCTGCTCGTCCTGCGTTTCGCGCTCCTCAACCTGGTGGGCTTCGCCCTGCTCGGCGCGGCCTTCGTGCAGGGGCTGGTGCACCGGGCGCTCGCCGCCGACCGCACTTACCTCACGGCGCTGATCTTCCTCGTGTTCCTCGGCGGCCTCGCCGTGTGCGCGCGCCGCGTGTGGCAGACCAGCCGCGAGCTGAACGGCCTGCGCGCGTCGGATCCCGCGGGCGGGTCGGCGGTCATGGCCCACCTCGCGCCGTTTCTCGGGCGCACCGCGGAGAGCCGCGCGAACCTCGCCGGCGCCGCGCGCCTGCGCCTCTCGCATCGCATCGCCATCGTGCGCAACATCGCCAACACGCTGGTGCTGCTCGGGCTCATCGGCACCGTGCTCGGGTTCATCATCGCGCTGTCGGGTGTCGACGCGGACCGCGTCGCCGACGTTGCCGCGATCGCGCCGATGGTCTCCACCCTGATCAGCGGCATGTCGACGGCGCTGTACACGACGCTGGTCGGTGCGATCCTGAACGTCTGGCTGATGGCGAACCACCAGCTGCTCGCCGGCGGCACGGTCAAGCTGATCGCCGCGCTCGTCGAGCGCGCCGAAGACCATGCGCGAGACTGATCTCTTCGACGACGAGAGCGGAGCCACCGTGTTCCGCGACGTCATCATGCTCGCGCTCGCCGGGTTCGTCATGCTGGTGCTGCTGCTGCTGCCGCACCTGAATCCGCGCGCGAAGACCGAGGATGCGGCGCGCAGTCCGGGCAACGTCGTCGTCGAGGCGCGCTGGCCCGACGGGCTGAACGCCGACGTCGACCTCTGGGTGCAGGCCCCCGGCGACGTGCCGGTCGGCTACTCGAACGCGGGCGGCGCGGTCTTCAACCTGCTGCGCGACGACCTCGGCCACATGTCCGACCTCACCGGGCTCAACTACGAGTTCTCGTACAGCCGCGGCGTACCCCCGGGCGAGTACACGGTGAACGTGCATCTTTTCCGCAACCACACCGCGGAGCCGGTCCCGGTGACGATCGTCGTCAGCGCGAAGGGCGGGGCCGGCGAGTCCGCCAAGCAGCTGCTGACGACCCGGGTCGTGCTGGCGCAGGAGGGCGAGGAGCGCACCGCCTTCCGGTTCCGCCTCGACGACAAGGCGCGCCTGGTGAGCGGCAGCGTGCACGATCTGCCCAAGCCGCTGCGCGCCGTGCGCACCGCGGCGCGCGGCGCGCCGGAGTCCGCGCGATGAGCGAGCTCTTCGGCTTGTTCGCGGCCGCGCTCGGGCTGGCGGCGGCGCTCGCGGCGGTGTCGATCTGGGCGCCGCGCGTCCTGTGGCTCAAGGTCGGCGCGCTGACGATCACGGCGCTGTTCGTGCCAGCCGTATACGTCGCCATGGTCGAGCTGCTGAGCCGGCCGAAGCCCGTGGCGCTCGAGCGGATCGACGCGGCGCTCGCCGAGGCCACGGTGCTCGGCGCCGATCTGCGCGAGGAGGAGGCGATCTTCGTCTGGCTGCGGCTGCCGGGCGTCGAGGAGCCCCGTGCCTACGTGCTGCCCTGGGACCAGGGGCTCGCGGAGCAGCTCCACGGTGCGCAGCGCGAGGCGCGCGAGCGAGGCACCGAGGTGCACGCCCGCAACCTCTTCCGCACCGGCGAAGGCCGCGAGCGTCCGATGTTCTACGCGCAACCCCAGCCGGCGTCGCCGCCCAAGCAGCCGTCCCCACGGGGCGGGCCGCTCGTGTTCGATTCCGGAGCGCCCCGCAGCACCGCTCAGGGCTCCGGGTCGGCCGCGCGCTGATCGATCCCCTCCTGGCAGGCGAGGCAGCGCACCGCGGTCGGGTGCGCGATCAGCCGGTCGAGCTCGATGCCGCGCCCGCACGCCTCGCAGCGGCCGAACGTCCCGTCGTCGACCCGGGCGCGCGCGGCGTCCAGCGCCCGCAGCTGCCGGGCGGCGTGCGCGGTATCGACGCCGTCGGCCAGCGCACGCGCGAACCGGCGACGCTCGTCCTCGATCAGCCGCTCGAGGTCGTGCCGCTGGTCCGGCGTCAACGTCATCGCTGTCGTGCCTCTTAGGCGCGTGCCGCTGGAGGCTTGCGGGCGCCTGCCGCAGCGGCCGTGGAGATGAGCGCTACGCGAACGCCAGGGCGCGGCCGCGCGCCTCCCGCGCCAACCGTGGCGACGGGCGGTGCGCGCCCTGAGCCCGGACCGCGCCGGGTGCCGGCCGCATCTCCGGCTCCTCGCCCTTCGGCTGCATGATCGCCTGGAGGGCCGCGAGATCGTTGATCGTGATGGTCTTGCGATCGACGCCGATCGCGCCGCTCGCGGCGAGCGCCGAGAACGTCCGGCTCACCGTTTCGAGCTTGAGCCCGAGGTAGCTGCCGATCTCCTGGCGCGTCATGCGCAGCGCGAAGTCCGTGCGCGAGTAGCCGAGCCGTCCGAAGCGGTCGGAGAGGTCGAGCAGGAAGCTCGCCACGCGCGCCTCGGCGCTCAGCGTGCCGAGCAGGCAGATCATGGAGTGCTCGCGGCCGAGCGCACGGCTGAACGCGCGGAACAGGGCGCGCTCGATCGAGGCGTTCTCGCGGCCGAGATGCGCGAGCTGCGCGAACGGCACCGCCGCGACCAGGCTCGTGTCGAGCGCGACGACGTCGGCCGTGTAGTGGCCCGGATCCAGGCCGTCGAGGCCGATCGCCTCGCCGGTCATCGGCAGCGCCAGCACGACCTCGTTGCCGGCCTCGTCCACGCGCACGGTCTTGAAGAACCCGCAGCGAACGAAGTAGATCGCGTCGAACGGGTCGCCGGCGCGGACCAGCGATTCGCCCGCCTTGATCCGGCGCACCGGGAAGGCGACTTCGCCGAGGCGCGGATCGTCGATCTCGAAGCCGAAGAACGGCGCGAACTCCGCGAGGCGCACCGACGCGCGGCCCGCCGCCGCGGAGTGCTCGCTTGAGAAGAAGGGACGCAAGTCGGTGCGGGCCATCGTTCGCTCCTTTCCGGCTGATGTCTTTCGGAGGTGTCGTACCTATCGGACGGCGTCGGCCGCGGCCGACCATCCGCGCAGAATCCCGGGCACGCGCCCGAACTCGTGCGACTTGTCGAGGAACACGTCGGCGCCGGCCGCCATGGCCGCGGCCCGGTGCTGCGGCGTCGCCAGGTTGCTCAGCACGATGAAGCGGATCTGCGGACGCTGCGGCTTGACCGCGGCGAGCACGTCGAGCCCGTTGCCGTCGGTGAGCTGCAGGTCGAGCAGGACGACGTCGACCGGGCCGTCGAGCGCGCTGCGCACCGCGTCGCGCACCGCCTCCGACTCGCCGACGACCTTCGCGCCGTCCACCGTCCCGAGCAGCGCGATCAGGCGCTTGCGTACGTGAGGGGCGTCTTCGACCACGAGTATGTTCACCGGCGCGCTCTTCATCTGACCGATGCCAGTATCCCGCCGCGACCGCGCCGCCGCCATCGGCGGGGGCTGATTCGAGAGCGGGACGATTCCGCTCAGCCTAGGAATAGTCCTAGGCGGCGACCTGGCGGGCGCGCCGCCGTTCCCGCACGAACCGCCTGACAGCTCTTACCGAAGAACTCGGCGTCGGCGCAGGAGGGGATACGCAAGCGGCGCGAGGGAAGGCGCGGGACCCTTCCCTTCCCTTCCCGCCCGGCCCTTGCTCGTTTCAGGGGATATACAACGGGCTTCTGTCCTTGTCGGTACGACCGGGGTTCGGGTCACATGCCCGCTTCCTCGAGCGAAAACGCGGCGTCGGCGTTCCGCGACAGCGTGCTAGCGCGGCAGGTCGGGGCTGTCGAGCAGCTTGTGGGCGATCGCGTAGCGCACCAGATCCGCGATCGAGTCGAGCCCCAGTTTCTCGAGTACGTGGGTCTTGTGCGTGCTCACGGTCTTCACGCTGAGATGCAGCCGGCCGGCGATGTCCGATACCGACTCGCCGGCGGCCAGGCGCAGGAACACCTCCAGCTCCCGGTCCGACAATCGCTTGTGCGGGAGCTCGTCCGCGCCCTCCTGCAGCCCGAGCGCGAGGCGTTCGGCGACCGCCGGCGTGATGAAGAGTCCGCCGGCGGCGATCTTGCGCAGGGCCTGCACGAGCTGCCCGGTCGCGGCGTCCTTGGTGAGATAGCCCGAGGCCCCGGCCCGGATCGCGCGCACCGCGTACTGCGCCTCGTCGTGCATCGAAAGGACCAGCACGCGCACCTGCGGCCGCTCGGCCTTGACCTGGCGGACGAGCTCGACGCCGCTCCGCCCGGGCATCGACAGGTCGAGCAGCAGCACGTCGAAGCCGCCGGCGCGGACGGCGGCGAGCACTTCGTGCCCGTCCTTGGCCTCGCCCGCCACCGTGAATCCGGCGTCTCCGGAGAGGATGCGCCGCAGGCCGTCGCGCACGATCGCGTGGTCGTCGGCGATGAGCACGCGGACGGTCATGCGGCCTGCCTGCGCCCCGCGCCGTTGAGCGGGATGCGCGCGACCACGGTGGTGCCGGCGCCCGGCGCGCTCGTGATGTGCACGCTGCCCTCGAGCAGCATCACCCGCTCGTGGATTCCGCGCAGTCCGAACGCCCTCGGCTTGCCGCGCGCAGCGCCATCCATGCCGACCCCGTCGTCGCGGACCGCGAGCACCGCCGCCCCGTCCGCCTGCGCGAGCCGCACTTCGACCCGGCGCGCGCGCGCGTGGCGCACGACGTTCGTCAGCGATTCCTGCATGATGCGGAAGAGCGCCGACGCGTACGGCTCGCCGAGCTCGGCGCACGCCGGGTCGATCGCGAGCTCGCACGCGAGCCCGGCGCGCTCGACCACGTTCTGCGCGAGCCACTCGGCGGCGGCGGCGAGCCCGAGGTCGTCGAGCACGAGCGGACGCAGGTCGGCCGAGATCCGGCGCGTGGTCGCGACCGTGGCGTTCAGGAGCTCGCGCATCGCGGCGATCCGCTCCAGCGCGTCGGTGCGCTCGGCCGGCATCGTGTGCGCCAGCAGCTCGACGTCCATCTTGAGCCCGGTCAGCGCCTGGCCGAGCTCGTCGTGCAGCTCGCGCGCGATCCTCGTGCGCTCGGCTTCGCGCACCTCGGACATGGCGACCGAGAGCTCGCGCAGCCGCTCGTGCGCCTCGTGGATCTCGGCCTCGGCCTTCACCCGCCGGCTGATGTCGCGCAGGATCACGGTCAGGAGCTCCCGTCCGCCGGCCGCGGCGTGCGAGATCGACGCCTCGATCGGGAACTCGGTGCCGTCGGCGCGCAGCGCCCACAGCGCGGTCTGCGTGCCCATGCGCCGCGCCGTCTCCCCGGTGGCGGCGAAGCGATCGACGTGCGCGCGATGGGCGGCGCGGAAGCGTTCCGGGATGAAGCGGTCGAGCGTGCCGCCGAGCGCCTCCGCCGCCGGGCAGCCGAAGATCCGCTCGGCCGCGGCGTTGAACAGCACGATCCGCCGGTCGGCGTCGACGGTGATGATCGCGTCCATCGCCGACTGCACCACCGCGTCGAGCCGCTCGGCGCCTTCCTGCACGCGCGTGCGCAGGCGCGCGTCGCTCAGCAATCTCAGGTTGATCGCGACGGCGAGCGCGAGCACGAATCCGGCCGCGAGCGCGCCGAGCGTGCCCGCGGCCCACGCGTCGTTGCGCCACTTGCGCAGCACGAACGCGGGCGTCGACTGGACCGCGATGACGAGCGGCAGATCGGGCAGCGCGGACGCGGCGGCGATCCGCTCGCGCCCGGGCGCGCCGAGCCGCGTCACGCGGACCTGATCCGGCGCCGACGGCCACGCCTGCGCGGCGAGGGCCTGCGGCTGATCCGCGGCCGCGGCGCCGAAGACCGGGGTGCCGTCGCTGCGGTAGAGCGCGACGCCGCCTTCCGGTCCGAGGTCGAGCGAGCGGTACAGGTCACGGAAGTAAGACACGTCGACGAACGCGGTGACCAGTCCGGCGAGCTCGCCGCGCGGGTCGGCGACCGAGCGCGAGAGCGTGATGCCCGGCAGGCCGGTGACGCGGCTCTGCGGCAGGGTCTCGAGCTGCAGCTCGGCGCCGGGACGCTCGCGGTGCGCGTGGAAATACGCGCGGTCCGACACGTCCGCCGGCCGCATCGGCCGCTCCTCGCTGGAGGCGAAGCTGCGCCCGCGGCCGTCGAGCACGACGATCGACTGCAGTTGCGGCACACCGGCGCGGGCGGCGAGCAGCGCGTGCAGGATCGGTTCGGCAGCCTCCCGGGGTGTCCCCGCCAGGCGCTCGATCTCGGGCGCGAGCCCGACCAGGATGCTGTCGATCTGGCTGATCGAGCGGGCGGTCTGCTCGGCGAGCACGAGCGAGAGCTCCGACAGGCGCGCTTGCCCGTCCTCGAGCGCTTTCTCGCGCGTTTTCCAGATGAAGAGCGTCGCGCCGGCGGCGATGATCAGGGCCGCGACGATACCGAACGCGAGGACGAGCCGGCGCAGAGCCATCGGCTGGGTGCACGATAAGGGGACCTCAAGGTAGGGTGGAGGAGGGCGGGCGTCAAGTGTCCGGCCCGGCGTGCGGGTGCGTGTGTCAGTGCGCGACGGCGGGTGCACCGGGCGCGAAGCTCGCCCGCCGCGTCTCGACGATGCGCTCCTCGCCCGTCGGGCGGCGGTCGATCCTGCCCTCGACGATCTCGTAGCCCATCAGCGCGAACAGCCGCCCGTGCAGGAAGAGCGGCCGCGAGTTGCCGTACCAATCCACGCACGACGCGCGGCAGCCGTCGTTCGCCTGCGCCGGGTGCGCGTCGAGCGCGCCGAGCTCGGAGAGCGCGAGGCCCTGGTTGCGCAGGTACAGGACCGCGGCCGACGCCTTGCGCAGATGGCGCGGGCCGGGCTCCCCGCCGTCGATGATCGGCAGTCCGAGCAGGCCGACATCCTCGCGCTCGGGCTTGTAGAAGAAGCCGTGACTGCGCGTCTCGCCTTGGGCGGCGTCGGGCCGCGTGTAGCGGTACGCCGCCACCGGCATCGGCGCGAGCCGCACGCTGGTGAAATGCAGGGCGCGGCCGTCGGAGCCGATGACCACCGCGTCGCGGCCGAGCGCCTCGATGCGGTCGACCGCGTGCGGCAGCGGCAGCGTGTGCGTGCGCGCGTCGCGCGCGTAGTCGACCGCGTACACCTCCGACTCGCGGGTGGGCTGCGGCCGGCGCCAGCCGGTGCCGGCGCCGTAGAGCAGGAACCCGCCGACGTAGCGGCTCTGCAGCGCGTGGCCGCGCGGCCGCGGCAGCGCGCGGTATGCGTCGTCGGGCGCGGCGTCGCGGCCGTCGGAGAAGCTCGCGAGCGGGACGCGCAGGAGCGCGAGGTCGCCGGCGCTCGCCTCGGCGGCCCACATGCCCTCGCCGCGGCCGTTCGCGCGCACCAGCACGTTCAGCATGCCGTCGGCGCCCTCGAGGAACGAGAACTGGTCGATCGGGCTGCCGGCAACCTTCAGCGCGCTCGGCGCCGAGCCGTCGAGCGGGATGCGAAAGACGG
The DNA here is from genome assembly GCA_023383795.1 of Burkholderiales bacterium. Lineage (GTDB taxonomy): Bacteria > Pseudomonadota > Gammaproteobacteria > Burkholderiales > SG8-39 > JAABRB01. The sequence continues at coordinate 65,413 of JAHDYJ010000005.1, read as the reverse complement.
CCGCGGCCGGCGCGGCGTGCTCCGGTCCGCGGCGCCACTGCGTGGTCCACACGAACACCGAGCCGGGCGAGACGTAGAAGACGCGGCCGGCGGGGGCAAGCACGGCGGTGCTCTCGCATTCGAGCTCCGGTGCGGCGAGATCGCACACCGATACGCTGTGCAGCGCGACGCCCGCGAACGGATCGAGCGGCTCGTCGCTGCGGTAGATGCGCGTCGCCGGCGCGATGCGCCGGAACTCCGCCGCAGTCGCGCCGGCGTGCCACTTGCGCATGGCCGGGAAGGACGCGTACGGATCCGCCGCATACGGGTTGAGGTGGAGCGGCGTGTAGAAGACCAGCTTGGTGCCGATGAGCCGGCTCGCATAGTTGCGCGACGAGTAGTAGTCGTTCGAGCGCAGGTGGTAGGTGCCCTTGTACGCGAGCGTGCCGGCGCGCGAGATGCGGAACAGCCCGATCTCGGTGCCGCCGCGCGCGTAGCTGAAGCCGATCACGACGATGGTGTCGCCCGCGATAAGCATCTCGTCGTACCACGTGCCGCGCGGATCGACGCCGGGGCCGAACGCATCGATCGAGTCCACCGGCGCGAGCCGGCCGCCGCCGATCGCGACCGTGAAGAGCCGTCCGCGGCGCAGCACGACGAGATGGTTGCCGTGCACCTTGACGATGCCGCCCTCGTCGACGCCGGCGTGCTGGACGTTGGTGACGGCGTCGCTCGTCGCTTCGGCTTCCTTGGCCGCGGCCACCGGCGCGGGCGCGGCCGGCGCCGCCTGGCTGGACAGTCCGGCCTGCGCTTCCCGGCGTCGCTCATCGCGCCGTCGCTTCGCCTCCTCTTTCCAGCTGTCGAGGAGCCCGGCGAGCTCCGCCTCGCTCGCGAACGCCTCGAGCGTCTTGCGCGGCGCCGTGCGGTCGGTCGTCGCGGTCGCCGGAAGCGCCGTCATGATCGCCATCGCGGCGATCGCCACTGCTATCCCCTTGATCATCATGGCTCCTTTCTCTGAGGCACGCGCTGATCGGCCCGCGGACCGGCGGCTGCGAGGCAGCGCGCGCCCGCTCGCCGACTTCGAACGCCGGTGGCGGAAGAGTGGGGTTAAACGGCGGAGTCGATCGGCCGAGGTGAACGGCGGGACCGGCCGCAGAGCGCCGGTCCGCGGGCTTGATCTAGCGCAACTGCGGCGTCGCCCGCGGGCGCTACGTTCGGTCGACGTGCGCTTCGTGAAGGAGAGTGGATTCATGCACATCGTGACCTGGAAGTACGACGTGATGGAGGGCAAGAGCCGCCAGGACCTGGTCGACGCCTCCGTCGCCGATGCGCAGGACTATCTGCGGGTCCCCGGGCTGATCCGGAAGTACTACGGCATCGCGCCGGACTGCAGGAGCGTCCTGGAGATCTACCTGTGGGCGTCGAAGGCGGACGCCGACCGGTTCTTCGACCGCGAGTGGGACGGCGCCGCCAGCCGGAGGTGGGAGACCGCGCCGATGACGCGTCAGGACTTCGCCGCGCCGGTCATCGTCGAGAGCGAGCAGAAGCGCGTGGTCACCGGCGCCTGAATCCGCTCGGCGACGGCCGGACCCCGCGCCGCGCCCGCCGCGGGCACAATAGGCGGCTGCACGAGGGGGAAGGAGCGCGTTCCATGGCCGAGAAGCTGCTGCCTACCACCGTCGTCGGCAGCTATCCGCAGCCCGACTGGCTCGTCGACCGCGGCATGCTGTCGAAGATCGTCCCGCGCGTGCGCGTGCGCGAGCTCTGGCGCGTGGCGGACGAGTTCCTCGAGCAGGCCCAGGACGACGCGACGCTCCTCGCGATCCGCGACATGGAGCGCGCCGGCGTCGACATCATCACCGACGGCGAGATGCGCCGCGAGAGCTACTCGAACCGCTTTGCGACCGCGCTCGAGGGCATCGACATCGAGCGGCCGGCGATGATCACCAACCGCGCGGGCCGCGCGGTGCCGGTGCCGCGGGTGGTCGGGCCGATCCGCCGGCCGCGCCCGATCGAGGTCCGCGACATGAGGTTCCTGCGCGCGAACACCGACCGCCGCGCGAAGATCACGCTGCCCGGCCCGTTCACGATGGCGCAGCAGGCGAAGAACGAGCATTACGCCGACGACGAGGAGATGGCGCTCGCCTTCGCCGCGGCGGTGAACGAGGAGGCGCACGACCTCCAGGCCGCCGGCGCCGACGTCATCCAGCTCGACGAGCCCTGGCTGCGCAACGATCCGGAGGCGGCCGGGCGCTACGCGCTGAAGGCGATCGACCGCGCGCTCGCCGGTCTGACGGTGCCGACGGTCGTGCACCTGTGCTTCGGCTACGCGGCGGTCGTGCACGAGAAGCCGAGCGGCTACTCGTTCCTGCCGCAGCTCGCCGACACGATCGCCGAGCAGATCTCGATCGAGGCGGCGCAGCCGCGACTCGACCTCGGCGTGCTGAGGGACTTCGCGCGCAAGAAGATCGTGCTCGGCGTGATCGATCTCGGCGATCCGCGGATGGAGCCGGCCGAGACGATCGCCGCGCGCATCCGCGCCGGGCTCGCCCACGTAAGCGCGGACCGGCTGATCCCGGCGCCCGACTGCGGCATGAAGTACCTGTCGCGCGAGGTCGCCTTCGGCAAGCTGAAGGCGATGTGCGAGGCGGCGGCGATCGTGCGGCGCGAGCTCGCGTAGCGCGGCGCGCGCCTCAGCCCGCCTTCGGCGGCGCGTAGTTCTCGCGCAGGTACGCCTCGCGAAAGCCCATCTTGCGGATGTTGTTGTAGGAGTGCTGCGGATCGCCGGGCACCGCTTCGCCGGTCGCGGTGGCGATGACGCGGCAGCCGAGATCGAGCGCGTCCAGGATGCGCCGGCGCAAGAGCGCGCTCTGCGCGCCGCGGCCGCGGTGCTGCGGCGCGGTGGCCCCGAAGTCGAGCCAGCCGATCCCCTCGCGCACGTAGAGCCCGCCGGTGGCGACGACCTCGCCGCCGATCACCGCGACGTAGGCGCGCCAGCCGCGGGCGCGGTCGACGCAGGTCAGCCACGGTACGGCCCGCTCGCCGAGATCGAACGCCGCGGCCGCGATGCGGGCGAACGCCGCCATCTCGTCGGGCCGCGGCCGGCGCACGTCGACCGCCGTTTCCACCGTCGGCGGCGCTTCGCGGCCGCGCGTGAACTTCATCCAGCCGCGCGTCTTCTCCAGCCCGCGCGCGAGGAGCCACGCGCGCAGCTCGGGCGGCGCGCACACCGGGTGGACGTGCACGAAGTAGCGCCGCACCCCGGCGGCCCGGTAGCGCTCGACGATGGCGTCCACGGTCTCCGGTCGCGGGGGGGGGGCCCGCCCCCCCCCCCGCCCCCCGGGGGGGCCCCCCGCGGGCGGGGGGGGGGGGGCCCCGCCCCCCCCCCCCCCGGGGCCCCACCCCC
>JAHDYJ010000005.1:40231-62018 GCA_023383795.1 Burkholderiales bacterium | reverse complement strand
CCGCGCCGGGCGTGTCCGGGGTGCGCATGAGGACCACGCCGAGCCCGATCGCGCGGTTGACCGCGAGCGCGCTGGGCGGCAGGGCGCCCGCGACCGACACGAGCGCGGTCCCGATCGCCTCGCACGCGAGTCCGAGGCTGCCGCGCAGCGCGTCCGGTGCCGCCGCGTGCAGGGCCTCGAGCTCGCCGCGCTCGACGGCTTCCAGCTCGATCGACATGGCGGCTCCTCGACGACGATCCGGCTGCCGAAGCCGCAACGATACCCGTTCGGCCGCGGCGCGGCGAGTCGCGTGCAGCGGCCGCCCGCGCTGCGCTATCCTTGGCGGAGCCGCGCGGTCGCCGACCGGGTGCACCGCGGAGTGCGCAACGACACCTGCCGCCCGATGACCAAGACCTTCCGATGGCTGATCCCGCTCGCCGTGCTGATCGCGGCGGCGGTGCTGTACTTCTGGCTCTCGCGGCCGCAGCAGGAGGCGCCGGAGCCGCCGCCCGCTCCGCCGCCTGCGCAGGCGCCGGCGCCGCCGAGCGCGGCGGAGACGCCGGCGACGCCGCCCGGAATCCAACAACCGATGGAGGCCGCGAAACCTCCGCCGACCGAGGCCGCGGCGGCACCGGCCGAGCCGCAGCCCCTGCCGCCGCTCGGCGCGAGCGACAAGGCGGTGCAGGAAGCGCTGCTCGGCCTCGTCGGCAAGGAGGCGGTGCTCGATTTCTTCAACGTCGGCGACTACGTCCGCCGCTTCGTCGTCACCGTCGACAACCTGCCGCGCAAGCGCGCGCCGGTCCGGTCGTGGCCGGTGAACCCGGCCCCCGGACGTTTCGTCGCGGAGCGCCAGGGCGCGCGCTCCTATCTCGCGGCGGAGAACTTCGCGCGCTATGCCCCGTTCGTGAAGCTCGTGACCTTGGTCGACACCGGGAAGGTGGTGGCACTGTACGTTCGCTTCTACCCGCTCTTCCAGGAGGCCTACGAGGAGCTCGGCTATCCCGGCAAGCGCTTCAACGACCGCCTGGTCGAGGTGATCGACCACCTGCTCGCGGCGCCGGACGCGGGCGACACGATCGAGCTCGTGCTGCCGAAGTACGACCCGTCGATCAAGGTCGAGCGGCCGTGGATCATGTACGAGTTCGCCGACCCGGCGCTGGAAGCGCGCTCGGCCGGGCACAAGATCCTGCTTCGCGTCGGCAGCGAGAACGCGGCGCGCCTCAAGGCGAAGCTCGCCGAGGTGCGCAAGCGCCTCGCCGGCGCCGGACTGCCCCGGGGCGGCGCCCGGCCCTGAGGCGAGCGCCATGCTTCTTCGCGACGGCCGGCGTACCGAACGGAACGGAGAGGAGCTCCCATGAGGAAGCGCAGCTTCCTGACGCTCGCGTGCCTCGCGTCCGTGCTCGCCGCGGCGCCGGCGCTCGCGCTCGACGCGCGGTACGCCGACAAGGACGGCGATCTCGTCGCCGACACGCCGGCGCAGACGATCGACCCGCCAACGCTCGTCTTCGCCTACACGCCGGTCGAGGACCCGGCGCTGTACGGGCGCGTCTGGGACGGCTTCCTGCGCCACATGGAGAAGGTGACCGGCAAGAAGGTGCGGTTCTTCCCGGTGCAGTCGAACGCCGCGCAGATCGAGGCGATGCGCGCGGGCCGGCTGCACGTCGGCGGGTTCAACACCGGCTCGGTGCCGGTGGCGGTGAACTGCGCCGGGTTCGTGCCGTTCGCGATCATGGGCGACGACAAGGGCCTGTTCGGCTACGAGATGGAGATCATCACCTACCCGGGGAGCGGAATCACCGGGCTCCAGGACCTCAAGGGCCGCAAGCTCGCGTTCACCGCGGAGACCTCGAACTCGGGCTTCAAGGCGCCGACGGCGCTGCTGCGCAGCGAGTTCGACCTCGTGGCAGGCAAGGATTTCACCGCGGTCTTCTCCGGCAAGCACGACAACTCGGTGCTCGGCGTGGCCTACGCGGACTACGACGCCGCCGCGATCGCGAACGAGGTCATGCGCCGGATGATGGACCGCGGCGTCGTGAAGCCGGAGCAGATCGTCACGATCTACAGGTCGGGCACGTTCCCGACCACTGGCTACGGCCTGGTCTACAACCTGAAGCCCGAGCTCGCGGCCGGGGTGAAGGAGGCCTTCTTCAGCTTCCCGTGGAAGGGCTCGGAGCTCGAGAAGGAGTTCGTCAAGCAGGGCGTGTCGAGGTTCGTGCCGATCACGTACCGTAAGAACTGGGAGACGGTGCGCAAGGTCGACGCCGCGATGAACGTGAGCTACGGGTGCAAGTGAGGCGACAGGCGAGGCGGCGGACGCGGGGAACGGCGCGCTGCGGCCCGAGCGGATACGCCGCTTGCGAGAGGCTCGCGGCGTGAAGGCGCCCTGCGTGACGATCCTGCTCGCCGCGCTCGCGGCGGGCGCCGCGTCGGGCGCGCCCGCGCAGGAACGGGGCGGAACGCGCCTCCGTTATGCCGCGGTCACGCTGGCGCAGCCGCAGCACGGGGAGACCGTCCACGACAACCTCGGCCGCGTCGAAGTGGCCGTGGAGCTCGTGCCGGCGCTCGACACTTCGGCGGGCCATCGCATCCGCATGGGCGTGGACGGCAAGCTCAACCCCGGGGCTTGGACCAGCGAGCGCTTCACCTTGACCGGCATCGACCGCGGCGCCCACTCCCTGCAGGCGGTGATCGTGGACCGTGACGGCCGCCCGCTCGCCGCGAGCGACGAGATCACTTTCCACATGTGGCGGGCCTCGCGCCTCTTTCCGGGCCGCAAGGGCGCGGGCCGCTGACCGGCCCGCTTCAGGCCGGCTGCCTCTTCACCAGCAGATCGCCCTCGGCGTCGAGCTCCCAGCCGCGCTCGCTCGCCTGCCGCACGAGCTCGGGCGACCAGCTGACGCGACCCGGATCGGTGCCGCCGAGCACGGTGAAGAGATATGCGTCCTCGTCGCCGATGTTGCGGAAGCAGCGCATGATCCCGGGCGGCACCGAGATCAGGTCGAACTGCTCGAGCACAACCGAGTGCTCGCCCCGGTCGCCCCACGAGATCCGCCAACGCCCGTTCAGCGGCATGAAGGTCTCGACCGTCGTGTGCGAGTGCAGGCCGTTGCCGTTGCCCGGCTTGCAGCGCGACATCTGGATGTTGAACCCGTCGACGTCGGTGATCTCGGCCTCGGCGCCCTTCTCCTCGGACACGCCGCGGCCGATGATGTTGAAGACGTCGCGCACGTTCTCGGGCAGCGCCTGGTCGAGGAAGGTGACCGGGTGGGGCTTGAGCTTCTTGAACCGGGCGATGCGCTTCTCCATCTCCTCGGGGGTCGGGACCTTCGCCATGACGTTCCTCCTCTTCCGGGTGGGAACTGCAATCGCGAGCGCCAGTTTAGCGCAGCGGGCCCAGGCGCCGCCCGGCGGGCGGCCGGAAACGGCCCCTGCAACGTGCCCGCCGAGGAACACGGTGCGGATGCGCGGGTGCGCGAGGATCGCGTCGGCCGGCGCCTCGAGCACCGCGCGGCCGCCCTCCAGCGCGATCGCGTGGTGCGATGCGGCAAGCCCGCTCTTCACGTTCTGCTCGACCATCAGCACGGTCACCCCGCCCGCGTCGGCGAGGCCGCGCAGCGTGGCGAAGACGTCCTGCGCGACCTTCGGCGGCAGGCCGATCGAAGGCTCGTCGACCAGCAGCACGCGCGGCTCGAGGAGGAGCGCGCGCCCGATCTCGAGCATCTTCTGCTCGCCGCCGGAGAGCGTCGAGGCCTGCTGCGCGCGCCGCTCGGCGAGCCGCGGAAAGCGCTCCAGCACGCGCGCCATCCGCTCGCGCCGCACCGCGGCCGCGAGCGTCACGCCGCCGAGCTCCAGGTTCTCCGCGACCGACAGCGTCGGAAAGAGATTCCTCCCCTGGGGCACGTAGGCGACGCCGCGAGGAGCAGGGCGCGCGGCGCGAGCCCGCCGACCGGCTCGCCGTCGAGGCGGATCTCGCCGCCGCGCAGCTCGGCGAGCCCGAACAGCGTCGTGAACACCGTCGACTTAGCTCAACGTGTCGATCATCGAAGCGCTGGCCCGCGTGCTCGCGCGCGGCCGGCGCGACGGCAGCTTCCGCGCCGATCCGGATCCGGTCGACGTCCACATGGCGATCAGCGCGCTCGGGTTCTTCAACGTCGCGAACCAGCACACCTTCGGCATCATTTTCCAGCGCGCGCTGGGCGCCGCCGGGGACGTCGCGCGACGGCGCGCCCTGGTCACCGATATCATTCTGCGCTACGTGCAGCGCTGACCCCTTGCCGCCCCGCCGGAGGAGCACCGTGCCGACCCGCATCTGCGTCCTGAACGGCCCCAACCTGAACCTGCTCGGCGTGCGCGAGCCGCACATCTACGGCACGACGACGCTCGCCGCGATCGAGAAGAGCTGCCGCGAGCTCGCCGCGGCGCTCGGCGTGCGGCTCGCCTTCCGCCAGACCAATCACGAGGGGACGCTGGTCGAATGGGTGCACGCCGCTCGCGACGAGGCCGACGCGATCGTCATCAATCCCGCCGGCTGCACGTTCCACTCGGTGTCGCTGGTCGACGCGCTGCGGGCGTTCGAGGGGCCGGTGATCGAGCTGCACATCTCCAACATCCATGCCCGCGACGAGCTCCACCGGCACTCGATCGTCTCGCCGGCGGCGAAGGCGGTGATCTGCGGGCTCGGAGCGTACGGCTACGTGGTCGCGCTGCAGTGCGCGGTGCGCCTGCTCGATGCGCTGCCCGCCAGCCTGCCCGCCGCGATGCGAAAGGGCCCGCGCTGACGCGCCGCCGGACCGGACGGGCGAGAAAGGACGCCATGGACAAACTGCGACTGGGCTGGATCGGGGCCGGCAAGATGGGCACGCCGATCTGCGCCAATCTCCTGCAGGCGGGATACGCGCTCACCGTGTGCGACGTCGACCCTGCGCGCGTGGCTGCGCTGACGGCGCGGGGCGCGCAGGCGGCGCCGGATCCGGCCGCGCTCGCGCGCGACGTCGACGTCGTGCTCTCGATGGTGCCGGACGACGACGCGCTGCGCGCGATCGCCGGCGGGAAGGGCGGTCTTGCCGGCGCGCTCTGCCCCGATCAGGTGTTCGTCGACCTGAGCACGGTCTCGCCGGCGGGCTCGGCCGAGGTCGCCGCGACGCTCGCGCCGACCGGCGCGGCGTACCTGCGCGCGCCGGTGTCGGGCAGCACCGCCACCGCGGCCGCGGGCATGCTGTCGATCTATTGCTCCGGTCCGCAGCCGGCGTTCGAGCGCGTGCGGCCGCTGCTCGAGCGCATCGGGAACAAGATCACCTACTGCGGCGCCGCCGAGGAGGCGCGCGTCATGAAGCTCGTGATCAACATGATCGTCATCATCACCCCGGCGGTGGTCGGCGAGGCGCTCGCGCTCGGCGCCCGCAGCGGCCTCGGGTGGTCGCAGATGATCGACGCGATCGGCCAGAGCGTGGCGGCCTCGCCCGTGATCGGCTACAAGGCCGACATGATGAAGCGGCGCGACTGGACGCCGATGGCGACCGTCGACCTCGTCGCGAAGGACCTCGACCTCGCGCTCGAGCTCGGGCGCCAGTGCCACGCGCCCATGCCGATCACGGCGCTGGCGCAGCAGTTCAACACGGCGCTGCAGGCGAGCGGCGACGGCGGGCTCGACTTCTTTGCCGTGCTGACATGGCCTGAGCGACTGGCGAAGGCGTGAGGCTGCGGCCGCGCGTCAGCCGAGCTTCTTCGCGAGGGCGTCGAGATCGGCCTTCGCCTTCGTCAGCGTCTTCGCGAACGCCGCGCGCGCATCGTTCTCGGCGGCGCGCGGCTTGAGCGCGGCGCCGACCCGCTCGACGTGCGCGGCGGCGTCGGGAAAGTCGCGGACGACCGTCTTGACCTCCTTCGACTTGAGCAGCTCGCCGAGCGCGGCGATCGCAGCCTTCTCGTCGCCGATGCGCGTGCCGAGCCGCTTGCGGTAGTCCTCCAGCGCGTCGCGCAGCTCCGCCACCGCTTCCGCGGCCGGCTGGTCGGCGCGGTCCGCGCTGGCGGCGGGGCGCAGGCCGGGCACCGCCGGGACCACGATCACCGCGCCCGGCCGGACCTCGCGCAGGTTCCCGAGCTGCGGATTCGCGCGCACGAGCGCCGCCTCGGCGCGCTTCGCGTCCGCCGCGCGCAGGTCGCCGTAGGCGCGCGCGACGACGTCGCCGATCTTCCTCTCGCCCTTCAGCACCACGTAGGCCATGTGACCGCTCCTCTTGCTGGTCTGTACGACCCGAGGGGCCTACCCCCTCGGCACCTCGCGCGATCCTGCGATAGCTTCTAGAAGTTATCTCAGAATCGCGGCCGTGCTTCTTCCCGAACCGAGGTCGTACGAACAAGGGGCCCGAGGGAAGGGTTGGGACCCTTCCCTTCCCAACCGCCCTTGTAGATCCCCTCTTTCGCGACCGCATTCGCATTTTGAGATAGGTTCTAGACGCTCGCCGGATTGAGCGCCGCCCACGGGTCGCCGAGCGGCGCGCCGTTCACCAGGATGCGCCCCGTGCGCAGGTTGCCGAGAATCGCAGGCACCGTCTTGCCGGAGAGCTCCACGCGCAACACGTCGAGATCGCCGGCGCCGCGCAGATCGTTGTTCCCGACGATCGCGCGCGCGCAGCGCAGCAGCGACGGCGCGCCGCGCCCGGCCGGCGCGCTGATCCGGTTGTCGTTCAACTGGCAGCCCTGCGCCGCGGCGACCAGGACCGGCGCGGCATCGGTCGCCTCCGCGATGACCTCGTTCCCGCGCACCGAGACCTCGCCCGGCGCCGCGACCGGGACCGCGAAGGCGTTGGTCGCGGTGAAGACGAACGCGCGGTCGACGGCGAGCGCGACCGCGAGATCGCCGAGCGCGATCAGTCCGGCGCCGCTGCCGCTGGCGCCTTGCGCCGCCGCACGCACGTGCACTCCGATCCACGCGCCGCTCGCGAGCTTGTCCGTGTCGGGGCCGCGCCGGCGCAGCGTGTTGTCGACGAGGGCGGCCGACCGGAACGGCGGCAGGACCTCGATCGCCGCGCTCTGGCCGACGAACCCGGCCGGCGGGGCGATGCCCGTCAGCCGGTTGGCGCCGACGCGGGCCGCCGCGGTCGCAACGACGCTGAGCCCGGCGCGCGAGGCGGCTTGCTGCGCGTCGCGCGCGAACCCGTGCACCGCGTTCGCCGCGACGTCGAGCTCGCGCACGCCGACGAAGCGCAGCGCCGCGGGATGCGCGCCCGCGACGTTGGCGGCGCGGGCGACGTCGAGCAGCTGATTGTTCTCGACGACGAGCTGCCCGGCCTCGCCGTCGGCCTCCATTGCGATCCCCGCGCCGCCGGTCTCGGCGATCACGTTGTGCTTGATCATGCCCGAGACGATGCGCGTCCGGATCGCGATGCCGTGCCCCGGCACGCCGTGGACGCGGTTGCCGAGGATCTGGCAATAGTCGATGCCGCCCGGGTCGAGCCCGCGCACGAGCGCGATCCCGTCGCCGGCGCCGTTGCCCGCGCGGCGCACGTCGTTCTCGCCGATCCGCGCCGCGTCGACGCCGACCACGATGCCGTCGCCCGCGACGTTCAGGAGATTGCCGGTCACGTTGAACGTGCCCGCGGTCGCGACGTTGCCGCCGACGGCGGCGAGGCCTGCCTCGCGACAGCCCCACGCCGTGTTTCCGGCGATGCGCGTCTCCGCAAGGTGCACCGAGAACCGGCCGAGATCCACGCCGCGGCGGGTGCACCAGAGCCAGCAGTCCGCGATGTGCAGGCGTGCGGTGGCGAGATAGCCGTCGTCGCGCCGGCCGCCGGCGATGCCGGTGTGCGCGGCGAGCGCGCAGCGCTCCACGGCGGCGCCGATGAGATAGCCGTCGAGCCCGATCGCCGGGCCGCGGCCGTCGCCCTGGGAGAGGTTGAGGACGAGGCTGTCCTGCACCGCGACCCCCATCGAGTTGCGCAGCGTCACCGCGCTCGCATCGCCCTGCGGCGTCGCGCTCACCACGGCGAGATGCTCGATCCTCACGCCGATGCTGCCCGCGACCTCGACTGCCTCGCCGCCGGCCGCGGCGACGAGCACGGTCGCCCAGCCCTGGCCGCGCAGCCGCAGCGAGCGCGCCTCCACGATGCGCAACGGCTCGCGCAGCGCGTAGGTTCCGGCGCCCAGGCACACGGTGCCGCCCGCTTCCTTCACCTGCTCGACCGCGGCCTGGATCGTGAGCGCGCCGCTCGCGTGCGACTCCGGCGTCACGCACACGCTGCAGTCGCACCCGCCCTCGGCGGCCTCCGGCGGCCACAGCGTGCGGCAGTCGGTCTCGTCCTCGGGAAACGCGACGAGCGCGAGCTTCGCGTAGTGTGCGTGGACGCCGCGGGGCGGCGCCCGGTCGAGGATCTCGACCGACGCATCGGCCGCGCGCGCGGCGAAGATCCAGTAGTCCCCGGTGCGAAAGTCCCCCGTCGCGGGCTCGAGATGGAACGTGACCACCACGCCGTGCTCGAGCAGCACCGAGGTCGCGCTCGAGGGCACCGGGATCGTGCCGTTCGCGCCCGGCGCGTCGAGATCGACGAGGAGGCCGCCGCCGGCGTCGAGGACGCGGCCGCGCTGGTCCCAGCGGACGACGCGCGTGTTCCGCGCCGGCGCCGTGCGGAACTGCGCGTCGACCGGAAACGCGCCGGCCGGCAGCGGCGTCTCGAGCAGGATCGTGCGCGTGGCGTCGTCCACGCCGCCGCCGGAGCGGATGCGCCGCATCTCGCCCGGCACGCCGGCGAGCTCGCGCCAGTCGTCGGTGATCTCGATCCAGTCGCCGTCGGCGAAGCGCAGCATCGCATCGCGGCCGGTGCTCTCGACCACGATGCGGTCGAGCGCCGGGATCTCGGTCACGCGCGAGGCGACCGTCGCGTTGTCGCGCGACCACTTGAAGGTCGCCCGGTCGGTGCCGGCGAAGTCGCCGCCGCGGTGGATCTGGACCCGGAAGAGCTGGTTCTCGCCCTTGTAATCGCCGCTCGGGGGGACCAGGCACGGATCGGGCTCGCCTGGCACCTCGGCGGTGCCGGTCGTGAGACGCCCCGCCGCCGCCGGCTCGGCCGCGGCGAATCCCGGGATGTCGGCGAGCGGCGTCGCGCAGGTCACGTCGCCGCCCACGTCGGGCAGCACGCGCACCTGCCAGACGGTCTGCAGCCGCGTGGTGGTGTCGACGCCGAGCGCCGGCTCGACGAGGCGCGGATCCTCGACCGCGGTGCGCTCGCGCTGCCACACCTTGAGATACACGAGGTGCGGCCCGCCGCCGGGCAGCGCGGGCGGCTCGGGCAGATAGGGCTGCGCGTCGTAGGGCGTCGCCGCGGTGCCGCGCAGCTCGGCGAGGCGCGCCTCGAACTCGTCCGGCGCGCTGCCATGATTCTCCGCGAGCAGGCCGTCGACGTAGATGCGCCCCGGCCCGATCGTGAACGTCCCGCCGGCGGCCTGGATCAGGAAGCCGTCCGGCGTTTCGCGCGGCACGACCGCCGGGCCCAAGGTGTCGAGGGTGCCGGCCTGCACGCGCCGCAGGAGCGTCGCGGCCCACTCGTTCCAGTCGGCGTCGGTGTGAACGCGCCCCTGCTGCATCAGCACGGCCGCGAAATGCCGCCGCGGGTCGAAGGACCACCGGCTGTAGTCGCCGCTCATGTTGCGTTCCTCGCTCGCTCAGGATTCATGGAACAGGCCGGCCTGCAGACCGACGCGCAGGTACTCGTCGAGCCGCGTCACGAGGTCGGACTCGCGCTGCGGCTGGTACAGGAAGCGGAAGATCCCCATCTCCGACTCGTCTTCGGCGCCGCGGCGGATCGCCTCCGGCGTGCGCAGCGCGAGCTGGCAGTAGCCCGGCGCGCCGTAGCGCAGCGAGGTGAAGCGGGGGAAGTTGTTGCTGCCCGCGCCCGGCGTCGGCTGGCAGCGGAAGCGGCGCGGCGCCGCCGCAGCGAGCGGCAGGAAGCTGAAGCGCACGCAGCCTTCCTGCCGGCGCACGACCGTCGCGCCGCCGAGCAGGATCGCGTTCGACGCATGGAGCGACTCGCAGCGGATCGCGCCGATGACCGTGCTCGACTCGATCGCGAGTGCGCCGCCCGGGTCCGGATCGCCGCCGCCCGGGGCGGCACAGGCGATCGCGTCGGCCGCGCCGGCGTCGATCACGCAGTCGGTGATCCGCGCCGATGCGCCGGCGTCGAGACGCAGCGCGCCGAGGATCGAGCGCTCGAGCGCGAGCTCGACGTCGGCGCGCTCGACCGCGAGGCTCGTCGCGCCCGGCGCGACCGGCGCGCCGTCGGGCGCGAGCGCGCGCCCCGGCGCGAGCGTCGTGTGCGTGATGCGGACGCGTCGCAGCTGGTTGCCCGCGGCGGGGACCACGATCGCATCGCCCGCGACGAGGAGACCGTTCAGGATCACCGCGGCGCCGTTGCCGCCACGCAGCGTCATCGGCGCGGTGAGCTCGACGAGCGGACGCTTGCCGATCGCCGCGCGAAGCTCGATCGCCTGATCGGCCGCCACGTCGACGCTGAGCGCCTCGACGTAGCGGCCGTTGTCGGTGATCTCGACCACGCCGCCGCCGCCGAGCGCGGCGAGCGCGGCCTGGATCGTCGCGTGATCGTCGGGCACTCGCTGGAGCTCGGCCGGCGGCGGCGCGAGCGCGTGCTCGCGCGGGTACTCGCCGCCGCCGAGCTCGCCCGGTGCGCCGTAGTGATGCGTGACGTGCAGCGCACCGGGCGGCGCGAGGTCCGCCGCGATCGCGAGCCGTCCGAGCTCGGGATCGATCGCGACCTTGCCCGGCGGCGCGTCGTGCGCCCAGTCCGCGCCGTCGTCCGCCAGGTTGCAGACGGCGATCTGGGCGAGCGGCACGAGGGCGCCGTCGAAGAACACCGCGACGCTCTTCCGCTCGCCGTAGTAGCGCTCCGGGTGGCGGTGCAACAGCCGGCGGCCGATCGGCGCCGGCACGTTGGCGGGCTCGGCGAGGTGCGAGATCTCCTCCTCGACCTCGGGCCGCGTGTGCAGGCGCACGTCGGCGCCGAGCGGGCCGAAGCGGAACCGCCGGCCGGTGGCGTCGCCCGGTTGCGGCACGGCGGGCGAGCGCTCCAGGCGGTGCGCCTCGATCCGCCACAGGAAGATCCCGACGTTCGGGATGTTGTAGCGGCCGCGCCGGCTCGCGATCCGCCGCACGTCGAGCGTGCGCGGGACGGGGTCGAACGCGGTTCCGATCCACTCGAGCGCATCGACGTCGCGCAGCGACGGGGCGACCCGGTTGCCCGGCCGCACGTGATTCATGTACTGCGTGGTGGCGAGGAGCTGGAAGAACTCCACCACCCGGGCATTCCAGCCGGTGACGTCGCGTGCGAGCTGCTCGAGCATCGACGCCGTGCCCTTGCGGCGCCGGAACGCGATGGTATGCGCGACCTCGGCGCGCCGGCTGCCGACCCCGGGCGCTCTCCCGTGCAGCAGCCGGTAGCCGATCAGATCGCCGATGTAGGGCACCGCCCAGGGCGCGCACGTCTCGATGAACTGGTCGTCGTAGAGCTGGTCGAGATTCTCCTCGAGCACGGCGATCTCGTCGGCGAGCACCGCGAGCAGCGCCGCGAGCGGCCCCTCGGTCGCCGGAATCGTCCCGGCGATCTGCGCGTCGCGCAGGCGGTAGACCGCGGGCAGCAGCTCGGCGAGACGTTGCGCGTCGAAGCTCACGTCATCTCCCCGAGCAGGAGCGCGGCGGCGTCCAGCGTGAGGATCTCCGCCGGCAAGACCGCGGCGCCGGCGACGACCGGCAGCCTCGCGAAGAGGCGTGCGCGCACCGCGGGCCAGGCCGGCTGGTCGGTCCGGCGCAGCGCGTCGACGTCCACTGCCACCACGCCGACCACGCGGTGGATCACCGCGACCACTTCGTCGAGCGAGACCGGCTGCCCGAACTCGCGCGCGTCGAACGCAAACGCGGCCTCGAGCGCGGCACGCACGGCCGGCAGCACGTCGTCGGCGAGCCGGTCGTCGGCGACCTTGACGTTAACGCTCAGCCGGAACGTCGCCGCACGGTAGCTGGCGACGGTGAGTCCGACGAGCGGATCGCCGAAGTCGCGGAGCGCACCCGCGAGGCTCTGGTGCGTCTTGCCGGTCGCCTCGATCGCCGCGCCGGCCGGCCCGGCGACCGTGACGAAGACGCCGCGCGCGGGGCCGCTCGCGAGCCACACGGCATGGGCCTTGGCGACCCCCGCGAAACCGCGCGCGAAGTCCGCGTAGTCGCGGATCGACACGGCGCGATCGAGCGTGAGGACGGTGCGCGGCGCGTTGCGCCGTGCGTCGTCGAGCGACTCGGCGTCCTGTCCGCCGGCGGCGGGCTCGGGATTGGTCACCGCGGTCACGCCGAGCGGCCGCGTGAGCAGCGTCGCGAGCTGGCCGGCGCGGACGTTGCCGGACGCGCCGAGCTCCTTGCGGTAGGTCGCGCGGACGTCCTGCTGGCCGGTCGGCAGCCGCGCCCCCTCGACGCCGTCGCCGAAGATCACCGTCGAGCGGCCGTCCGCGTCGTTGCGGACCGCGTACGCGTGCTCCTTCGCGCCGGCGCCGTAGAGCGACGGACGCTCGGTCCAGAGCGCGCCGGCGACGCGCACCTCGAGGGTCGAACGCCGGCCGCTCGGCGTGTCGGCGCTCATCTGCGTGAGCGGCGCCTGCTTGAGCGTGAAGCGCTGGTCGCGTGCGGCGGCGTCGCCGCTGCCGAGGAGCTCGCTCACCGTCTCGCCGTGCGTGGCCGGCGCGACGTTCGCGTTGATCGCGACGCTCTCGCGGTCGTAGCACGCCTTCAGCGCGGTCGCGAGGCGCAGATGCGTCCGGTCGCGGTCCTGCGTGACGCCGTCGGCGAGGCCGGCGACGAAGGCGATCTCGCTCACGGTCGCATCGTCGTCGGCCACCGGCGCGAGCTCGAGGTCGTCGCCGCCGGCGACGAGCGTGCCGGCGGCGCCGTCGCGATCGGCGAGCCGCCACGTGAGCGGCGTCGGATCGTCCGCGTCGATCGCCGCGAGGAGCTCCTCCGGCGTGCGCTGCTGCAGCGCGCCGCCGGGCAGCGTGCGGGTCGGCGCGGCGAGCAGCGCGAGCCGGTCGCCGGGCGCGAGCGGCGCGGTGCGGCCGTCGTCGAGCGAGAGCGCGAGGACGGTGCGGCCGAGGGCGACGCGCAGGTGCTGGCGCCTGCCGCTCACCGCGAGCGCCTGACCGCGCGCGAGGCCGGGCACGATCGTCGCGAGCGCGACGCGGTCGCCGTAGAGCGGCGCGCGCACCGGGCGCTCGGCGAGCGGCAGCGGCTCGCTCTGCGCGAGCACCAGCGTGTCGCGCCGCCCGTACCAGCTCAAGTGCTCGGCGGTATCGAGCTCGACGCGCGTGACCTTGCCCGAGAGCCCGAAGGCGCTCAGCGAGTGGTGCGACACCGTCGCGGCGCGGTACAGCTCGACGTAGCCCGGCAGCGACGAGGGCAGGTGGTGGATCGCCGCGCTCACGAGCGCGAGCCAGCTGCCGGGCACGATCTTCGGGTACGCCTGGTCGAGGTCGATGCGCTGGGCGTCGAGCCCGAAGTTGTCCCAGGTGCCGTTGTCCGGGTCGGCAACCTTGTCGAGGTTGGTGCCTTCCTTCGCGAGCAGCCGCGGGTCCGGCGCGTTGTGCCCGAAGAGCGCGGCCCGCTGGCGAAAGGCGAACACCTCGACCGGATGCGTGGCCGGATCGACGTGCGGCGTCGCGTGGCCGAGGCCCTCGCGCCACGCGAGCCGGGTCAGGCCGCGCCGGTCGTCGGGCTCGACCGAGGCGAGGAGGCGGACGTCCCAGTTCTCGCTGCCGGCGTACGCGGCGCGCTCCTTGCCGACGATCAGGATCACGTCGCCGGGCGCGAGCTGGTGTCCGGTCCCCGCGAGGTAGAGCTCCCTGAGGCCGAACGCGATCGGCTGCGGCGCGCGCGTCTGCGCGCGGATCGCGTTGCGCTCCACGTGCGCCTCGATGGCGGCGACGGTCTCGAAGGTCTGCGGCGACTCGTCCGGGCCGGGCACGCTCTGCACCTTGGTGCCGACCGGGATCGTGACCGGGCGCGGCGCCTGGGCCGGTGCGCCGCGCGCCTCCTCGAGGGCGAACGCGAGCCACGCGTCCGCGGCCACGCCCGGCGCGAGCTCGTAGCCGAGCAGCCGCGCGAGGTGCAGCACCGAGGCGCGGTCCGTCGCCGTCCGCAGGAACGCCTCGTTTGCGAGCCGCTCCTGGTAGAAGGTGAGCACGTCGGCCATCACCGCGAAGCCGTCGACGAGCGCGATCGAGAAGTCGTCGTCGCTGCGCGCCCGCAGCGCGCCGAGCGCCGGATGCGCCGCGTGCGAGAGCCGCGCCGCGATCGACTGCTTGAACCGCGCGTAGGTCCCGGCGCGATAGGCGATCGCGGCGAGGCCCGGGCGGTTGTCGATCGCGGCCGGCGTTTCGACGTCGGTGCCGGCGCAGCAGCCGCAGTCGTCGAGGCGTTCGGGTGCGTCCATGGCCGCCTGCCTTGCGTCCTCTATTTCCCGCCGCCCAGCTCGATGCGCACCACGCCGCGCTCGGGGAAGTTCGGGTCGTTCTCGAGCTGCGCCACCTCGAGGCGGCCGAGCGGCAGCTTGCCGTCGTCGATGTAGCGCCGCGTGTCGGTCCCCTGCCGCTGGAACTTCACGACGTTCGCCGAGGCGACGCCCGCCACGTCGCGCACTGCGGCGAGGATCGGCGACAGGTAGATCGTCTGCCCGAAGGTGAAGTTGTCGGGGTGGAAGAGCCCGCGGCGGCCGTCCGGGAACGTCCGGCTCGACAGCACCTCCAGCAGCCGCGCCTTCACGTCGCTGCGGAAGTACTCGGGCGCGACGCACACGAAGAGCTCGAGCTCGAGCGGCACGAAGCGCGGCGCGTCGAACTCGAGGTCGTGACCCGCCATCCGGTAGCGCTCGACGTGGCGCGCGAGCGCGCCCTCGAGGTCCGTGTCGAGCGGCCGGCCGCCGAAGGGATCGACCGTGAGGAACACGGTGTGCCAGCTCCCGGTCCAGCGCAGCGTGGCGGCGGCGCGCTGGACTTCTGGGTGGCGCACGGCGACCGCCTCGTAGTCGGCCGGCGTGACCGCGCGCTCCTGGGTCCGGAACGCCTGCGGCGCGCGCCGCCGCACCTGCTCGACCGACTCCGGGTCGCGGCCGCCGCGCGCGGGCAACGGGTTGCGCACCGCGACGATCCGAGCGTCGAGCGTCACCGCGTGCACGATCGCATCCGCGCCGACGTTGCCCGCGGCGCCGTTGCCCACGCGGTACGCCGCCTCGACTTCGGCGCCGCTCGGCGGCCGCAGGCCGTGCTCGCCGTCGCCGAAGCGCAGCCGCGTCGCCCCGTCGTGCTCGGTCTCCACCACGAACGCGGGCGTGGTCCTCGCGCTGCTCAGGAGATCCCGGGCAGGCAGCCAGTCGATCGTCGCGTCGGGTTGCGTGCTCGTGACCGCGATGCTCGGGCGGACCTCGCGCATCTCGAACACGAACGCGTCGCGCGCCGGCGCGTCGGGATCGAAGCGCACGCGCACCGTCTCGGCGCCCGCCGGCGTCTCGATCCGCTTCGCCACCGTGCCGGTGCGCGTGAGCGGCGCCTCGGCGAGCGCCGGCCGGAAGCGCGGCGGCACCGCGACGCGGGGCGGCCGCGCGCAGTGCGCCTGGTCGGCGTCGAACGCGAGATAGAGGCGCGGCGCCGGGACGGCGCCGAGCGCCTGCGTCACCGAGCGGCCGTGATCGACGAGGACGATGTTGCCGCGCGCGACGCTCACGTCGGCGACCGGTGCGTCGCCGGCCTCGGTGCGCGACGAGATGCAGAGCGGGAACGGCAGCGCGTCGGCGGATCCCCACTCGATCGCGGTGATCGCGGTGCCGTCGAGCGGGTCGACGAGCGGTGCCCCGTCCTCGGTGTGCACGACGCGCGTGAGGCGCACCGCGTGGCGCTTCGCCGGGTCGGCGTCGCCCGCGACGCCGGTGAGCGGGCCCTTCACCTCCTCGAAGACGAGCACCGTGCCGGGCGCGAGATGCGGGCGGTGCTCGCGCAGCGTCGCGCGCGTCGCGCCGCGCGGCAGGCAGCAGCGCTCGTCGCCCCAGGTGTAGAAGCGGAGCGCGTTGTGATCGGCGTGGAACACGAGCGGCGCGACCGGCGTGTCCGGATCGAGCGCGGGGACCACCGGCTCGAACCACTCGACGCCCGCGTCGAGCGCGTGCCCCACCTCGGGGGCATCCGGAACGAGGCGCGCCGCGAGCCCCTCGAGCCGGGTGAAGCACTTCAGCGCCCCGGGCGCGAGCACGACCGTGTCGTCGTTCACCGCGACGTGCAGCCACGCGCGCGCGTTGCAGCCGTCGTGCACGAAGTAGTCGACGAGCAGCGCATGCCGCCGGACCGACGTGCGCAGGCGCGCGGTGTCGAGGTAGGCCTCGGTGGCGACCGCGTCCTGCTGGTAGCTCAGGTGGTCGCCGACGTAGGCGAGGAGCTCCGCGAGCGCGACGCCGAGGTCGGCCGGGCTGCGCTCGCGCCAGTCCGGGACGAGCTGCGCCATCCGGTCGAGGACGAGGCGCCGGAAGCTCGCGTAGTCCTTCGCGAGGTAGTCGATCTCCGGCGCCGGTTCCGGCACAGCGGGACACGCGACGGCCGGCCGGCAGTCGAACTCGGACGGGCAGTCCACCTTGAACGAGAACTCGACCGTCGAGAGGATCGGGTCGAAGTCCTGCGGCGGCCGCGGGTCGGAGGCCGAGCGCACGAGCGCGAGCCGGTAGCGCGAGTGGTCGCCGGCGACCGCGGCGCGCAGCGCGGCCGCGTCGGCGCCGAGCGCGAGGACGTCGATCCGGATGTCGCGGATGCGCTCGCCGCCGGTGATGCGGATCGTCTGCGGCGACAGGCCGGCGACGTGCTGCGGCGTGAGCGGGTTGACGAAGTGCAGCGTGAGCTTGCGCTGCCAGAGCAGCCGGTCGCGCTCGTTCGCCGGCAGCGCGTTGTACTCGGCGAGCTCCGCGGCGTCGAGCTCGGTCGGCGCGAGATCGGCGACCTCGAGGTAGTCGATCGCGTTCAGCGTCGCATGGGCGTCGACGGCGTTGCGCCGGAAGCGGTCGCAGCAGAAGTACCTCATGCGCCGCCTCCCGCGCGCTCGAACAGCTCGGCGCGCCGCTCGCCGGTGCGCTGCACGACGAACTGGACGAGCACGCGCAGCGCCGCGTCCTCGCGGGTGACGCGCACCTGCTCGACCGCGATGCGGTCGCCGAGCCACTGCTGCAGCGCGCCCTGCACCATGAACTGCGTCGCCGAGGCGAGCTCGTCGGAGAGCGGCGCGAACGCGAGCTGCAGGAGCGGGCTGCCGAAGTCGGGCCGGTTGACGCGCTCGCCGGGCAGCGTGAAGAGCACCTGCTCGATCAGGTCGCGCAGATGGTCGCCCTCGGCGGCGGCCGCCGTGCGGCCGCGGCCGTCGAAGTGGTACGGGTAGTCGATCTGCATAATCAGGTCGCGATGGCCCGCATCTGCGCGACGACCGGGACGAGCGGCGTCGCGGTCGGCGTGCACGTGGCGACGCCTGTCATGAGCACGACGGGCTGGCCGCCCGCGAGCACGCGCGTCGCGCCCACGATCCACTGCCCGGTCACGCACGGCCCGTTGCCGCCCGGCGGCACGAACGGGCAGCCGGCGACCGCGTACGGCGCGGCGATCGTCGCCACCGGCTGGCCGCTCACCGTCACGCGCGGACTCGGCACCGTCGGCGTCGCCTGGCCGCCGTGCGCGCAGAGCACCGTGGCGCCGACGTGAAGGATGGGTCCGGGCATCGTCGGCCTCTGTCACACCACGGTGAGCGCGCCGAGGTTGATGTTGACTGTCGGGCCGGTCATGACGATCGAGGCGCCCTTGCCGTTCTGGATGTAGATGCCGGTGTCGTTGACGATCAGCGTCGCGCCGGTCGCGCTCTTCAGCATGATCCCGCCGGTCGGCCCCGGCAGGTCGCTGATCACGAGCGAGTTCTGGCCGGCGGTCTGCAGCACGATGTTGGGCGAGATCGGGAGCCCGGCGTGCGCGAGCGGCGGCACGTCGGACGAGGCGCCCCAGCGGCAGCCGACCCAGATCGGCCGCGACGGATCGCCCTGCTCGAACTCGACCCACACCCCCGCCCCGATCGGCGGCACGAAGTAGGTGCCCATCGGCGGGCCGGTCGGGCCGGCGAGCGGCACGCACGGCTCGGCCCAGCTCGACGGCGTCGGCCCGAGGACATCGGGCACCGTCACCAGCAGGCGTCCGCGCAGCATCGGATCGATGTTGCTCACGACCGTCCCGCGGTACTTGCCGTAGAAGGTCCGCGCCGCCGTCATGTCCGCCATGCCGTTGCCTCCATCGCCGCACGGTTCACGCCGGCACCGCCGGCGTGGGCGAGATCAGCCCGTCGCGCGAGAGCGAGAAGCTCTGCTTGTATTCGCCGCGCTTCAGGTTGTGGGTGACGCTGTTGACGTAGTACAGCCCGTCGTAGGCGAGTCCTGCGCCGCGCACGCCGACCAGCATCCGCGAGCGCAGCGGCCGTCCGTAGCGCACCACGTCGAGCGAGCCCGAGCCGGTGATCGCGTCGGAGGCGCTGAACATCATGCCGAGCGCCCGCTTCGCGGCCTCGGGAAACTCCAGCGCGCCGCCGCCCTCGGCGAACTCGACCTTCGCCGGCGGCGTCGGGCGCGCGCCGAGCGGCGGGCGCAGCACGCTCACGTTGGGCACCGGGATCGGAATCGGCACCTTGCGCGTCGCCGGGTCGAGCACCGTGAACACGACGATCTTCTTCGCCGTGCCGTCGAGGCTGAACGACAGCGACTCGACGTTGGTGTGGGCGTCCATGTTGACGTTCAGCGCGGGCTGCGGGACCGGAATGCGGATGTCGGGCCCGAAGTAGGCGATGCTGGTCGCGGGTGCCGGACCCGGCTCGACGTAGAAGACGTAGCCGCAGCGGCGCGCGTGCTGGCGGATGTACTGGAGATCGGTGCCGGTATGGGTGTCGTAGCCCTCGATCGGCAGCCTGAGCGCCGGGATCACCGGCGGCACCGCGATCGGCGCGATGCCGAAGGCGGCGTACTTCGCCAGGATCGCGTAGATCTGCGCGACTTCCGGCATCGCCGGGTAGCGCATGAACGGCATCTCGACGAGGTCCATCAGCACGCTCAAGTCCTCGCCGGTGACGGTGAGCGTCGACTCGCCCGGCTCGTTCGACGGCGCCACCTCCTGGCGTGTGACGACGCCGTCCATCAGCACGTGCGGCAGCCCCTGCACGGTGACGATCACGATCACGCGGGTGACGATCGGGTCGAAGTAGCCCGCCGGCAGCATCGTCGTGACGAGCGGTGACGCCTTGCCGGCGCGAAACGCGAGCTGGAAGCCGGCCCGGTCGGTGCCGCTCGTCACCTGCACGCTCTCGAGCGCGTCGAGCACGCTCGCCGGCGCCGGCACCGGCACGCCGGGGCCGATCAGCAGCGTGAGGTGCACGCCCTTAACCATCGCCGGCTCCGGGGACGCCCTCGGGCAAGGTGACGCGCAGGCGGCGTCCGGTCGTCTCGACCAGCTCGTCGGGGCGGATCGCCCCGTTCGCGTCGCACAGGCGGTAGTAGATCTCGGGATCGCCGAGGTGCTGCGCGGCGAGCCGGTCGAGCCGGTCGCCTTGCACGACCGCGTGCTCGCGCAGCGTCGCGAAGCGCTCGGGCGGCGGCACGAAGCGGCGCCGCAGGTGCGCGATCATCCGGCCGTCGGGGAGCACGAGCGTCGCGATCGGCGTCGCGTGGTAGCGGCTGTTCGCCGGGAAGCGCGGCGCGGCGGCCGCGCCCTGCGCGAGGATCGCGTCGAGCTGCTTCAGGGCCTCGTTCACGGGATCGCTCCGATGCCGAGATTGGAGAGCGCCGCCGCCGGGGCCTTGCTCACGAGTTGCTCCTTCGCGCGCAGGTAGGCCATGAACAGGCTTCCGCCCTTGTGCGCGAAGCCGAGGTCGTCGACCGAAAGCACGCGCATGCCGAGGCTCACCTTCGCGCGGATCGGGTTCAGCGCCGGATCGAACGCCTCCTCGGTCACGCCGAGCTCGGTGAGGCGCACCGGCAGGATGCGCTGCGCGCTCCAGACGAAGAGCGTGAGCGCCGTTTCCATCGGCACGATCTCGATCGTGCCGGCACGCGCGAGGGCGTCGTTCTCGACGAGCGACGCGGCGCCCGGGTAGACCATCGCCTCGAGCGCGGCGAGCTGTGGATGCAGCCCGAGCGCCACCGCGTCGCGGTTGTCGCCGGGGAACTCGAGCTGGTCGGTCGCGTCGAGCTCGGCCTCGAGCTTGATCGTCTCGACCGGCGGACCCTTGAGCCGCAGCGCCTCCGAGCGGTCGCCCTCGCCGCCGACGCCCATGATCTGGAGGCTGCGCTGGAGCGCGTCTGCGTTGTACTGCAGCGTGATGATCCGCAGTACCGCGCCCGATGCGGGGTCGACGAGCACGAGGCCGCCTTTCAGCAAGCGCGGTGAACCGGAGAAGGCCATGTGTCCGCGTCCCGTCTATTTCCGCCGTAGGATGAAAGGATTCGGGAACACCGCGGTATCGCGCACCGCGTTGATGATGTCGAGCGCCGGCCGCGCGTGGCGCCCTGTCACCTCGGTGCTCAGATAGTGACTGCCCATGAGGCCGGCGACGGTCTGGCCGCCTTCGGGCGGCGGGCTTTCCGCCGGCTTGCGCGTGATGCGGTGATACTCGCTCGGCGTCAGGTCGTACTCGTCGGGGTTGCCGAAGATGTGACCGAACTCGTGCGCCACCGTGTGCTCGCCGAGCTCGGCGAGATAGAGGTGCATCTCGCGTTCGACCCAGAGCCCGCTGGCCGGGTCGCGCGCCGACCGGACGAACGAGCGTCCCTTCCAGTCCATCACGTAGATCGTGACGTTCGGGCTCGTGAGCCCGACGGCCATGTACGGTGCGAACACGAGATCGAATACGGCACCGTCGTTCCAGAGCACGAAGCGGTTGTTCCAGATCTTGTTGACGTCGCGCAGCCAGTCTTCGAGCAGCCCTGCGTCGAACTCATCGGGTTCCTTCATGCGGCCGAGATCGATCGCGCAGCGCAACGCGATGCGCACCTCGGAGCTCGTGAAATGCACCGGCAACTGTGCGCGCACCGTTTCCCGGTGGTGGCGGTACGCGCCGGCGGAGCCCGGCTCCTGGTAGCCGGGTTGGTCGGCACGGATCGCCGCAAGCAGCGCGTGAACGTCGTCGCGGTCCAAGCCGGAGTTGGTCAGCATGAAGAAGACCCCCGGCTCCTCGCGCAGATCCTCCAACGCACCTGCAGCGGCGACGCGCGACCGCAGAAACGACACGACGGACGGGACGTCGATCGGGTCCTCCTCGAACTTGCCGAGCAGGGTGTCGACGTCGGCGGGGAACGGCGCGCCGCCGTACTTCAGCAGCAGGCTGGTCTCGCACAGCTGTACGCCGCTCAGCTCATCTCCCATCGCCTCGAGGATCACCGGGTCGTTGCGCAGACGACGGCGGTCGCCCGCCGACAGACCCGGATCCGCCAGCGTTTCGCGGATGACTTCCATGTCGGCGTCGTCGATCGCGTCTTCGAGGGCCTCCCGACCCGCGGGCGCGATGGGGCCCGCCGCGCCGAGCCTGGCGAGCGCTGTCGTCATCTCGCGCGCCGTGAGCTCGTCGTCCAGCATCGGGAGGAACGAGGGGTCCGCCTGCAGCTCCGCCGGGCCCGTCGCCCGGAGGCCGCCCGGGATGGACCCGGCATCGGGTGCGGTCACTCCGGTGGCCGTGTGCGCCGCGTCCAGCGTGTCGAAGAGCTTGTCCTCGTCGGTACCG
>JAHDYJ010000005.1:0-40221 GCA_023383795.1 Burkholderiales bacterium | reverse complement strand
GAGCGTCGTGGAGGGAAAGAGGGTCTTCGCTGGGGGTGGGGGCGGTGGGCGCCGCGCCCCGGTTTACCAAGCTTTGTTCCTCGTGGGTCCCGGCGCCATACCCCCCCTCCCTTTTGGGTAACACACACGACTCGGTCGGCGCCGAAGGTCCGGTCAGCTTCGGAAAGTGGCCCTTGCCGCCGTAGCGCGCGATCATGCGGAGGTACCAGAGCTCCTGGCGATCGAACTCGTCGGCGATCTCGGCCCAGAGCGAGGTGTCATCGAGCAGTACCGACCGGGGCACCTCGGCCGTCGACGCGGTGGCCGCCTCGGTCAGGTTGTTCTCCACCGTCTCGAGGCTGCCGCTCACCTCGACGGCGAGCTCGTAGCGCTCGCTCGTCTCGAGGTG
The DNA here is from genome assembly GCA_023383795.1 of Burkholderiales bacterium. Taxonomy (GTDB): domain Bacteria; phylum Pseudomonadota; class Gammaproteobacteria; order Burkholderiales; family SG8-39; genus JAABRB01. The sequence goes on along the minus strand of JAHDYJ010000005.1, from coordinate 39,833 downwards.
CGTGCTCGTGCGCACCGGGCTGATGTCGGTGCCGGTATGCGTGACGCGGCCGTAAAGCAGGTCCCAAGCGTGCCGCAGCTCACGCCCCGACATTTCGTCCTCGATCACCTCGACGAAGCCGGGCATGTCGATCATCTCCTGGCGCTCGGCCTGGCTGACGCCGCGCAGGATCGCGTAGACGCGCGCCTCGTGCGTGCCGACCATCTCGGTTGTCGCGTCGAGGAATTCGCGGAAGTGGACCGGGTACTGCTCCTCGGTCTGGTAGGTGAGCAGGAGATAGGTCTTGAGCAGCTCCTCCGCAGAGGCCTCCTGGCGGATATAGCGCTCCAGCGCGCCGTCACGCCTCACGGCATCGCGATCGGACTGCGACTCCTGCCGGATCTGGGGCCAGACGTTCTCGAGCCGCACGAACACGTCGTCGAGTTCGTCCTCGAGCGCCTGCTTCAACGTAGCTGCATCACGCAGCGCCGGCGCCACGCCCGGTGCGAGCGTGTGCGTCACCGGCGGCAGCATCGCCTGCGAGCCGCTCTGCGCAGCCATCGCCGCCGCTTCGCGCTCTGCGGCGGCGATCGAGGCTCCGCCCGCCCCCGCGTTCGCGTGCTGCAGCACGTGAGTTGCCTCGTGCACGATCAGCGGCCGCCCGGAGCTCTCGGTGGGCCGGTAGCGTCCTTTCCCGAAGTAGATGTCGGAGCCGACGGTGAAGGCGTTGGCACGGTGTCGCTTCGCGGCGCGGTGCGCCTCCGCCGTGTCGTGTACCTTGAGGGCGGCGAGCGATGCACCGAACTGCGCTTCAAGCGAGGCGCGCAACGGCCCGGGCAGCGACAGGCCCGGAAGCGTGGCGCGCTGGGAGCGTCGCGTCGGCGACGCCAGCGAGGCATCGCGTGTCCGTGCGCCGCCGGAATCCTTTGCGAAAGCCTTCATCGCGTCAACCGATCGTGTATGACCTGCGCGAGCCGACCTCCGATGCGGCCCGCCTCGTTTCCGGAGAAGCGGATCTCCGGGGCGCGCGCGGATGGGTGGTACTCGCGTCCGAGCGGGCGTGCGTCGTTTGTCAGAAGCCTCTCCAGTTCGCGGGCGAGTGCGCTGGCGATGCGCGGGCCGTCCGCAGCCGGGAGACCGTGCAGGGCAAGCTCGGCGATAGTCACGTTGATGCGGCGCCTCATCGCCAGTCTCCCACTTCGCTGTCGAGCAGCTTGCGCTCCTGCTTCGCCAGTTCACGGCGGGCGGCCCGTGCGAGGTGCGCCATCGTGACCGGCGTCCCCGCCTGCGCCGCGGCGAATGCGGCATCGACGGCGATGTTCCGGATTGCGCCGCCGGCCACGTTGAGCCGCGCGAGCCTGGCGTAGTCGAGCGGCGCGATCGGCGTCGCGGCGGGGAACACGCGTCGCCAGATCCGCTCGCGCTCGAACGGACCCGGAAACGGAAACTGCACGATGAAGCGCAGGCGGCGCTGGAACGCGCGGTCCAGCGCTGACTTGACGTTCGTGGTCAGGATCGCGAGGCCGTCGTACGTTTCCATCCGCTGGAGGAGGTAGCTCACCTCGATGTTTGCGTAACGGTCGTGGCTGTCCTTCACCTCGCTCCGCTTGCCGAACAGCGCGTCGGCCTCGTCGAACAGCAGGATCGCGCCGCCGCTCTCGGCCGCCTCGAACACGCGGCGCAGGTTCTTCTCGGTCTCGCCGATGTACTTGCTTACGACGCGCGACAAGTCGATGCGGTAGAGCTCGAGGTCCACGTCGCGAGCCAGGACCTCGGCGGCCATCGTCTTTCCAGTTCCCGCCTCGCCGGCGAAGAGCGCGGCGATTCCGAGGCCGCGCGAGGACGCCGCGCCGAGGCCCCATGCGCGGTACACGGTTCCGCGATGACGGACCTGTGCCACGATATCGCGCAGGGCAGAGAGCGAATCGTCCGGAAGGACCAGGTCGTCCCAAGCGGCCGCGGGCTCCACGCGTTCGATGAGATCGTCGATTGTCGTGCGGGTCAAGGTCCGGCACGCGGTGCGCAAACAAGCGCCCGCTGGCTCGCCCGCCTCGACGCCGCGGTGTACAGCGAGCCCGACTCGGGCGATCGTCCTGGCGCTCGTGCGAAACTGGTCGCCGACGAACTCGATATCCGCCCCGGCGGACTCGGCGTTGGGTCCGAGCACGGCGTGCCACATGCGCTTGCGGTCGTCCGAACCGGGCCGGCTGATATCGAACTGCAGGGTGTCCCCGCGGAGCGCGACCGGATCGATCGCCGCGACGCACGTGGGCGCGGCCACGGCATCCACGAAGTCGGCCAGGAGGTGCGGCGGCGCGGACCGATCGGACTCCACGAGAAGCGCGCTGTCCGTGAGCGCCGCCTCGCGCGACCACAGCGAGGCGACGAGACGCCGCTCGCGCGCCGTTGCAGGCAGGTCCTCGAGGCGCAGCACCTGCAATTGCAGGCCGACGACGGCCGCCGCGCGCGCGGCCACGTCCTCCTGCCCGTCGCGATCGTCGCCGGTAAGTACGACGACTGGCCACCGGCGTCGCGCCTTCGACCAGGCGTGTGCGATGCGATTGGCGACGGACTCGTGCGCGGTGGCCATGAGGGCAGAAGGTGCGCGCCGCCTTAGCAGGCATTCCAGCCGCGGATCGCCGGCGGCTACGCCCGCCAGATAGTGCAACACACGCTCCTCGATCAGCAGCGGGCTCGTGACGATCGGTCCGCCTTCGGCAACGCTGATCAAGTGCGAGCGCCGCAGCGGACGAGACGGCGCGAGTGCGCTCCAGTGCGCATCGGGAAACGCGGCGAGCGCCATCCCGAAAGTTGCGCCTCCTGCGGGTCGAGCCGCGCAGATGCGCGCGATGTCGGCGTCCATCTCGACTCCCGCGGCGAGCAGCAGCACGTCGCGCTCGAAGCGCGTGAGGCCGAGTCGTGCCGTGACCGCGTCGATGGCGGCACGATGCAGATCCGACGCATTGAACCCGCGCTCCGCGACCGCCTTCGGATCGCCGCAGGTCGCCGCGGATCCACCTGCAGTCGATGACAGCAGTCCTCTGATCCGGGCGAACTCCGCGCAGAGAATGCGACGATTCGCCTCGGACCAGGTTTCCGGGCTGACGAGACTGGCGGCGGCTAGGCTAGCACTCATGCGATCGTGATCCGACGGTCGAGGAAGACGGGCGGCGTCACGCTGCGGTCGACGAGCAGGCTGTCGATCCCGTCGACGCGCAGCCGCAGGAAGTGGGTGCCGACCGGCGCCTCCGTAATCCGAAACGCCAGATTCGCGGTGGCAGCGGGATGCGCGTCCGCGAGCACCTCGCGGCCACCGACGATGAGCAGCGCGCGCTGGTGCGGTCGGATCTCCGGACGGCACGCGAGGTTCACGGTCGCGGTGTTCTGCGGATCGCGCGCCACGTTGATCGGCAGCGGCGTGGTGATGTCCGGCACGAGCGTCAGCGCGAGGCGATTCGACTCGCGGCGCGTCGCCTCGCCGGAACGCTGGACGAGCACGCGCAGCGCGTAGGCGCCCACCGGCAGGTCGGCCGGGAGATTCGGGATGGTCACGCGTACGAGCCCCGATTCGCTCCCCGCGAGCGCCGCGATCTCGTGCTCCACGCCGAGCTGCGGGTTCTCCAGCCGCACCGCGCGGTTTGTGCCCTCGAGGTGGTGGCCTTCGATCGTCACCGTGTCCCCCGGAGCCGCACCGGGCTGCTGGTTGGGCGCCCGCACCGCGGTGATGCCCGGAAGCGGCGGGATCAGGTCGGCCTGGGCGACGATGCCGCGCTCGCGCAGCGTCGCCGGGTCGACCGGCCCGCGGCTCAGCACCGGCAGCGCGCCGCGTCCGGCGCCGGTCGACTCGATCAGCACGACCGCGACGTGGTATGCGGCCGTCGGCCGGTAGTGCGCTTGCAGCGCCGACCAGAGCCTGGAGAGCTCCTCGGTGCTCATCGCTTCGGGCGTGATCTTGATGAGCTCGACCTGCCGCCCGAGCTGCGAGGGCTGCAGCGGCGCCGGCAGCCGGCTCTCGATTTCGTCGCGGTCGAGCGTCGGCACCTCGTGCAGGAGCTGCATGCCGTAGCCGAGCAGCACCTCCGCCTGCAGCTCCTGCGGGCCGTACGCCGTAAGGAGGTAGTGCAAGTCGAGCGCGAGCGGCGGGCTCGCCGTGCGCCGCCCGCGCGCGTCGCGCGAGGGCAGATCGACGTTGCGCCAGCCGCCGTTCGGCGAGACCTGGTGCAGGAAGAGGTTGAGGCGCGGCCCGGCGTTCGTCCCGGTCAGCTCGATCGTGTCGGGCGCGACCGCGGTGACTTCCGCGTTCGCCCCGCCGAGCGCGGCGTTCGCGTTCTGGTCGATGAGCCAGGTCTCGAGCATGCCGCGCAGCACCGCGGTGACGCCGGCGACGGCGAGCGCGGTGCTCATCGCCGTGCTCCGTGCCGGCGCTCGAGATACTCCTCGAGCGACAGCGCCTTGGGCGTTGCCGGCTTGCGCCGCTCGCGCGCCGGCAGCGGCGCCATGACGGCGCGCACCTCGACGCGGCCGATGGTGACGTTGACGACGGGCTCGACGATCGCCTGCGGCTCGACCGCGGGCAGCGGCGGCGCGCTGCGCGGCGCCTCCGCGGCTGCGGGCACGAGTCGCGACGGTAGCGCCACCGGCGCGGCCGGCGTCGCGGGCGCACGACGTGCTTCGGGGGCGGGCGTCGGCGCGTGCGCGTCGACCGTCGCGGGAGGCGCCGGCCGTACGACGATCCGCTCTACCGACGCTGGCGACGGGAATGTCGCGGGCGGTGGCGGTGCCTGTGGCGCGGCAGCATCCGGCGCGCGCTTCGCCTCCCGGCGCGAGGCGGGCTCGGTGCGCGATGTCGGCGCGACCGGCACCGTTGGCGGCGCCACTGTCGCGGGCGGCGTGCGCTCGCGCGCCGGCGAGGCTTGCGCCGGCGCTTCCGGTGCGAGTGCGGACGGCGTGACGCGTGGCGTCCGCGGCGCGCTCGCCTCGGGTTCATGGCGGCGCGGCGGCGGCGCGGGCTGCTCGATCGCCGCCGGCGCGGGCGCCTCGAAGTGCGAGGGCAGCCGCGGCCGGACGCCGCTGGCGGGCGCGAGCTGGCGCTCGGCGAGGCGCGTCAGGAAATCGCTCATGCCGTTGCCAAGGCCAGATAGGCTGCGCGACGCGCGTCGCTCAGCGCGAGGATGTCCGCCTCGCGCCAGCCGTACGCGCGCGCAAGCGCGTGCACGTCCTGCATCAGGCGCTGCGCCCGGGCGGCGAGCTCGGTCCAGACGAAGCCCGCCGCGTCGAGCACACTCGACCAGGCGTGTCCGCAGCGCGGGCACGCGAGCGACAGCATGAGCTCCGCCGCGCCGTCGTGCTCGGCGACGGAAGCGGCCGCCGCGGCGGCGACCGCCTCCGGGAGCGCTTCCGGCGGCACGGACTCGCCATCGTGCTCGGCGGCGACCACGCAGCGCGCGAGGAGCAACGCCCGCGCAGCGGCCACGTCGCCGGCTTGAGCGCTTGCGGCGGCGTCATGGCTGTCGAGCGGGCGCAGCCTCAGTCGGTAGCCCGCGGCCTCGAGCGGCCACTCCGGCGAAGGCGGCGCCTCGCCCGCCGCGAGCGCGCTGCACGCGAGCGCGACCTCGATCCGCTCGCCGCAGGCCGGGCAGGCGTCCTGCGCCTCGATGCGGTCGCCGAGCGTCGCGCGCCGCGCCGCGAGGAGCAGCGCGTCGCGCACGCCGAGGGGCAGGCGCGCAAGCGCCTCCGGGTCGCGCCCGGGCGCCGCGTACGCGAGCACGTGCAACGCCCGGTCGATCGGGTGCAGCGTGGCGCCGCGCTCCCAGAGCGCGAGCAGCGCGTCGCCGGCAAGCGGTTGCATCGCGCCGGAGCTCAGGCGGGCTCGGTGAACTGCGGCTCGGACGGCTCGGCGACTTCGTAGTCGCGCTCCCAGCCCTCGTTCTCGAGCTTGATCGACTGGATCGCCACCGCGTTCGCATTCGCGTCGAGGTCGGGCAGCGCCTGGTAGTCGGAGACCCAGCAGCGGTAGATCTTGTACGCGAGCACGAGCTGCCCCGCCTCGTTGTACATCTCGAGGATCACGTCCTTGCGGAAGTCCTTGAGCGACACCTCGGCGCCGAGGCCGGAGCCGTAGTTCCAGACCTTGTTCGCCCACTTCTCGAACTCGGGATCGTGGGTCACGCCGCGCTCGAGCGTGATCGCCTCGTACTTGCTGCGCCCCGGCGACTTGCGCGAGGTGGACGGATCGCCGCCTTCGCGATGCTCGACCACCTCGGTGGTGCGCTTGAGCGCACTCACCTTGGAGACGCCGGCGACGTAGCGGCCGTCCCACTTCACCCTGAACTTGAAGTTCTTGTACGGATCGAAGCGCTGCGCATTAACCGTGAACTGGGCCATCTCGATCTCCTTGCCGGCTCAGGCCTCGACCTGCCCGGCCATCTGCTGGATCCGGATCACCACGAACTCGGCCGGCTTGAGCGGCGCGAAGCCGACGTGGATGTTCACGACGCCGAGATTGATGTCGTTCTGCGTCGTCGTCTCGGCGTCGCACTTCACGAAGTACGCCTCGCGCGGCGAGCGCCCCTGGAACGCGCCCTGGCGGAACAGGTTCTGCATGAAGGCGCCGACGTTCAGGCGGATCTGCGCCCAGAGCGGCTCGTCGTTCGGCTCGAACACCACCCACTGCGTGCCGCGGTACAGGCTCTCCTCGATGAAGAGCGCGGTGCGCCGCACCGGCACGTACTTCCACTCCGAGGCGAGCTGGTCGGACCCGCGCAGCGTGCGCGCGCCCCACACGACGCGGCCGAAGACCGGGAAGGCGCGCAGACAGTTGACGCCGCGCGGGTTGAGCTGGCCGTTCTCGCCGTCGGTGAGCACGGCGGTGAGCTCGGCGACGCCGGTGAGGCTCGCGTCGAGGCCGGCGGGGGCTTTCCAGACGCCGCGCTGGGCGTCGGTGCGCGCGTAGATGCCGGCGATCGCGCCGCTCGGCGCGAACGTCGAGAGCCGGTTCTCGCGGAGCGGATCGGAAGCGCGGATGCGCGGGAAGTACAGCGCGGCGTTGGTCAGGTCGTCGCCCTGGGAGACGAGCGCGCCGAGCGCGACCGGCGTGATGTCCGACGGCTCGTCCCAACCGGCGGGCGGATCGACGATGACCATCGCGCGCCGCCGCTTCGCATACGCGGCGGCGGCGTCCCAGGTCGTCTGATCCACGTCGAGATCGGGCCGCAGCGGCGGGATGCAGAGCAGGTTGAAGAGATCGGCGTGCTCGAGCATCCAGAGCCCCTGCCGGTTCGCCTCGAGGCCCGCGGCGGAGATGTCGGTGTTGGCGAGCGGGTTGCCGTCGCTGCCGTCGGTGTTGAACGCCGTCGACGAGGCGTTGTCCTCGAGCGGATCGGCGCCCGCCGGCGCCGCGCCGTGGGCGTTCGGGCGGGCGGTCGGCACCGTGCCCGGCGCCGCGATGCGCACGAGATTCGACTCGAGCTCGAGCACGCGCGGGACGTAGCGCCGGTGGTTCGGGTCGGTCGAGACGTTTAGGAAGCGCTCGACCGTTCCGGTGGCCGTGTCCTTGACCGAGAGATTGAACAGCGAGTCGGCGCCCTCGCCCGGCTCGAGCGGCCGCGTGTCGTGGTCGACGCGCGCGCGGAGCCGCTCGCCCCAGTCGCCCTCGCTCGCCGCAACGAAGTCGAAGCCGACCGGCAGCGTGAGCGTCGCCGCCGCCGCGTTGTTGTGGACGCGGCAGACGAGCGCGTCGCGTCCGCCGTTCAGGAAGTATTGCTGCACGGCGTAGCTCATCAGGCTCTCGACCCAGAGTCCGCCGTACACGCGGTCGAACTCGGCGAAGCTCTGCACGAGGCGCGGCCGGTCGGTAGGGCCGCGCCGGGCGCGCCCGATGAACGCTGTGATCGACGTCGCCACCCCGGTGATGGTGCGAACGCCGCTCGGCACCTCCTCGATGTAGACGCCGGGGTACGTGAGTGTCACGGGCATGGCGATGGCCTCCTACGGTTGATGCGCGATCGCGCGCGCGATCGGCGCGGAGCCGGACGGTCGGACACGGGATGCAATCGGGTCATTCACCCACCGCGGGAGGCCGTCCGCCCCCGCTCGCCGCGCGCCCGTAGACGCTGCGGCCGTCGGGCAGCTCGCGCCGCTCCACCGCGCCGTCGGCGACGAGCCGGTCGAGCGCGCGCTGCAGGCGCTCCGGCGTTGCCTCGACGCCGAGCCGGGGCAGCCACCAGCGTCGGATGCCGTCCGCGGTGTCGACGGCATCCGGACGCGTGGCGAGATACGTCGAGATCGCGCGCGCGACTTGGTGGGTCGTGTCGTCATCGTCCATCGCGCCCCGTCCGAGCGCGGCTGACGCCTCGGGCGCGCGCAAGGTCCATGCCACGCGGCATCGGCGAGCCGGATCAAGCGGTTGCTGGCGCAACCGCGCCAACATGGGCCAGTCGTGCCTGAGGCGCATCGGCCCCAGCTGCGGCCGATGCGCCTCGGGACCTCGAGAGGATGGTGAGGTCCCCGCCGTCAGGGACGGCGCGCAAGCGCGGCGGCCCTGCGAGAAATCCGGCCTAGTGTCTCGTCCCGTTAATAAATTTGCAGAGCCGTTCGAGTTTGGCCAGGATGGATTCGGTGGTGGCGGTCCACACGAACAGCTGCGGGTGCTCGTTCCAGTGCTCGACGTAGCGTTCGATCTTGGCGCGCAGATCGGGCACCGAGTCGAACGATCCCCGGCGGATCGCCTGGCGGGTGATTTGGCCGAACCAGATCTCCACCTGGTTAAGCCAGGAGGCGTAGGTCGGGGTGAAGTGCAGATGGAAGCGCGGTCGGCGGGCGAGCCAGGCGCGCACCCTGGGATGCTTATGGCTAGCGTAGTTGTCGAGGATGAGGTGAACGTCCAGCCGCTCGGGGACGCGGAGCTCGATGTGGCGCAGAAAGGCCAGGAACTCCTGGTGCCGGTGGCGGCGCTTGCGCTGGGCGATCACCCGCCCGTTGGCCACATCGAGGGCTGCGAACAGCGTCGTCGTGCCGTGGCGCACGTAGTCGTGGGTGACCCCTTCGAGGTAACCGAGTCCCATCGGCAGCAGCGGCTGGGTGCGCTCGAGGCCCTGGATCTGGGTCTTCTCGTCGATACTGAGCACCAGCGCATGCTGCGGGGGGTTGAGATACAAACCGACGATTTCGCGCACCTTCTCGATGAAGAAGGGGTCGTTGGAGAGCTTGAAGCCCTTGGTCCGGTGCGGTTGCACCCCAAACAGGCGCAGATAGCGCCCCACCGTGGTCTTGCTGATGCGCGTGGCCTTGCCCAGCGCGCGCACGCTCCAGTGCGTGGCCGCTTGCGGCTTGGTCTTGAGCGCGGTGTTGAGCAGCCGCGCGATGCGCTGCTCGTCCGTCAGACCACATCGATACTGAAAAGTTACTTACGGGACGAAACACTAGCCCGGGTTTCTCACAGGGCCGCCCCGATTACCGCTGGAAGGCATGGTTGAACGGGGGGTTGAAGGAGTTCGGTTCGAAGCGCTTCATGCGCCGGGCTGATCGAGCGCTGGCGTGCGCGCTGCGGCGATCTTGGGCATGCCGGCCCGGGGCAATACGCCCGGTATTGCCCCGGGCCGCCGAGCCCAAGCTCGCTCGCAACGTCGGCGCTTGCGCGCCGACCCGCGCGGGCGCCTCGCCATCATCTCGATCCCCTGTGAGAAACCCGGGCTAGATCGAGCCGAGGTCGGAGGGGGCGGCGCGGAATGCGCCGCCGGACAGGCCATACTTGCGGATGAGCTTGCCGAGCCGGCTGCGTTCCTTGCCGGCAAGACGCGCGGCGAGGCTCACGTTTCCGTTGGCGCGCGCAAGCACCTCGGCGACGTAGGCGCGCTCGAATTCGGCGATCGCGCGCGCCTTCGCCTCGCGAAAGCTCGCGGTGGTGAGCGCCCCGCCGCGCCCCGCCGCGCGCGCGGCCCCCCCCCGCCCCCCCCCCCCCGGGCCGGCGGGGGGGCGGGGGGGCGGGGGGGGGGCCCCCCCCCGCCGGTGCCTGGCGGAGAGGGTCGCCGTGCCCGAGATTCACCTGCGGATCGTCGGTGAGCAGGAACTCCCGATGCATCAGGTTCTCGAGCTCGCGCACGTTCCCCGGCCACGCGTACGCGCGCAGAAACGCGATCGCCCCGGGCGTCAGCGTCTTCCGCGGCCGACCGTACTGCCGGCTCAGGCGCTCCAGGAAGGCGTCGGCGAGCACGACGGCGTCGTCGCCGCGGGCGCGCAGCGGCGGCAGGTCGATCGGCAGCACGCTCAGCCGGAAGAGCAGATCCTGCCGGTACGCCCCGCGCGCCGCGAGCGCCGCGAGCTCGGCGTTGGTCGAGCCCACGATGCGAACGTCGGCGCTGCGCACCTGCGCGTCGCCGACCGGCCGGTACTCGTGATCCTGCAGGAATCGCAGCAGCGCGACCTGGCCGCGCGGGGAGAGCGCCTCGAGCTCGTCGAGGAACAGCGTGCCGCCGCGCGCCTGTGCGATCAGTCCCGCGCGCGCCTCGCGCGCGTCGGTGAACGCGCCGCGGGCATGACCGAACAGCTCGGACTCGAACAGCGAGTCGGGGATCGCGCCGCAATTGATCGAGATGAACGGTCCGTTCCGGCGTTCGCTCAGGTAGTGGAGCGCGCCGGCGACGAGCTCCTTGCCGGTGCCCGTCTCGCCCTGGATCAGAACGGTCGCGTTGCATGATGCAATGCGGCGAACGAGGCGCAGCACCGCGTTGAACGCGGGCGACTCGCCGATCAGGTTCAGGCGCGCGAAGGCGTCTTCGGGCGCCGACGGCGTGCGCTGCCGCGAAGCGGCATCATCGATGTGGTCGGCCATGATCTTCCCGGGCGTCACCGAACGCTGCACTGCGCAACCGGGCGCGTGTCCGGCCCGGCGCGAGTTGGCCTCCCTGCGCACACGCTATCACGCCTGCCGGAGAAGGCAACCCGCGCCTGCGACCTAGCTCGAACGGCTTATTGACGCGGCGGCGTGCTTCCTCGCGACGCGGGAACTCGAGGCCCCGCCGCGCCTCAAATCGCGTGGCGGCGAACGGACGCGTCGCTGCGCGTCTGGCGCACGCATTTCACGGAGCGGAAACCATGGATGAGCACGTGGCTGGAACCGCGGCGCACGAGCGGGACATTCCGGCGGGCGCCGTATCGCAGACCGAGATCGACCAGCGGGTCTTCGACCTCTACGACGAGTACTGCCACGGCGGGATCGACCGGCGCGAGTTCCTGGCCCGCGCGGCGGCGCTCGGCGCGGCGGGGTTAGTGATGGCGCAGGCGCTGCTGCCGCGCTACGCGCGGGCGCAGACGATCTCGTTCACCGATCCGCGGATCAAGCCCGAGTACGTCTCCTACCCGTCTCCCGGCGGCAACTCGGGGACGATGCGCGGCTACCTCGTGCAGCCGACGGGCCAGGGCCCGTTCCCGGCGGTGGTGGTGATTCACGAGAACCGCGGACTCAACCCGTACATCGAGGACGTGGCGCGCCGCGCGGCGGTGGCGGGGTTCCTCGCGCTCGCGCCCGACGGCCTCGCGCCGGTGGGCGGATATCCCGGCAACGACGACGACGGGCGCAGGCTGCAGACGGGCCTCGACCAGGAGAAGCTCCGCACCGACATGCTGAACAGTGCGCGCTTCGTGAAAGCGCACAAGCTCTCGAGCGGCAAGCTCGGCGCGACCGGCTTCTGCTGGGGCGGCGGGACGACCAACTACCTTGCGGTCGCTCTCGGGGCCGACCTGCACGCGGCGGTGCCGTTCTACGGGGCGGCGGCCGAGACGGCGAGCGTGCCGAAGATCAAGGCGCCGCTGCTGCTCCACTACGCCGGGAACGATGAGCGCATCAACGCGATGTGGCCCGCGTTCGAGGCCGCGCTGAAGTCGGCGGAGGTGCCCTACGAGATGCACATGTACCCGGGGACGCAGCACGGCTTCCACAACAACTCGACGCCGCGGTACGACGAAGCGGCGGCGAAGCTCGCCTGGGAACGGACCGTCGCCTTCTTCAAGCGGCATCTCGCCTGAGCGTGGACGCGCAGGGCATCCTGGCGCTCGACGCCGCGCGCAGCCGCGCGACGATCGCGGGCGATCTCGCGGCCCTGGAACGGCTGCTGCACGACGACCTGACCTACGCGCACTCCTCGGGCTTCACCGACACGAAGCGGAGCTTCCTCGACGCGCTCGCGACCGGGAGGTTCCGCTACCGGCGCATCGAGCACGCGGACGAGACGGTGCGCGTGTACGGCGGCAGCGCGCTCGTCACCGGCCGCGCGACGATCGACATCGACGTGGACGGCGCGCCGCGCACGCTGCGGCTCGCTTTCCTCGCGGTCTGGGTCGAGACGTCCGCCGGCTGGCAGCTCGCCGCCTGGCAGTCCGCGACCCTGCCCGCCTGATCCGGTCCGATCGGCGCACCGAAGGCCTACGGTGCCCCGCCCCGGAGTCCCGTCGATGCGCGGTTGGGGAGGGGGTAACGGGGGACCGTACATACGGTCCGCCCGTTCCTCACTCCCCGTAGGTGAGCTCGCGTGCCTTGCCCCAGAACACGCGGTACGAGAACACCGTGTAGCCGATCACCATCGGCAGCACGATCGCGGTGCCGACGAGCACGAACCGCAACGACCCTTCCGCGGCGGCCGCCTGCCAGATCGTCACGCGGTCGAGCACGAGGTACGGGTAGAGGCTGTAGGCGAGCCCCGCGAACGCGAACACGAAGACCCACACCGAGAGCACGAACGGCACCCACTCGCGCCGCGAGCGGCCGGCCTGCAGTCGCGCGGCAGCGATCCATATCCCGGCGAGCGCCGCGGCGGTCGCGATCGGCAGCGGGGCGAGCCAGGCGATGCGCGGCCAGGTGAACCACTTCGCCATCACGCCGGCGTTGACGAGCGGCGTCGTCAGGCTGATCAGCGCGACGCCGGCGGCGGCGAACACGACCGCCGCCTTGCTCCAGCGCAGCGCCCGCCCGTGCAGGTCGCCCTCGGTCTTGATCACGAGCCAGGTCGCGCCGAGCAGCGCATAGGCGCCGGCCAGACCGAGGCCGACGAGCAGGCCGAAGAGCGCATAACCGGGGCCGCTTGCGAAGCCGGTGACCACGCCGGCGAGCATGATGCCCTGCGCGATCGCCGCGCCGAGCGAGCCGACGAAGAAGAGCCGGTTCCACAGCACCTGGTGCCAGCCGGTGGCCTTCATGCGGAACTCGAAGGCGACGCCGCGCAGGATCAGCGCGATCAGCATCAGCGCGACCGGCAGGTAGAGCGACGAGAGGATGATGCCGTGCGCGATCGGAAAGGCGACCAGCAGGATGCCGACGCCGAGCACGAGCCAGGTCTCGTTCGCGTCCCAGAACGGGCCGATCGAGGCGACCATCATGTCCTGGTCCGGGCGCGCGGCGAGCGGCAGCAGGATGCCGACGCCGAGATCGAACCCGTCGAGGATGACGTACGCGAGGATCGCGAGCCCCATCAGCACCATGAAGACGAACGGCAGGTCGAGCGTCATGACGCAACCCCCGGCGCGTTGGTGGCGCCGAACTGGCCGAGCGCGGGCGGCACCGACCCGTGTCCCGCCATCTTGCGCGCGAGCTGCGTGATCACCACCATGTAGGAGATCATCAGCGCCACGTAGACGATCGCGTACGCGGTCAGGGTGAGCGCGATGTGCGGGCCGGGCACCGACGAGGCGGTCTCGGCGGTCGTGATGAGGCCGTAGACGAGGTAGGGCTGCCGGCCGATCTCGGTCACCATCCAGCCGGCGAGCGTGGCGATCCAGCCGGAGAACGCCATGCCGGCGAAGGCGTGGAGCATCCGGCGCGGCGCCTCGCCCCGGCGCCACAGCTCCCAGACGCCGAGCCAGGCGAGCGCGAGCATCAGCATGCCGATGCCGACCATGACGCGGAACGCGAAGAACACCGGCGCGACCGGCGGATGCACGCCGAGGAACTCGTTCAGCCCCCGCACTTCGCCGTCGGGATCGTGCGTCAGGACCAGGCTCGCGCCCTTCGGGATCGCGATCGCGTAGTCGTTGCGCCGCTCGGCCTCGTTCGGCACCGCGAAGAGCAGGAGCGGCGCGCCGCGCTCGGTGTGCCAGACGCCCTCCATCGCGGCGATCTTGGCCGGCTGATGCTCGAGCGTGTTCAGGCCGTGCAGATCGCCGGCGAGGATCTGCAGCGGCGCCAGGACCGCACCGGCCGCGACGCCGACGCGGAACATCCGGCGCGCGGGCTCGTAGCCCCGGTCGCGCAGCAGCTGGAACGCCGAGATGCCGGCGACCAGGAACGCGGTCGTGAGCCCCGAGGCGAGCATCATGTGCGCGAGCCGGTACGGAAAGCTCGGGTTGAAGATGATCGCCCACCAGTCCTCGGCGTACAGCCGGCCGTCGATCATCGCGTGCCCCTGCGGCGTCTGCATCCACGAGTTCAGCGCCAGGATCCAGAACGCCGAGGCGGTCGTGCCGACCGCGACCAGCACGGTCGAGAGCGTGTGCACCCAGCCCGGCACGCGGTCGCGGCCGAACAGCATGATGCCGAGGAACGCCGCCTCCAGGAAGAACGCCGTCAGCACCTCGTAGCCGAGCAGCGGGCCGGCGATGTTGCCCGCCCGGTCCATGAACCCCGGCCAGTTGGTGCCGAACTGGAAGCTCATCGTGATGCCCGACACCACGCCGAGCGCGAACGAGAGCGCGAAGATCTTCACCCACAGCGCGTAGGCTTCGCCCACCCACGCGGCGCCGGTGCGCGCCTCGCGCAGCCGCAGGTACACGAGCACCCACGCGAGCGAGATCGTGATCGTCGGGAAGAGGATGTGGAACGCGATGTTGAGCCCGAACTGCGCGCGGGCGAGCAGGATCGGATCGAGCATCCAAGGCCCTCGTTGTCGGAGTGGTCTCGTCCCCCGGGCCCCGATGCTCCTCCGCCCGGTGCACGCTGCGGTGCCGCCGCTATTCTGACCCGAAACTCCCAGCGGCGTTTGGCTGCCGCAGCGCATCGCGCGAGCGGCGGATCGGCCGGCCGCAGCGTCGACCGCGGCCGGTGTGGCGGCGGATCGGCAGGCGGCCGGCCGATCAGCGTGGCGAGCGCGATAAGCGCTTGCGCGAGCCCGTGGCGGCCGCAGTGCGCGCTGTCGGGCGGGCACGACGGCGGCGCGTGCATCGCGCGGCGACGAGCCGGAAATCGCGCGCACGCGCTGGACACCCGCGGCGCAACCGAATATCGTTCGCGAGGCTCAAACGACCTGCACGAAGAGGAGCGAAGCAGAGGTCATGCGCTGGTTTCGCCGCAAGCGCGCGAAGGCAAGACCGCCGGCGCCGGCGGCGCGTGTACAGGATTTCCCGATCACGAACCCGGGCGAGGACGAAGCGCTGCCCGACCGGCCGTCGCTCGACGGCTACACGGTGCGCGAGCTGGGCCCGAACCAGGCCGCAGGAACGATGCGGCGGCAAGGGCGCGACCGCTCCTGACGCTGCGTCGCCGGTCCCGCCGGCGCGGCGAGTCCGCTACACTGTCGCGCCGAAGCCCGCAGCGAGCGGGCTTTGCTTTCGCGGACATGGGCGGAGACGGCGTGAACGGTTCGGAGGCTGCCGCGCGCGTGCAGGGCTGGATCGATGCCGCCGAGCGCGTCGTCGCGCTGACCGGCGCGGGCATCTCGACCGACTCCGGCATTCCCGATTTCCGCGGCCCGCAGGGCGTGTGGACCAGGAACCCCGCTGCGGAGAAGCTCTCGACGCTGCAGAACTACCTCGCCGAGCCGGAAGTGCGCAAGGCCGCGTGGCAGGGGCGGCTCGCGAGCCCGGCGTGGACCGCGCGGCCGAACGCGGGGCATCTCGCCCTGGTCGCGCTCGAGCGGCGCGGGAAGCTCCGCGCGCTCGTCACGCAGAACATCGACGGCCTCCATCAGCGCGCCGGCAACTCGC
Source organism: Burkholderiales bacterium (assembly GCA_023383795.1). Lineage (GTDB taxonomy): Bacteria > Pseudomonadota > Gammaproteobacteria > Burkholderiales > SG8-39 > JAABRB01. Next base: position 23,948 of record JAHDYJ010000005.1, on the reverse strand, counting down.
CGGAGCGCGTGATCGAGGTGCACGGCACGCTGCACGAGGTGACCTGCTGGGGTTGCGGCTGGCGCGGCCCGATGCAGCCGACGCTCGACCGCGTGCGCGCCGGCGAGGCCGACCCGTCCTGCGAGCGGTGCGGCGGGATCCTGAAGAGCGCGACGATCTCGTTCGGCCAGGCGCTCGACGCCGAGGTGATCGCCGGCGCGATGCGCTCGGCGGAGGAGGCCGATCTGCTCCTCGCCGTCGGCACGAGCCTGCAGGTCTACCCGGTCGCGGGCATGGTGCCGCTCGCCAAGGAAGCGGGCGCGCGCGTCGTGATCGTCAACGCCCAGCCGACGCCGTACGACGACATCGCCGATGCGGTGCTGCGCGAGCCGATCGGCGAGGTGCTGCCGCGCGTCGTGCGCGCGACGGCCTGACGCCGGGTCCGGCACCGGGGGCGGGCGCACTGTGCCGTTGCCGACGATCCGCGAGTTCCAGCGGCTGCGGGCGCAGACCGGCGCGCAGGAACTTGCGGAAGCCTGCCTGCGCGAGATCGCCGCGCGCAATCCGCGCCTGAACGCTTTCGTCAGCGTCGACGCCGAGGGCGCGCGCGCCGCGGCCGGCCAGTCCGACGCGCGCTGGCGCCGCGGCGCGGCGCGCGGGCCGCTGGACGGCGTCCCGCTCGCGATCAAGGACAACATCGACGTCGCCGGCCTGCCGGCCGCGGCGGGCATCGCGGCGCTCGCCTCGCGCGTACCGGCGCACGACGCGGCGTGCGTCGCCCGCCTGCGCAGCGGCGGCGCGGTGCTCCTCGGCAAGACGCTGATGGACGAGGCCGCGCTCGGCGCGGTCGGCGACAACCCGCACTTCGGCCGCTGCCGCAACCCGTGCCGCGAGCGCTGCACCGCCGGAGGCTCGAGCAGCGGCTCGGCGGCGGCGGTCGCCGCGGGGATGTGCGTCGCTGCGCTCGGCACCGATACGCTCGGCTCGGTGCGCATTCCCGCGTCGTACTGCGGCATCGTCGGCTACGTGCCGAGCGCGGGTCTCGTCGACGCGACCGGAGTCGTACCGCTCGCCCCATCGCTCGATCGGGTCGGCGTGCTGGCGCGAACCGTGGCCGATGCGGCGGGCGTCGCCGCGGCGCTCGCCGACGCGATCGGCGTCGAGGCCGCGCCGGGCGCGACGATCGGCGTGGCGCGCGGGCTCGAGGCCTGCGTCCCGGCCGCGATCCTGACGGCGACCGATGCGGCGGCGCGGTCGCTGCAGCGCGCCGGGCATCGCCTCCTCGACGTCGACGCCGCCGGCTTCGACTGGGCCGAAGCGCGGCGCGCTGCGTTCCTGCGCACCGAGATCGAGGGCGCGCAGACGCACGCGGCGCTCCTCGACGAGGCGGCCGCGGAGATCTCGCCCGCGCTGCGCGCGGCGCTCGAGTTCGGCCGGCGCGCGAGCCCGGAGCGCGTCGCGCGCGCGGCGGCGCGGATCGAGCGCGCGCGCGAGGAGTTCCTGGGCCTGCTCGCCCGGTGCGACGCGCTGCTCCTGCCGACCACGCCCCAGGTCGCGTTCCCGCTCGACGCCCCCGTGCCGTCGAGCCAGGGCGATCTCACCGCGCCGGCGAGCATCGCCGGGCTGCCGGCGATCAGCGTGCCCGCGCCGCAGCAGGCGGACGGACTGCCGGTCGGCGTGCAGCTCGTGGCCGCGCACGGGCGCGACGCGCTCGTGCTCGGCCTCGCCGCCGAGCTGGGTTAACCTCTGTCTTCCATTCGGGCTCCAGGGCACCGGCCATGCCGCACACTCCCGCTTCCACGGCGCTCGCGCGCTTCGTCGTGCTCGACCTCACGCGCGTGCGCGCCGGACCGACCTGCGTCAAGCAGCTCGCCGACTTCGGCGCCGACGTGATCAAGATCGAGCTGCCGCCGTCGGTCGAGCAGGACACGATGAGCGGGCCGCGGCACGGCTTCGACATGCAGAACCTGCACCGCAACAAGCGCTCGATGACGCTCAACATCAAGGCGCCGGAGGGCCGCGAGATCTTCATGCGGATGGTCGAGCGCGCCGACGTGGTGGTCGAGAACTTCCGGCCCGACGTCAAGGTGAGGCTCGGCATCGACTACGCGGCGCTGCGCGCGGTCAATCCGCGCATCGTGCTCGCCTCGATCTCCGGCTTCGGGCAGGACGGGCCGTACCGGAACCGGCCCGGCTTCGACCAGATCGCGCAGGGCATGGGCGGCCTGATGATGGTCACCGGCGAACCGGGCCGCGGACCGATGCGCGCGGGCACCGCGGTCGCCGACATCGCCGCGGGGCTCTACGCCGCGTGCGGCGTGCTCACGGCGCTGCTCGAGCGCGAGCGCTCGGGCGAAGGGCAGTGGGTGCAGTCGAACCTGCTGCAGGCGCAGATCGGCCTGATGGATTTCCAGGCCGCGCGCTATCTCGTGACCGGCGAGGTGCCGCAGCAGGTCGGCAACGACCATCCGCACTCGATGCCGACCTCGGCGTACCGCACGGCCGACGGCTACCTGAACGTCGGCGCGTCCGGCCAGATCATCTTCCGGCGCTTCTGCAGGGCGCTCGGGCAGGAGGCGTGGGCGGATCGTCCGGAGTTCGCCGACGAGAAGGCGCGCGCGCAGAACCGAGCGCAGCTCAACGCGGAGATCAACGCGGCGCTCGCGACCCGCACCACCGCCGAGTGGAACGCGCTGCTGAACGAGGCGGGCGTGCCCTCGGGCCCGATCTATCGCATGGACGAGGTGTTCGCCGATCCGCAGGTGCGCCATCTCGGCGCCGCCGCGCCGGTCGAGCACCCGACGCTCGGCGGGATCCGCATCGTCAACCAGGTTGTCAAGCTCTCGCGCACGCCGGCGGCGATCGTGCGCGCGACGCCGGAGCTCGGCGAGCACACCGACGAGATCCTCGGCGAGCTCGGCTACTCGGCCGCCGACCTCGCGCGCCTGCGCGAGGCGCACGTCATCTGAGAGGGGAAGCCGCATGTCGAACCCGCGCATCGACTACCAGTTCTCGACCTCGCGCCCGCGGCTCGCGCCGCCGGGCGGCAGGCCGATCGTCGTCGTCCTGGTGGTGAACGTCGAGCACTGGCGCATCGAGGACCCGATGCCGCGCACGATCCTCACGCCGCCGCACGGCAAGGAGACCATTCCCGACGTGCCGAACTTCAGCTGGGTCGACTACGGCATGCGCTGCGGCCTGCCGCGGATGGTGGCGCTCTTCACCGAGCGCCGGCTCCCCGTCGCGACGAGCTTCAACGCCGGCGTGATCGACGCCTATCCGCAGGCCGCGCAGTCGATGCTGGAGGCCGGCTGGGAATTCGTCGGCCACGGCATGCACCAGCGCACGCTGAACGCGGCGACCGACGAGCGTGGCCTGATCGAGGCCTCGCTCGACAAGATCGAGCGCTTCACCGGCAAGCGCCCGCGCGGGTGGCTCTCGCCGGGGCTGCGCGAGACCTGGGACACGCTCGATCACCTGAAGGCGTGCGGCGTCGAGTACTGCCACGACTGGGTCATCGAGGACATCCCGGTGTGGCTGAAGACCAGGCACGGCCCGATCGTCGGCATGCCCTACAACATCGAGGTGAACGACAGCCTGATCTACGCGGTCGAGCGGCATTCGACCGACGAGATGTACAAGCGGCTCGTGCGCACCGTCGAATGCTTCGAGCGCGAGACGGCGCGCCAGACGCGGATCCTGCCGATCGGGTTGCATCCGCACCTGATGGGCGTCCCGCACCGCTGGGGCGACATGGAGCGCATGATCGACTTCCTGCAGGCGCGCCCCGACGTCTGCTTCATGACGGGCAGCCAGGTCGCCGACTGGTACGCGGCGCAGTCGCCGGCGCCTTGAATCGAACGCCCTGGTAGGCGATGCGAGTTGGCGGGCGGGACAGCCCTGGTGCGGCAAAGGGCGCGGCCGCTGACGCCTCCGCGATGCGCACACACCACCCCGCCGGCTTCGCCGGCACCCTCCTCGGAGAGGAGGGGAGAGCGGCCGCAGGCGCCGCCCGCGCGCAGCCGCCGACGCCCGCGCCACCGTAGACTCTGACTAGCGCGCGCCGCCCGCGCGCGCGCTCTCGGCCGCGGCGCGCAGGCTCTCCTCGCGGATCAGCGCGAACACCTCGGCGCGCAGCCGGTTGAACTCGGGCGAGGTGGTGACCTCGATCGAGCGCGGCCGCGGGATCGCGACCCGGATCGTCTTCTTGATGCGGCCCGGCCGCGCGGTCATGACGCACACGCGGTCGGCGAGCAGCAGCGCTTCCTCGATGTCGTGGGTGATGAAGAGCACGGTCTGGTGATGGCGCTCCCAGACCTCGAGCAGCAGCTCCTGCATCAGCGAGCGGGTCTGCGCGTCCAGGGCTCCGAACGGCTCGTCCATCAGCATGATCTGCGGCTGCATGACGAGCACGCGGGCGATGCCGACGCGCTGGCGCATGCCGCCCGAGAGCTCGGCCGGGTAGTGCGACTCGAAGCCGCTCAGGCCGACCTGCTCGATGATCTGCGCCGCGCCCGCGCGGTACTCGGCGGCGGGCTTGCCCTGCGTCTTGGGGCCGAACACGACGTTGTCGAAGACGCTGAGCCACGGGAAGAGCGCCGGCTCCTGGAACACGACCGCGCGCGCGGGCGAGGGCCCGTCGACCGGGGCGCCGCCGGCGAGCACCCTGCCGGCGGTCGGCCCCTCGAACCCCGCGACCATGTTGAGCAGCGTCGACTTGCCGCAGCCGGAGGGGCCGAGGATGGCGGTGAACTCGCGCTGCTCGACGGCGAGATCGACGTCGTCGACGGCGAGCACGCGCCGCTCGCCTTTGGCGAACTCCTTGCGCACCCGCTCGAGCGCGATCGCCGGCGCCCCGCTCACTCGTGCGCCTCCAGCGTGCGCCAGCGCAGCAAGAAGCGCGCGGCGGCGACGATGACGCGATCGGAGAGATAGCCGAGCAGGCCGACCGAGAACATCGTCGCGACGCAGATGTCCATGCGCCCGACGTAGTACGCGTCCCACAGCACGTAGCCGAGGCCCGACTTCACGGCGATCATCTCGGCGACGATCACCGCGGTCCAGGCGACGCCGATGCCGAGCCGCAGGCCGGTGAAGATCGACGGCAGCGCCGACGGGAACACCACCTTCGCGAGCACCGTGGCCGGCCGCGCGCCCATCAGGCGCGCGGCCCGCAGCAGGAGCAGGTTGGTGTCGCGCACGCCGTGGGTGGTGTTGACCACCACCGGATAGAACGCGCCGAGCCCGATCAGGAAGAGGGCGCTCGCGTCATAGATGCCGAACACCGCGATCGCGAACGGCAGCCACGCGGTGATCGGCACCGGCCGGAAGAGCTGGATCGTCGGATCGACGACCTGCGCGACCAGCCGGTTCCAGCCGATCATCAGCCCGAGCGGGATCGCCACCGCCGCGGCGAGGCCGAAGCCCTGCAGCACCCGGCGTGTCGAGTAGGCGACGTTATCGAACCAGGTGCCGGAGTACGGCGAGAGCGTCGCCTGGGCGCTGCCGAAGATCCACGTGTACCAGGAGTCGAGCACCTGGGCCGGCGAGGGGATGATCCCCTCGACGATCCAGCGCTCGGCGACGGCGAAGTGCCACAGCGCGACCAGCGCCGCCGGCAGCACGAGCAGCCACGGCGCGCGCAGCACCCTCGGCACGGGGCCTCCGGCGGACGTCGCCTACTTCTTGAGCCCGAGCGCCTCCGCGGACTGGCCGGTCGCCTTGGACAGGAAGTCGTAGGAGTAGTGCTGCGCGATCTCGCCCGACACGTCGCGCGTGATGACGCCGTTGTCGGAGAGGAACTTCGAGATCCGCTTGATCGATTCGAGCGGCAGGGTCGGGTCGAGCTGCGTGATGCGGATCGACTCGGCGGCCACCGGCTCCGGCAGCCCGGCCTTCTCGGCGTAGATCTTGGCCCAGCGCTTCGGATCGCCGCGGGCGATCTTCAGCACGTCGGTGTACGCGACAACGAGCCGCTGCACGGCGTCGCGGTTCTTCTCCATGAAGTCGCGGTTCACCGCGAGGACCGAGATCAGGCCGCCGACGGTCTCCGAGCGGTTGTGGTCGATCGTCGGGTAGGCGCCCCAGCCCTCGACGATCGCCTGCGCGCAGAACGGCTGCCAGACGACCGCCATGTCGATCTCCTTGCCGCGCACCGCCTTCAGGTAGTTCGCGCCGCCGCCGACGATGTTCACGATCTTCAGGCCGCCGTAGTTGAGGCCGTTCTCCTTCACCGAGGCGGCGAACTTGAGCCACGAGATCGAGCCGGCGCCGACGCCGATGCGCCGGTCGGCGACGGTCCTCCAATCCTTGATGTCCTCGCCCTTGCGCACCAGCAGGCAGTCGTTGCCCGAGCCCACGCCGGCGACCCCGACCAGGCTCTTTGCGCCGCCCGCGACCGCGAGCGAGATGTCCTGGGGACCGAAGGCGGTGAGCTGGATGTCGCCCGAGGCGAGCGCGGTGCGCGCGTCGGCGAAGCGCTGGAACATCACCATCTCGATCTTGATGTTGTACTTCGCCGCCTCCTCGGGCAGCAGCCAGAGCGGCGAGAGCGCCGGGACGTTGAGCATCCCCTGCTTGACGCTGACCGGCGCCGGCAGCGGCGCGCGGAGATCGGACTGGGCGAGCGCGGGGAGCGGTGCGGCAAGCGCCGCCGCGAGCAGACATCGGACAGTGACGCGGGTACGGGTCGTCATGTGCCTCCTCCTTGGGTTTGTACGCCACGAGGGACAGCGCCGCTTCGCGACGCCCCCTCGTGCTCCCCGAAGCCAGGGAAGGCGATGCCTGCGGCATCGGCCTCACGTCGGTCGGGTGTGCTGCCCGTCGATCGTACCGCGATCCGCGACCGCCGGCGCCGCGCCCGCGTCGTCGCGATCGTGCACTGCGGCATGGGATCTCGGCGGCGCCCGAGGGCGCTCAGCCGCCGGGCTCGCCGTCCGCGCACCAGCGCCGGTAGTCCTCGAGCGCGGCGTCGTTCGGCGGATACAGCCCGACGACCGGCCGGCCCTGCTTGACGCGCGACTGCACGAAGCGTTCGAAGCGCTCCTGCTCGGCGCCGGCCGCGGCGATGTCCCCCGCGAGCGCGCGCGGCACGACCACCACGCCGTCGGCATCGCCCACCGCGAAGTCGCCCGGCGCCACTGCGACGCCGCCGCAGCCGACGAGTTCGCCGTAGCCGGCGTACGCGAGCGCGCCGATGCTCGGCGGCGCCGCCGCGCCGGCCGCGAAGACCGGCAGTCCGACCTTGCGGATCTCGGCAACGTCGCGCACCGGGGCGTCGGCGACGGCGGCGGCCGCCCCGCGCGCCTTCAGCCGCGCGATCAGGATGTCGCCGAGCGTGGCGGCCTCGCGCGTCCCGCAGCCGTCGACCACCATGATGTGGCCTGTCGGACACGCCTCGATCGCATCGCGGAACGAGCCCGGTCGCGCGTAGCTCTCGGGCGTCGCGAGATCCTCGCGCCCGGGCACGAAGCGCACGGTGAACGCGGGGCCGGCGACCCGCGGCGCGTCGGGAAAGAGCGGCATCGGCCCGCGCAGCCACGCGCGGCGAATACCGCGCTTCAGCAGCACCATCGTCAGGGTCGCAGTGCTGATCCGCGCGAGCCGCGCGCTCAGGTCCGCGTCCGGCGTCCGGTCATTCGCGTCGCCGCTCATCGCATCGAAGGATGCGACAGTCCGGCGGCGCCCGCAAGCGGCGCGGGTTTAGCGCCGCGCCGCGCGCGCGCGGATGCGCGGCCAGAGCCAGTGATCGAGGGAGAGCTTTCCGGGGCCGTGGAACAGCGTCACGAGCAGGAGCATGCCCCAGTAGACGTGCGAGTTGAGCGCCGCGGCGTTCTCGGACAGGACGTGCCAGAACGCGATCACCGCGACGATGTTGACGAGGGTGATGCCGGCCGCGGCGAACCGCGTCGCGAGCCCGAGCGCGAGCAGCGGCGGCAGCACGAGCTCGCCCGCGGTGCCGAGGAACGCCGCGACCTCGGTCGGCAGGAGCGGGACGCGGTACTCGTTCGCGAACAGATACAGCGTGGCGTCCCAGCTGCGGATCTTGGTGAGCCCGGACTTGAAGAAGGCGTCGGCGACGTAGAGGCGGATCACGAGATCGATCACGTGCGCGAGCGGGGCGAGCCAGCCGATCGCGCGATCGATCACGGGCACTGCGGCCGTCAGCCAGCCCATTCTTCCGCCTCCTCCGCGTCTGCGAGATCGATCACGACGCCGGATGCGACCCAGCGCGCGAGCGCCGCCGCAGCGTCGAATCCGGCCTCCTCGGCGAGCGCGCCCGCGAGCGCGTCGCCGAGGGTGGCGCCGGACTGCACCGCGGCGAGGAAGCGGTGATCGCCCGCCGTGATCGCGCGCACCTCGGCCTTCCACCGCGGCCGGTGGACGAGGATCCGTTCGGGCCCCGCGGAGAGGTCGACATCGAGCGGGCCGCGGTAGTCGTCCTGATGCACCGTCCAGACCCGCGCGAGCGGCCAGTCGGAGACGAGCAGCGCACAGGCCGGCGCGAGCAGCGGGCGCAGCCCGGCCCAGCGCTCCGGCGGCACGGCCGCGAGCCGCGCCGGGTCGAACGGCGCGGCGTCGGCGGCGAAGTAGGCGCGGTGCGCGAGCCACTCCATGCGCGCGACGTCGGGCAGATAGGGCAGGTCGCGCGTGTGCTCGAACGCGGCGAGGAACTCCGCGAACCGCTCGCCGTACTCGTTCAGATCGGCGCTCGCCGACCGATGGGTTCGCGCGAACTCCCGGGCAGTCGCGTCGAAGAACTCGGCGCCGACGATCTTGCGCACGACGGGATACGCGCCGCCGAGGGCGTTCGCGCGGTTGCCGTACACGTTGCCGCGATAGACTGCGAGCCGTGCCGGCACGGCATGCGCCGCGTTGCGGAAGAGCGGCGCCGCGGCCGCGGTCCGGCCGGCATCGGTGATCGCGGCGCCGAGCGCGCGCTGCAGCTCAAGCAGCGCGGGCATGCCGTACCTCCATGCGGGCCCGGGCCCGCGCGGCCTCGTCGAGCAGGACGTCGAGCTCGGGGATGTCGGTGTCCCACTCGATGAGGGTCGGCACCGGGCCGAAGCGCTCGAGCGCGGCGTCGTAGAGCCGCCATACCGCGTCGGCGACGCGGTCACCGTGCGTGTCGATCAGGCAGTGCTCGGTGACGAGATGCCCGGCGAGGTGGATCTCCTCGACGGCGTCGACCGGGATGGCGCGCATCGTCGCGAGCGCGTCGGTGCCCTGGTTCGCCTGGTTGACGTACAGGTTGTTGACGTCGAGCAGCACGCCGCAGCCGGTGCGCCGCGCGAGCTCGGCGATGAACTCGCCCTCGCCCATCTCGCTCGCGGCGAACTCGAGGTACGTGGAGAGGTTCTCCACGAGGATGCGGCGCCCGAGGCGCTCCTGCACGCGCGCGACGCGGCCGGCGAGCAGCGCCAGCGCCTCGGTCGTGTAGGCGAGCGGCAGGAGATCGTTGAGGTGTCCGTCGAGGCCTGCGCCCCAGCACAGGTGCTCCGACACCAGCACGGGCTCGGTCGCGCGCACCAGGCGCTCGAGCTTCGCCAGGTGCCGGTCGTCCAGGCCGGCGGCCGAGCCGAGGCCGAGCCCGACGCCGTGCAGGCTCAGCGGATAGTCCGCCCGCACGCGCGCGAGCACGTGGCGGTCGTAGCCGCCCTCGCCGAAGTAGTTCTCGCTGTGAACCTCGACCCAGCCGGCGCTCGGCCGGGACTCGAGGAAGTCGCGGTAGTGGCGGGCGCGCAGCCCGACTCCGGCGCCGAGCCGGGACTGCGCGGGCCGCGGGGCCGGGACTGCGCTCATTCCGGACTCACCCCTTCTTCATCATCTTCTCTTTCGCGAGGCGGCCCGGCTCGCCCTGCTTCAGGCTGCCGCCCATCTGCACGCAGGAGCCGGCCTTCACGACCTTGAAGTCGTTCGGGTCGTAGTCCATCTTCGAGTGGCCGGCGCAGGAGTGCGCGGTCTTGTTGCTGCCGCAATCGTTCTGACCGGCCTTCGCCACCCCCCAGCATTTCTCCTGGTCCTTGCTCTGGGCGAGCGCGGTGCCCGAGACCATGCCGAGCGCGAAGAGACCGGCGATGGCGGTGCCCACGAGACGCTTCTGATCCATGAATCCTCCTGTCGGTGTGAGTTGGAAGCGGGGCGCGCCGGGATGCGCAGCCCACGCAGGCGCCCGGACCGGCCGCGCGAACGGCCGATGCCGCGACCCCCTGCCCCCTCTACGGATCGCCCGACGGGTTGGATGCGGGCTCAGGCCCGCGCGCGCGGCCGCGCCCGCCTGCGGGCGGGCTTGCCGACCGGCGGGGCGGCGTCGAACGTGCCGAACCCGGCCGGTGCGACGACTTCGAGCATCTCGAGATCCCTGGAGTGGCGGAGCTCGCGGTGGCGAATGTTGGGCGGCTGGTAGAAGCAACTTCCCGCGCGCATCCTCACCTTGCCGACGCCCTCGTACTCGAAGTCGACCCAGCCCCTGAGCACGTAGACGAACTGCACGTCGCAGTCGTGGCGGTGCCACTCGCCGTGCGGCGCCTTGCCCGGACGCGCGCGGATCACGTGCGCTACGACCTTGCCGCGCGTCGCGCGCGCGATGCCGAGGTCGCGGTACTCGAAGTAGCCGCGCAGGCCGCGGCGCGAGAACTTCGCGCCCTCGCGGTGGCTGACGGTGAAGCGCTTGGCGCGGGTGTTCACGGCTTGCGTCCCCTCTCGGTCGGTTTCACGCGAATGCGATATTACGCCGCCGCGCCGGCTGCGGGCCTTCGCGGTACGCTTGCCGCTCCGGTACGGAGGAGACGCTCATGGATCTGGGTCTGAAGGGCAGGACCGCCGTCGTCACCGGCGGCTCGAAGGGCATCGGCCTCGCCTGCGCGATCGGCTTCGCGGCCGAGGGCTGCAGCGTGCACCTCGTCGCGCGCGACCAGTCCCGCCTGGAGGCCGCGCGCGAGCGCATCCGCGCGGCGCACCCGGTCGAAGTGTGGCTGCACGCCGCCGACCTGCGTGACGGCGCGGCGGTGAAGCGCGTTGCGGCGGCGTGCCGCGACGCCGACATCCTGGTGAACAACGCCGGCGACATCCCCGGCGGGTCGGTGCTCGACATCGACGAGGCGACCTGGCGCCACGCGTGGGACCTGAAGGTGTTCGGCTACCTGAACATGACGCGCGAGATGCTCGCGCAGATGAAGGAACGCGGCCGCGGCGCGATCGTGAACGTGATCGGCATGGCCGGCGAGAAGCCCTCGTTCGAGTACGTGTGCGGCGCCACCGCCAACGCCGGTCTCGCGGCGTTCACCAAGGGCGTCGGGCAGAAGTCGACGCAGTTCGGCGTGCGCTGCGTGGCCGTGCACCCGCCGGCGACGCGCACCGACCGCATCGTCGCGCTGATGAGGAACGTCGCAAGACAGAAGTACGGCGACGAGTCGCGCGTCGACGAAGTGGTCAAGGACGGCGGCTTCGGCCGCATCATCGAGCCGGAGCAGGTCGCCGACACCGTCGTCTACCTCGCCTCCGAGCGGGCGGGCCACCTCTCGGGGATCGTGCTCAACCTCGGCGCCTGATCCGATCGCCGTTTCCCCGCAAGCGACGGACAAAGCGTCATTCCCGCGCAAGCGGGAATCCGCTGGCCTTGCGCCCGGGGTTCACGCGGATCGGGACGGCCGCGACACGGTCACCCGCTCCACTCCGGCGGCGCGATCGGCGTCCACGGCCGCGCGAGCTTGAGGTCGGCGGCGATCGCGTTCGCCGCGTTGTAGCCCGGCCCGCCGTTCGCGCCGCCGCCGTGGCACGACGAGCTGCAGAGATACAGGCCCTCGACCGGCGTGCGATTCTGCGAGAGCAGGGGATGCGGCCGGTTGATGCCGAGCTGCGCGGGCACGTAGGCGCCGAGTCGCACCGCGCCGCGGCGCATCGCCGCGTTGCCGCGCTCGATGTCGATCGGCGTGAAGAGGAACGTGGCGAGCACGTTGTCCGGCGTCAGGTTCGGTGCGTACTCGCGCCACACCTCGAGCAGGCGCGCGGTGACCTCGTCCTTGCGGCGATCCCACTCCTGCGGCCCGCCGGGCAGCGCGTAGGGTGCGAACGGCCACCAGAACGCCGCGTGCTTGCCCTGCGGCGCGTAGGTGGGATCGAACAGCGTGTTGCAGGCGCCGTTGCCCATCGGCCAGTCGGGAAACTCGCCGCGCTTACACTGCTCGAAGCAGCGCACGACCTGCTCGGTGTCGTCGAAGCCGAAGAAGACGTTGAACGCGCGGTTGAGGTCCGGGTCGAAGGCGGCCGCGGCATAGTCCGGCGGGGCGTTCAGGGCGAGGTGCAGCGTGACCAGGCTGTGGTCGCCCCAGTGCCAGCCGTCGAGCTTCTCGCGCACCGGCGCGGGGAAGCGCTCGGCGCCGGCGAGCGCGAGCGTTCCCGGCGCGTCGATGCCGCTCGCCACGAACCGCGCCGCGTCGATGCGCGTGCCGTCGGCGAGCCGCACCCCGGCGGCGCGGTTCGACTCGACTACGATCTCGCGCACCGGTGCGTCGGTCCGGATCGTCCCGCCGCCCGCCTCGATCACGCGCGCGAGCGCGTGCGAGAGCGACGCCGAGCCGCCGGCCGGCAGCGCGAGGTGCGTGATCGAGGCGAGGATCATCGGGAAGATGAGGCCGGTGCCCGGCACGTTCTCGCCGGTCGTCACGTGCATCAGCAGCTTGAACAACGTGCGGATGCGCTGGTCCTCGAAGTGGCGGTCGACCGCGCCGAAGAGGTCGAGCGGCGCGTGCGCGAGGAACTCGCGGCCCTCGGGACCGGCGAGGCGCGCCTTGAGCTCGTCGGGCGCGAGCGGCGGGTTGTACAGGAGCGAGGTGAAGAACGGACGCATCTTCACCGCGTAGGTCTCGTTCAGGTAGCGGAACGCCTCGGCGTCGCGGCGCGAGAAGCGCGCGAGCGACACGCACGTCCTCTCGACGTCCTTGTGGATCGTGAGCGCGGTGCCGTCGCGCATCGCGATGCCGTTCTGCACCGGCGGCTCGATATAGGCGAAGCCGTAGCGCGCGAGCTCGAGGTCGCGCATCAGCGGGCTCGAGCTGAACGCGATGTAGAAGTTCGAATGCAGGTTGCAGCGGAAGCCCGGAGCGGTCGCGTCCTCGGTCGAGCAGCCGCCGCCGATGCGCGGCGCGGCCTCGAGCACGCAGACCTTGAGCCCCGCGCGCGCCATGTAGGCGCCGAGCGTGAGGCCGTTGTGGCCGGCGCCCACGATCACACCGTCGAAGCTCGCCATCTCCCTCCTCCCGTCGGGCTTGCGCGATTCTCGCGCCGGCCGCGCGGCGGCGGCAATCTCGCCGACGCGTTGCGCAGCGCAACAGCTTGCCCGGGCCCGCGCGCGGCGGCGGGCGACCGCCGCCGCGCGGCTACGCGTCCGCCGGCGCGGGCGCCGGGGTTACTTCAGCACCTGGGCAAGGAAGCCCTTCATCTCGTCCCACGACTTGCGGTCGGCCTCGGCGTCGTAGGCGAGCGGCAGGTTGAACTTCTTGCCGTTCTCGGTCGCCGCCGGGTTCGTGAAGGCGTGCACCGCGCCCGGGTAATCGATGAAGCGGAAGTCGACCTTCGCCGCCTGCATCTCCTTCTTGAACGCGTCGATCTGTTCGGGCTTGACGAACGGATCGGCCGCGCCGTTCAGCACCAGCATCTTCGCCTTGACCGCGCCGGCCTTGGCGGGGGTGTGGGTGACCAGGCCGCCGTGGAAGCTCACCACGCCGTCGAGATCGACGCCGCGGCGCGCCATCTCGAGCACGATCCGGCCACCGAAGCAGTAGCCGATCGCCGCGATGCGCGCCGGGTCGACGTCGGGCTGGCGCGCGAGCAGCTCGCGCGCGGCGCGGAAGCGCTTCTCGGAGGTGTCCATGTCCTTGTACGCCGCGCCCGAGAGCGCGCCCGCTTCCTTGGGATTGTCCACCACCTTGCCGTCGCCGTACATGTCGAGCGCGAGCGCCACGTAGCCGAGCTCGGCGAGCATGTCGGCGCGCTTGCGCGGGTAGTCGTTGTTGCCCCACCACTCGTGGACGACGATCACGGCGGGGCGCTTCTGCCCGCTCTGCGCGGGCCGGGCGATGTAGCCCTTGAGCGTGGTGCCGTTGGCGGAGTAGGTGACTTGCTCGCCGGCGAGCGCGAGCGACGCCAGGGCGAACAGTCCGACGAGCGCGGCGGCGAGGCCGCGGGCGATGGTGTGCATGATGTGCTCCTCCTGGTGGGTGGGTCCTGCCGTGCCGACCGCGGCGCGCTGCGCCCGCGGCAGTCTTTCGATTCGCCCGCGCCCGGTTCGTTCCTAGAGCGCCGGCGGCTCGATCCAATTGTGCAGTGCGATACCCCCGTCGACAACGACGGTCGTCCCGGTGACGTAGGCCGAGAACCGGTCGGCAAGGAGGGCGAGCGCCATGCCGGCGACGTCCTCGGGCGTGCCGAGCCGTCCGAGGCTCGTGCAGCCGGTGAGCCGCTCGATCCCTGCGCCCTTGGCATCGAATCCGCCGCCCGGGATCGCGCCCGGCGCGATCGCGTTCACCCGGATGCCGTGCGGGCCGAGCGCGCGGGCGAGCTCCTTCATCACCATGGTCTGCCCGGCCTTGGCGGCGCTGTAGTGCGGCAGGTTGCGCGGCGAGTCGGCGTGGAGCGAGGTGACGTAGAGCATGCGGCCCTTGATGCCGCGCGCGATCATGTCGCGCCCGATCTCGCGCCCGAGCGCGAAGCCGGCGTGCAGGTTCACCGCGAGCATCCGGTGCCAGGTCTCCTCGGTCACCGCCAGGATGTGATCGGCCTCCAGGCGCCGCGGGCTCGCGCTGTGGACGAAGATCGTGGGGACGCCGAGCGCGTCGCGCGCGCGCGCGAGAAGCCCGGCGGGCCCGCCGTCGGCGGCGAGGTCGGCGAGGACGAAGCGCGCGTCGCCGCCTTCGGCGCGCAGCGCCGCCGCGGCCGCCTCGCCGCGCTCGGCGTCGATGTCCGAAAGCACGACGCGCGCGCCCTCGCGCGCGAGCGCCTGCGCGATGCCGCGGCCGATGCCGGACGCGGCGCCGGTGACGAGCGCGGCGTCGCCGGCGAGCAGCTTGCCTTCCATGGCCTCGCCTCCTCGCACCCCGCCCGCGCGGGGGCAAGCACGCAATCTCGCCGCGGATGATAGCCCGGTGTCGCCGTGCGCGCCGGTGCGGGGCGGGTACACTGCGCGTCTTTCGCACCCGGTGACCCCGCGCCCGGTTCCCGCCATGGCCGCGTACGCCCGCGCCGTCAACATCGAGGACTTGCGCCGCGCGGCGCGCGCGCGGCTGCCGCGCGCGATCTTCGACTTCTTCGACGGCGGCGCCGAGGACGAGGTGACGCTGCGCGCGAACCGCGCGGCCTTCGAGCGCGTGCGGCTCCTGCCGCGGGCGCTGGTCGACGTGGCCGAGGTCGACGCCGGCGTCGAGCTCCTCGGCGCCCCGGCGCGGTTCCCGCTCGCGATCGCCCCGAGGGGCGCGATCGGCGCCGGCCGGCCTGGCGCCGACGTCGCGCTCGCCCGCGCGGCGAAGGCGTTCGGCGTTCCCTACACGCTCGCCACGCCGGCGACCGCGTCGATCGAGGAAGTCGCGCGCGAAGCCGGCGGCGCGCTCTGGTTCCAGCTCTACGTGCTGCGCGACGCGGCGTTCCGCGAGCGGCTGATCGAGCGCGCGCACGCGGCCGGCTACACGGCGCTGCTGGTGACGGTGGACGTCCCGGTCGGCGGCAAGCGCGAGCGCGATACGCGCAACGACTTCGTCGCGCCGTTCCGTCCCACGTGGCGCAACTCGCGCGACTTCTGGCGCAAGCCCGCATGGGCGCTCGACATGCTGCGCCACGGCGTCCCGCGCATGGAGAACCTCGCGGGCTGCGTCGAGTGGTCGACGCGGATCACCGACGCGGCGGCCTCGGTCGGGCGCGCGCAGGACGCCTCGTTCAACTGGGACGCCTTGAAGCGCGTGCGCGACCTGTGGCCGGGCAAGCTCGTGGTGCAGGGCATCGCGCGGCCCGACGACGCCGAGCGCGTCGCGGCGATCGGCGGCGACGGCGTCGTCGTCTCAAATCACGGCGGGCGCCAGCTCGACGGCGCGGCGGCGGCGCTCGACGCGCTGCCCGGAGTCGCGCGCGCGGTCGGCGCGAGGCTCGCGGTGCTCGTCGACGGCGGCGTGCGCCGCGGCGTCGACGCGCTGAAAGCGCGCGCGCTCGGCGCGCAGGGCGTGCTCGTCGGGCGTGCCGCGCTCTACGGCGTGATGGCGGGCGGCGAGCCCGGCGCGCGCCGCGCGCTCGAGATTCTCACCGGCGAGCTCGAGCGCGCGATGCGGCTCGCCGGCGCACCCTCGCTCGCGGCGGTCACGCCCGACCTGCTCGCGCCCGCGGACCGCCTCGCCCGCTGAGCGCCCGCCGCCGCGCCTACTCGCCGCTGTACTGCTCGAAGCCCTGCGCCTGCAGGCGCTCGCGCTCCTGGTGCTGCCACTCGACGATCCCGACGGCGTCCAGCCGCGGGGCCGTCGCGCAGCCCGCGAGGGCGCCGGCGCCGAGCAGCGCCGCGAGGCCGAGCGCGACCGCCGATTTCCATCCCCGCATACCGCACGCCTCCGTCAGCTCGAGCACCCAAGGCGGCGAACGGCGCCGGAGCGCCGCGTATTCCGCGGCGTCAGAGCAGCGCGAGGCCGCCCGCGATCGATTGGCCGCGCAGCATCGCCCAGCCGGCCGCGAAGCGCCGCGCGGCGCGCGCCGCGTAGCCGACCAGCGCCAGTGCGAGCCAGAGCACGATCATCGCGCCGACGACCTTCGCGGTCCACCACCAGAAGGCCACGATCCGCACGATCTCGTCGATGGCGGTCTGCGCCTGCGACGCGATCTCCTGCGCGAGCGCGTTCAGCCGCTGCACCGCCGCGAGGTCGGGCGTGAGGTCGACGTCGATGTCGATCCGCGGCAGCCGGAATCCCGGAATGTCGAAGTCGGGCAGATTGACCCGGCGGATGTCGGGCACGAAGGGTATCGCGTTCACGACCGAGATGACCGCGTTCAGGATCGACTCGACCGCGCCGGACAGCGCCCGCATCGCGCCCGAGAGCCCGAGCAGCGCCTTGCGGATCGGCTCGACCGACTCCTTCACCGCGCCGGCGATCTCGGTCGTGGTGTTCTTCACCTTCTGCACCTCGGTCATCAGCCGGCGGCCCTCGGCCCGGATCTCGTCGATGCGCGCCTGCGCCTCGGCGATGCGCGGGGCGATCGCTGCGCGCGCGCCGTCGATCGCGGCGTTCACGCCGGCGACGATCTGCCATACGCCGAGCGCCAGCACCGCGAGCATCGCGAGCGGCAGCACGACCTTGAGCAGGACGAGCGCGCCGATCATGCGCGTCCACGCGGAGCGCGCGGTATCGGACGGGTGCGGGGCGGGGGTTGGGTCCATCGGCGCGATCTCCTGGTTGCGGTGCCTCGGACCGGGCCGGTGTGCGAGAAGCTATCTCAACATCGCGGTCGTGCTTCTTCCGGGACTGAGGTCGTTACGAACAAGGGGCTGAATGCCCCTTGTCTATCCCTGAACGAGCAACGGGCCGAGGGAACGGGTGGGACCCTTCCCTTCCCACCCGGCCCCTTGCAGATCCCCTCCTTCACGATCGTAGTCTCATTTTGGGATAGGTTCTACACTTCGCACCGATCCGTCCAACGAAAAGCCACTCGGCGATGCTCGACCTCGCGATCCGCGGCGCCACCGTGTACGACGGCTCGGGCGGACCGTCGCGGCGCGCCGAGGTCGGCGTGCGCGGCGGGCGCATCGTGGCGGTCGGCGCGCTGGAGGAGGCGGCGCGCGCGACGGTCGACGCCGGCGGCCTCGCGCTGATGCCCGGCATCGTCGACGTGCACACGCACTACGACGCCCAGGTCACCTGGGACGCGACGCTCTCGCCGTCGCCCTCGCTCGGCGTGACGACCGCGGTGATCGGCAACTGCGGCTTCGGCATCGCGCCGTGCCCGCCGGCGCACCGCGAGCTCCTGCTGCGCAACCTCTCGGTGGTCGAGGGCATGGACCTAGACGCGCTCCTCGCCGGCACGCAGTGGGATTTCGAGACGTTCGGCGAGTACATGGCGTCGCTCAGGCGGCTGCGGCCGTTCGCGAACGTCGCCGTGCTCGCGCAGCACTCGACCATCCGTACCGCGGTGATGGGCGAGGCGGCCTGCGAGCGCGCGGCGTCCACGCCGGACGAGCTCGGCCGGATGCGCGACGTCGTGCGCGGAGCGCTGCGCGCCGGCGCGATCGGCTTCGCCTCGTCCTTCTCGCCGAATCACAGCGGCTGGGGCGCGCGCCCGATGCCGTCGACGCTGGCGACCGACGAGGAGCTCGCGGCGCTCGTCGGCGTGCTGGGCGAGGAGGCGCGGGGCGTGTTCGTGTCGGCCACCGGCCCGCGCGCGACGCCCGAGTACATGGAGAACCTCGCCGCGGCGACCGGCCGGCCCGCGTTCATCGTCACCGTCCTCACGATGTACAACGACGCCGAGCCCGACCGCGCGCTCGGCATGTACGAGCGCTGCCGGGCCGCCATCCGGCGCGGCCGTGAGGTCTACATCCACGCGAGCTGCCAGCCGCTCTCGTTCGACTTCACGCTGCGCGACCCATACGTCCTGTACAGCCACGGGGCATTTGCGCGCGTGAAGCAGGCGGCGAGAGCGGACCTTTCCGCCGTCTATCGCGACCCCGCGTTCCGCGCCGCGTTCCGCGCCGACCTCGCGCGGCCGCAGGCCGGGATCCTCTTCGCCGGCGACTGGCGCAGGATCGAGATCGGTCTCGCGGCGACCGATGCCGCGCGCTCGCTCGAAGGCCGCACGATTGCCGAGCTCGCGCACGCGTCGAAGCGCGACCCGGTGGACGTGCTGCTCGACACCGCGCTCGAGGACGGGCTCGACACGGTGTTCGTCGGCAAGTTCTTCAACAGCGACGACGACGGCGTCGAGCCGCTGCTGCAGCATCCGGCCGGGGTGGTCGCGCTGTCGGACGCCGGCGCCCACCTCAAGTTCCTGTGCGATGCCGGGTTCGGCCTGCACTTCCTCGGCCACTGGGTCCGCGAGCGGCGCGCGTTCAGCCTGGAGGAGGGCGTGCGGCGCCTGACGAGCGATCCGGCGCGCAAGTACCGCATTCCCCACCGCGGCCGCATCGTGCCGGGCGCATGGGCCGACCTGCTGCTGTTCGACCCGGCGACGGTCGGCGTCTCGAAGCTCGAGCGTGCGAGCGACCTGCCCGGCGGCGGCACGCGCATGATCCGCCGGCCGCGCGGCGTGCACGGCGTGTGGGTGAACGGCATGCGCGTGTTCGACGGCGAGCGCTACGACGCGGAGCCCGGGCCTGGACACGTGCTCGACCGCTTTGCGCGCTGACCGGGCGCGCGGCGCCGGCGGTAGAATCCGCCCTCTCCCAACGCTTGCCGGAGGCCGAAATGGATCGCAGCGAGGAGCGTAGCCGGCTGATCGCGGCCGCGGTGGCCGACATCCGCGGGATCGAGGCGCAGGAAGGCGTCACGCGCCCGGGCCTCGAGCGCATCAAGGCGCGGCTCGCGCGCCTTGCCGAGCGCACCGATCTCTTCACGCTCGACGATTTCCCGCCGCCGCGCCCGGGCGAGGCGCGCACGTCGTGCCTCTACCGCCTGTCGGAGGACGACGATCACCGCTTCGCGCTGTACGCGAACGCGGCCAAGGGGCGCTACGGCACGCCGGCGCACAACCACACCACCTGGGCGGTGATCGTCGGGCTCGCCGGCGACGAGCTCAACCGCTTCTACGAGCGCACGCCCGAGGGCGGGGTGCGCGAGACCGGGCGGCACGTCGTGCGGCAGGGCACCGGCGTCGCGTTCATGCCGGACGACCTGCACTCGATCCACATCGACGGCGCGCTCCTCAACTTCCACATGTACGGGCTCGCGCTCGAGCAGCTGGTGGGGCGCGAGTACTACAAGGCCGACGCGCACGCGTGGGCCGTGTTCCCGCCGCACTCGGACATCCGCGAGGCGCGCGCTCCGGCGCGCGCATGACCCGCCGCGTCACGGCGGACGCCCTGCGCGAGCGCCTGAGCGCGAGCGGGGAGCTCGCGCTCCTCGACGTGCGCGAGCAGGGCGTGCACTACCGCGGGCATCCCTTCTTCGCGTGCTCGGCGCCGCTGTCGCGGCTGGAGCTCGTGATCGAGGACCTCGTTCCGCGGCGCGCGGCGCCGATCGTGCTCCTCGACGGCGGCGGGGAGGGTCTGGCCGAGCGCGC
This sequence comes from Burkholderiales bacterium, assembly GCA_023383795.1. Lineage (GTDB taxonomy): Bacteria > Pseudomonadota > Gammaproteobacteria > Burkholderiales > SG8-39 > JAABRB01. The sequence continues at coordinate 3,731 of JAHDYJ010000005.1, read as the reverse complement.
CGCCGAGCGCCTGGCGGCGCTCGGCTACGCCGCCGTGTCGGTCCTCGACGGCGGCTGCGCCGGCTGGCAGGCGGCCGGCGGCGAGCTCTTCAGCGGCGTGAACGTGCCGTCGAAGGCGTTCGGCGAGTTCGTCGAGCACCGGTTCGGGACGCCGCGCATCCCGGCGCACGAACTGAAGCGCCTGCAGGATTCCGGCGCGAAGCCCCTCGTGCTCGACGCGCGCCCGTACGAGGAGTTCCACCGCATGAGCATCCCGGGCGGCGTGGACGCGCCGGGCGCGGAGCTCGTGTACCGCGTGCACGATCTCGCTCCCGACCCGGACACGCTCGTCGTCGTGAACTGCGCCGGCCGCACGCGCAGCATCATCGGCTGCCAGTCGCTCGTGAACGCCGGGATCCCGAACCGGGTCGTCGCGCTGAAGGACGGCACCATGGGCTGGGATCTGGCGGGCTTTCAGTGCGCGCGCGGCGCGACCGCCGCCGCGCCGCCGCCCGGCGCGGCGGGCCTGGCGAAGGCGCAATCGGCCGCGCGGCGCGTGGCCGAGCGCTTCGGCGTGAAGTTCGCGTCACGCGCGACGGCGCAGGCCTGGATGGACGATCCGGACCGGACGCTCTACCTGCTCGACGTCCGTTCGCGCGAGGAATTCCTGGCGGGCCACATCCACGGCGCGCGCCACGCACCGGGCGGGCAGCTCGTGCAGGCCGCCGACGAGTTCGTCGGCGTGCGCAACGCCCGCGTCGTGCTCGTCGATCCGGCGCGCGTGCGCTCGGTGATGACCGCATCTTGGCTGAACCAGATGGGATGGCCCGACGTGCACGTCCTCGAGCCGGAGGGCGCAGACGGCTTCCTCGGCTGGGAGATCGAGCGCGGCCCCCGGCCGCCGCGCGTCGCTGGCCTGGTGCCCGCGCACACGATTCCGGCGGCGGAGCTCGCGCGGCGTCTGTCGCCGGCGGACGTCGTCGTGATCGATCTCGCGACGAGCCTGCGCTTTCGCGAGCGCCACGTGCCCGGCGCCTGGTGGGCGGTACGGTCGCGCCTCGCCGCGGCCCGCGAGGCGATGTCCGGGTCGGCGCCCCGCGGGCCCCGGCGCGTCCTGACAAACCAGGACGCGCTGCTCGCGCAACACGCCGCGCCGGAGGCGGCGGCGCTCTGGCCGGAATCGGACGTGCGCGTGCTCGACGGCGGCAATGCCGCATGGTTCGCGACGGGCGCGCCGGTCGAGACCGGTCTCCAGCGCGCGACCACCGCGCTCGACGACGTGTGGTACAAGCCCTACGATCACGCCGCCGACTACGAGCGGCATGCGCGCGCCTACCTCGACTGGGAGGTGGCGCTGGTCGAGCAGATCAAGCGGGACCCGACGATCCGGTTCCGCGCCTACGACTGAGCGATCGGCCGGCTGCCGGTCAATCCCAGTTGTACTGGACGAAGCCCTGCGCCTCGAGGCGCTGGCGTTCCTGGTGCTGCCACTCGACGATCTCGACGCCGTTCAGCTGCGGCAGCGAGCCGCAGCCGGCGAGCGTGAGGACGGAAACGATCGCGGCCAGCGCGAGCGCGACGGCCCTGGCGGTGCGGCGGCGCATCTTCTCTTCTCCTGCGAAACCGGCGTGCGGCGCCGATGGGCGCCGCAGCGGGTAAACACCCGCCGCCGCCCCCTCATTCCGCCGTCATAGCACGGGTGCGCGCACGCGGCGTTGTCCGGCGGGGATGAGCTCCTGCAGGAAATCGCCGACCGCCCGCCAGAACTCCTCGCGGCGCTCGATCCCGTAGTGGCGGGCGCCCGCCAGGGTCAGCGTGCGGTACGGGCCGCCCCATGCGCTCGCCAGCGCGGCGCCGTTCTCGACCGGCGTGACGTTGTCGTGCTCGGCGAAGACGAACAGCGCCGGCGCCTTGACCGACGGCGCCACCGCCGCCGAGTCGTAGCGTTCGCCGAGCAGCAGCCCGAGCGGCAGGTAGGGATAGCGCTTGGCGCCGATCGCGGCGAGGCTGTCGAACGGCGTGGCGAGGATCGCCGCGCGCGCCGGGCGCGTCGCGGCCACCCTGACCGCGACGTAGGATCCGAGGCTGCGGCCGAGCACGACGATGTTGGAGGCGTCCACGTCGGGCCGCGACGCCGCGTAGTCGTAGACCAGCCGGGCGTCGTCGACGACCACCGGCTCGGAAGGCGCGCCCTCCGAGAGGCCGTAGCCGCGATAGTTGACGAACAGCCAGCCCCAGGCGTCGGGCCGGCGCGCCCGGTCGATCATCCACGACGTTTCGCGGCGCACGCCGCCGAACACGATGACGAGCGGAAACCGCTCCACCGGCCGGGCGCGGCGCGGGTGCTTGAGCCAGCCGTGCAGCATGACCCCGTCCGCGGTCTTGAGCCGCACCTCCTCCACGCCGTTCTCGGCCGAGGCAAGCGATGCGAGGTACGCCGGGCTGGACGACCACGGGCGGTAGAGCAGGCGCTGCTCGATCGGGTCGAGCACGAGGCTGCAGCCTGCCGTCGCGAGCGCGGCGAGGGCGGCGGCCGGAAAGAGCGGGCGGCGCATGTGTGATCGAGAGGGGCTTCAGAGAGACCGTCGTCTGCGGGCGAAGTTTCCGCCCCCCGGCGGGTCAGTTCACCCGGATGCCCGCCTCCTTGACGACCCGCCCCCAGGTCGCGTACTCGCGGTCGATATGGCGGGCGAGCTCCTCGCTCGAGCTCGGCTGCGCCTCCAGGCCGTGATGGTGGAGCTGCTCGCGGATGTCGGCGGCGTTCAGCGTCTTGACGAGCTCCGCGTGCAGCCGGTCGAGGATGGGCCTCGGTGTGCGCACCGGCGCGACGTACGCATACCAGTTGGTCGCATCGTAGCCCGGATAGCCCGATTCGGCGACCGTCGGCACGTCGGGCACGTACGACGAGCGCTGCGCGCTGGTGGTCGCGAGCGCGCGGACGCGACCCGCCTTGATCTGGCCGCCGGCCGACGCGGGCGTCGCGAACACCGCCATGATCTCGCCGCCGAGCAGGCCGCGCACGGCGGGCCCGCCGCCCCGGTACGGCACGTGCACGATGTCGATCTTTGCCATCGCGCGCAGCAGCTCGCCGGCGAGGTGCCCGGCGCCGCCGATGCCCGACGATCCGTAGGTGACCGTGCCCGGATTGTCCCGGGCAAGCTTCACGAACTCCGCGAGCGTGTTCGCGGGCACCGACGGATGCACCACGAGCACGTTGCCGAACACGACCGCCATCGTGATCGGCGCGAGGTCGCGGCGCGGATCGTACGGCAGGTTCGAGACGATGTGGGGCGCGACCGTGAGCGAGCCGACTGACGCGAGCAGGATCGTGTAGCCGTCGGGCGGCGCCTTGGCGACGTAATCGGTCGCGATGTTGCCGCCCGCCCCGGCCTTGTTCTCGACCACCACCGACTGGCCCATCTGCTCGGTCAGGCGCTTGGCGATGATGCGCGCGGCGGTATCGGTGCCGCCGCCCGGCGCGAACCCCACCACCATCACGATCGCGCGGTTCGGATAGCCGTCCTGCGCCCAGGCGCCGGCTGCTGCGAGCAGGCCGAGCGCCGCCAGCATTGCACGCCTCATGGTCCCCTCCTCGCGCGCCGGATGGCGCACGTTCGGCGCCCGGTGCGCCGAGTCCCCGGGCGCCGATCATACGCTTTGCGCGCGGGCGATGGGGTGTGGCCCGCGCGGCCGGCGCCTAGCCCGGATTTCTCACAGGGCCGCCCCGGTCATCACGGAAAGTCATGCTTGAA
>JAHDYJ010000004.1 GCA_023383795.1 Burkholderiales bacterium | reverse complement strand
GTCGAGGGCGACAGCGCCTTCGGCTTCTCCGGCATGGAGGTCGAGACGATCTGCCGCTACGACCTGCCGGTCTGCGTGGTGGTGATGAACAACAACGGCGTCTACCGCGGCACCGACGTCAACCCGACCGGAGGTCCCGACGTGGCGCCCACGGTGTTCGTGAAGGGGGCGCGCTATGACAGGCTGATCGAGGCTTTCGGCGGCGCCGGCGTGCACGCCACGACCACGGCCGAGCTGCGGGCGGCGATGGACGAGGCGATCCGCACGCGCAGGCCCACGCTGATCAACGCGGTCATCGACGAGACCGCCGGCACCGAGAGCGGGCGCATCACGAGCCTCAATCCGCAGAGCGCGAAGAAGAAGTAGGCCGAACAGCCGGGCGGAGGCCGACAGCCTGCGCCCGCAAGTGGAGCGAATGGAGATCGGATATGGAAGCACTCAAGGGAGTCCGCATCCTCGACATGACGCACGTGCAGGCCGGGCCGACGTGCTCGCAGCTGCTCGCGTGGATGGGCGCGGACGTGATCAAGCTCGAGAACCCGCAGGGCGACGCGACGCGCGGCCAGCTGCGCGACGTCCCGAACGCCGACAGCCTCTACTTCACGATGCTCAACTGCAACAAGCGGTCGATCACCGTGAACATGAAATCGGCCGACGGCAAGCAGGTGTTCGTCGACCTGCTCAAGAAGTGCGACATCATCATGGAGAACTTCGGCCCCGGCGTGCTGGACCGCTTCGGCTTCTCCTGGGAGAAGATCCACGAGCTCAACCCGAAGATCGTGATGGGCTCGATCAAGGGCTTCGGCTCCACCGGCCCGTACGCCGACTTCAAGGCCTACGAGAACGTGGCGCAGGCGATGGGCGGCGCGATGAGCACCACCGGCGTCCCGGACGGCCCGCCCTTCGTCACCGGCGCGCAGATCGGCGATTCCGGCACCGGCCTGCACCTCGCGATCGGGCTGCTCGCGGCGCTCAGGCAGGCCGAGCGCACCGGGCAGGGGCAGTACGTCGAGGTGGCGATGATGGACGGCGTGATGAATCTCTGCCGCGTCAAGTTCCGCGATCACCAGCGCCTCACCCGCGGCGAGCTGCCGGAGTACTCCGTGCCGACCTACCAGGGGATGGGCGAGGTGCCGCGCGCCGGCAACGACTCCGGCGGCGGACAGCTCGGCAACGCGATCCACTGCAAGCCGCACGGCGCGAACGATTGGCTCTACATCGTGGTGCAGGAGGCGGTGTGGGACGCGCTTGCGAAGCGCATCGGCCCCGAGCTCGACATGCCGAACCTCGCCACCGATCCGCACTTCGCCACCATCGCCGACCGGCGCAAGAACCAGGCGCTGATGTGGACGCTGATCAACAAGTTCGCCGAGAGGCATACCAAGCGCGAGCTGATGGCGATCCTGAACCCGCTCGACGTGCCCTGCGGACCGATCATGTCGACCCAGGACCTCGCGAACGACGAGCACGTGCGCGGGCGCGACATGTGGGTCGAGCTGGATCACCCGCAGCGCGGAAAATGGTTCAACGTCGGCATGCCGATCAAGCTGTCGGCCTCGCCGGCCGTGATCCGCCGCTCGCCGACGCTCGGCGAGCACACCGACGAGATCCTGAGCGAAGTGCTCGGCTACGACGCGGCGCGCATCGAGTCCCTGAGGAAGGCCGGTGCCTTCAGCGTGCCGCCGAAGAAGGCGGCATGAGAGTGAGGAGCGAGGAGCGAGGGGTGAGCAGCCGGTGCGCGACGGCTTTCCCGCCTTTCTCCCTCGCTCCTGACTCCTCACTCCTGACTCCGCGGAAGGAAGAGCCATGCGCATAGCCATAATCGGACAGCAAGACTTCGGCAAGGCCGTCTTCGAGGCGTTCGTCGGCCGCGGCGACGAGGTCGCGGGCGTGTTCTGCGCGCCCGAGAAGGAGGGCGCGCGGGCCGATCCGCTGAAGGCGGCGGCCCAGGAGAAGGGCGTGAAGGTGTTCCAGTTCGCCTCGCTGCGCAGCCCCGAGGCGCACGACGCCCTGAAGGGGCTCGCGGTCGACCTGGGCGTCATGGCCTACGTGCTGCAGTTCGCGCCCGACTCGCTCACGCACCTGCCGCGGAAGGGGACGATCCAGTACCACCCCTCGCTCCTGCCGAAGTACCGCGGCCCGTCGTCGATCAACTGGCCGATCATCCGCGGCGACACGCGGACCGGGCTCACGATCTTCCGGCCGAACGAAGGGCTCGACGAGGGCCCGGTGATCCTGCAGAAGGAGACTCCGATCGGGCCGGACGACACGCTGGGCAGCGTGTACTTCGACCGCCTGTTTCCGATGGGCGTCGCCGCGATGCTGGAGGCGGCCGACCTGGTCGTGGCGGGCAGGCACACCGAGACCGTGCAGGACGAGAGCCAGGCGACCTACGAGGGCTGGTGCCGCGCGCCCGAGGCGCGCATCAACTGGCACAACCACGTCGACTTCATCCACAACGTGATCCGCGGCTGCAACCCCGCCCCGGGCGCCTGGACCACGCTCGGCGGAAAGAAGATCCAGCTCTTCGACTGCCGCAAGCATCCGTTCCGCACCTTCGGCGACGTGAAAGGCAAGGTCGGGGAGGTGTCGGAAGTGACCGCGGCTGGCTTCTTCGTCACCGCTCAGGGCGGCCGGATCGAGGTCCTCAAGGCGAAGGGCGAGGAGACCAAGAAGATCGGCGCCGCGGAGCTCGCCGGCCACCTCGGCCTCGGCGTCGGGACGCTGCTCGGCACCTGACGTCGCGCTCCCGCCGTCCCGACTCCGGCCGGCGCAGCGTGGCCCCGAAACAGGCGGAGGGCGCGGCCGGCCGGTCCTTTGCCGGTCAGCGTCGTGCGCACGCGCGTTCGGCGCGCCGCCGACCCGCCGGACGCGGTGGCGAGGCTCACTGACGAGACCTCGGCAAAAATTTGACTAAATTCATACCCGACTGTAAGAATGGGCATTATGCTGCTGTTTCTTCAGGGACTTAGCGTGCCAATAGCACCTATGCGCAGTTGATCCAGGATCCGGGCCGGCTCGCGCGAGGATCCGGGCCCCGCCAGCACTGCGGGCGACGAGGCGGCCCCGCCCGCGCCGCCGCTGCGGAAGGGGGCGCGGAGTCGGGAGCGTAGAATGCCGCTGGTACCGCACGACGACAGCGCATAACGAAAACAACATCACTCGGGGATCGGGCTCGGTGCAGAAGGCAGGATTCTGGAGGAAGGACTGGTTCCTCGGCCTGGCGGTGGCGCTCGTCTTCGCCGTCGCGGGCGCTTCCGACCTGATCCAGAGCCTCGAGCGCAAGGCGTACGACCTCGGCGTGCGCGCGACCGATCGCGTTCCGAGCGACCGCATCGCGGTGATCGCGATCGACGACGCGAGCATCCAGAACATCGGCCGCTGGCCGTGGCCGCGCGACGTGCACGCGCGGCTCGCCGACCAGCTCGCCGGCGGAAGCGCGAAGGCGATCGGCAGCCTCGTGTTCTTCACCGAACCGCAGCGCGACCCCGGCCTCGCGTACGTGAACACGCTGCTCGGCGAGTACCAGCGCGCGGTGCCCGACCCCGGCGCGCTCGATCCGAACGCGCCGCTCGCGCGCATCGGCGGCATCCTCGCCGAGGCGGAGCAGGCCCTGAACACCGACCGCAAGCTCGCCCGCAGCTACCAGAAGGCCGGCAACGTGCTCTTGCCGATGCTGTTCGAGCTCGGCGACCCGCGCGGCCGCTCCGACCGCCCGCTGCCCGACTACGTCACGCGGAACGCGATCGTGAGCGTCGCCGGGGCAGCGCCGGAGCCGCCGTTCACCACGACGGCCCGGGTGATCTTCCCGATCGCGGAGATCGGCCGGCATGCCGCCGGGATCGGGCACCTGAACGCGCGCAACGACGTCGACGGCGGCATCCGCGCCGAGCCGCTCGTCCTCGCGCACTTCGACCAGTTCTATCCGTCGCTCGCGCTGCTCGTCGCGGCGAGGAGCCTGAACCTCGGCGTCGCCGACGTGAGGGTGGACCTCGGCCGCGGCGTGAGCCTCGCGAACCTGCGCATCGCGACCGACGCGAAGCTGCAGATGCACACCTACTTCTACAAGGACCGCGACGGCCGGCCGGCCTTCCCGGTCGATTCGTTCTTCGACGTCTATTCCGGCAAGATCCCGGTCGACAAGTACCGCGACAAGATCGTGCTGATCGGGCCGACCGCGCCCGGGCTCGGCACCGCGTCGGTCACGCCGGTGTCGCCTGCGATGGCGCCGGTGCTCACGCTCGCGCACACCGTGTCGTCGATCCTGCAGGAGCACTTCTTCGTCGTGCCGTCGTGGGCGCCGTGGGCCGAGATCGCCGTGTTCCTGGCGATCGCGCTCTACCTGATCGTGCTGCTGCCGCGGCTCGGGGCCGGCATGGCATTCACCGCGACCGCGGTGCTGTTCGTCGCGCTCATCGGCGCGCATTTCGGCCTGATGACCGGCAGCGGCATGTGGCTGCAGCTGATGCTGCCCGCGACGCTGCTCCTGGTCGGGCACCTGCTGCTCACCACCAAGCGGTTCCTGGTCACCGAGGCCGGCAAGCTCAAGTCCGACGCCGAGTCGGCCGAGTCGAACCGGATGCTCGGCCTCGCCTTCCAGGGCCAGGGCCAGCTCGACATGGCGTTCGACAAGTTCCGCAAGGTCAAGCCGGTCGACGACGCGGTGCTCGACAACCTGTACAACCTCGCGCTCGACTTCGAGCGCAAGCGCCAGTTCAACAAGGCCGAGGCGGTATACCGGTACGTCGCCGAGCACAACCCGAAGTTCCGCGACGTCGGCGAGAAGGTCTCGCGCGCGAAGCAGCTCTCCGAGACGGTGATCCTCGGCGGCGCGGCCGGCGGCGCGCGCACCAACCAGAGCATCATGACCTCGGCCACGGTCGAGAAGCCGATGCTCGGCCGCTACCAGGTCGAGAAGGAGCTCGGCAAGGGCGCGATGGGCGTCGTGTACCAGGGGCGCGACCCGAAGATCGGGCGCATCGTCGCGATCAAGACGATGGCGCTCGCGCAGGAGTTCGAGCCCGACGAGCTCGCCGACGTGCGCGAGCGCTTCTTCCGCGAGGCCGAGACCGCCGGGCGGCTGAACCACCCGAACATCGTGACGATCTTCGACGCCGGCGAGGAGCACGACCTCGCCTACATCGCGATGGAGTTCCTGAAGGGCCAGGACCTCACCCCGTACACGAAGCCCGGCAAGCTGATGCAGCCCGAGCGCGCGATCTCGATCGTCGGGCGCGTCGCCGACGCGCTCGGCTACGCGCACCGCCAGGGCATCGTGCACCGCGACATCAAGCCGGCCAACATCATGTACGAGCCGGACTCCGACACGGTCAAGGTCACCGACTTCGGCATCGCCCGCATCACCGATTCCTCGAAGACCAAGACCGGCATGGTGCTCGGCACGCCCTCGTACATGTCGCCCGAGCAGCTCGCCGGGCGGCGCATCGACGGCCGCTCGGACCTCTTCTCGCTGGCGGTGAGCCTGTACCAGCTGCTGTGCGGGCGCCTGCCGTTCGAGGGCGAATCGATGGCGCAGCTGATGTTCAAGATCGCGAACGAGCCGGCGCCGAACATCCTGTCGTTCAACCCCGGCCTGCCGCAGGCGGTCGCGCCGTTCCTCGCCCGCGCGATGGCGAAGGACGCCGCGGCGCGCTTCCAGACCGGCGAGGAGTTCGCCGCCGCGCTGCGCGCCTGCGTCGCACCCGCGCCCGGGCCCGGCATCCGTTCGGTGGACATCAGCCTGTAGCGGCGCGGAAGACGACCGGAAGATGAACCTCAGCCAGGCCATCGAGATCGCGAGCTGCACCGACCCGGGCATCGTGCGATCCCACAACGAGGACTCGATCGCGGCCGACGCGTCCAGGGGCCTGGTCGTGCTCGCCGACGGGATGGGCGGCTACAACGCGGGCGAGGTGGCGAGCGGCATGGCCACGACCGTGATCACCACCGAGCTCCAGCATCTGCTCGAGGACAACCCCCCGTACCGCGCCGACCCGCTGAACGGCCGGCCGTACGCCGAGCGGATGCTGCGCGAGCAGATCGAGAAGGCGAACACCTCGATCTTCCAGGCGGCGCAGAGCCAGCCGCAGTACGCCGGCATGGGCACGACCCTGGTGGCGGCGGTGTTCTACGACAACCGGGTGCTGATCGCGCACATCGGCGACTCGCGCGTGTACCGGCTGCGCGACGAGGTGTTCGAGCAGATCACCAAGGACCATTCGCTGCTGCAGGAGCAGATCGACAGCGGCATGATCACGCCCGAGCAGGCGCGGTTCTCGCAGAACAAGAACCTCGTCACGCGGGCGCTCGGCATCGACCCGACGGTGGAGCCCGAGATCCGCGAGTACGACACCCGTCCGGGCGACGTCTGGCTGCTCTGCTCCGACGGCCTGAACGACATGGTGAGCGACGAGGACATCGGGCTCACGGTGCAGACGCTGTCGGCGAACCTGAAGCTCGCCGCGCAGCAGCTGGTGCAGATGGCGAACGACAACGGCGGACGCGACAACGTGTCCGTCATTCTGGTGCGCGTGCTGCGCGACTTCTCGGTTCCGCGCGGTTGGGTGTCGCGATTGTTCAGCTGGTTGAGATAAGTGGGGACACTGCCATGGCGAAGCTGATTCTCAGTATGGATGGGCTGGTGCTGAAGGAGATCACGCTCACGAAAGAGCGCACCACCATCGGGCGCAAGCCGCACAACGACATCCAGATCGACAACCTGGCGGTGTCCGGCGAGCACGCCGTGATCGTGACCATCCTGAACGACTCGTTCCTCGAGGATCTCGGCAGCACGAACGGGACCCTGGTGAACGGGCAGCCGATCAAGAAGCACTTCCTGCAGAACGCGGATGTGATCGAGCTCGGCAAGTACAAGCTCAAGTACATCTCGGATACGCCGGCGGCGGCCAAGGGGCCGCAGGATTTCGAGAAGACCATGGTCATCCGGCCCGGCGCGATGCCGAAGGCCGGCGCGCCGGCCGCAGGGCCGGGCGCCTCCCAGCCGATGGGCACGATGTCCTCCTCGCAGGGCATGCCGGCGATGAACACGTCGCAGGGCATGCCGACGATGAGCCCGCCGCCGGCGGCGCCGGCCGCGGGCGCCTCGCAGTCGATGCCGATCCTGAACGCGCAGTCGCAGCCGCAGCCCACGATGGCGAGCTCGCAGCCGATGGCGGCCGGCCGCGTCGCCTCGATCCAGATCCTCTCGGGGGCGAACGCGGGCAAGGAGATGGAGCTCACCAAGGCGCTGACCACCCTCGGCAAGCCGGGGGTGCAGGTGGCGGTCATCACGCGGCGCCCGCAGGGCTACTTCATCACCCACGTGGAGGGCGCGAGCTTCCCGATCGTGAACGGCAAGGCGCTCGACGCGCAGGCGCACGCGCTGAACGATCACGACGTGCTCGAGCTCGCCGGCGTCAAGATGGAGTTCTTCTTCAAGACCTGACGGGCCTCGCGCGCCCGGGCGACCCGGCTGGAAGAACCGGCGGCCAGATCTCGGACGCGGCCCGGAGGCGCACGCGGTGAGGAAGCATCTCGCGAGGATCGTCCTGGGGCTCGCGGTGCTCGCGCTGTTCGTCGGCCACGCCGCGAAGTTCTACCAGTTCGAGCTGGTCAACCGGCTGGACCACATCATCTACGACGCGCGCCTGCGCTTCACCATGCCGGGCGGCGTGGACGAGCGCATCGTCATCCTCGACATCGACGAGAAGAGCCTGGCGGCGCCCGAGCTCGGCCGCTGGCCGTGGGGCCGCGACAAGGTCGCCGCGCTCGTGGACAAGCTGTTCGACGAGTACGGCATCGCCGCCCTCGGCTTCGACGTCGTGAACGCCGAGCCGGACGCCTCGAGCGGCCTGCCGGTTCTCGAGCGGCTCGCCGACGGCGAGCTCAAGGGGAACGCCGAGTTCCAGGCGGCGCTCGCTCGGCTGCGCCCGGCGCTAGACCACGACGCCCGGTTCGCGCGGGCGATCAAGGGCCGGCCGGTCGTGCTCGGCTACTACTTCACCAGCGAGGCGGAGGCGCAGAGCCGCGAGGCGCACGGCGCGATCCCGGCGCCCGTGCTGCCCGCCGGGACGTTCGCGGGCCGGACGATCCCGTTCACGAGCTGGGCGGGCTACGGCGGCAACCTGCCGGCGTTCCAGGCCGCGGCTGCGGCGGCCGGCCATTTCAACCCGGTCGTGGACGAGGACGGCGTCGTGCGCCGCGTGCCGATGCTCGCGCAGTACCAGGGGCGCTACTACGAGCCGCTCGCGCTCGCCCTGGTGCGCATGCTGCTCGACTTCCCGCCGGTCGAGCCCGGCTACCCGCCCGACCGGTTCATGAGCCGCACCTATTCCGGCCTCGAGTGGCTCGCGGTCGGCAAGCTCCGCGTCCCGGTGGACGAGAACGCCGCCGCGCTGGTGCCCTTCCGCGGCGACGCCCGCAGCTTTCCGTACCTCTCGCTGGTCGACGTGTTTCTCGACCGCGTGCCGGCCGAGCGGTTGCGCGGCCGCATCGCGCTCGTCGGCACCTCGGCGCCCGGGCTCGTCGACCTGCGGGCGACCCCGGTGAACCGCGCCTATCCCGGCGTCGAGGTGCACGCGAACCTGATCGCCGGGATGCTGGACGGGACGATCAAGGGGCGTCCGGCCTACGTGCTCGGCGCGGAAGTCGTCCTGCTCCTCGCGGGCGGGCTCGCGCTCGCGGTGCTGCTGCCGCTGCTCTCGCCCCTGCGGGCGACGCTCGCGGCCGGGGCGGCGCTCGCGGGGTACGCCGGATTGAACCTCGGCGTGTGGCAAACGGCCGATATCGCGCTGCCCTTGGCAAGCAGTTTGCTTATGACCGTTGCTATGTTCGCGCTGAACATGTCCTACGGCTACTTCGTCGAGTCCCGCGCCAAGCGCCAGTTCACGGAGCTCTTTGGCCAGTACGTTCCGCCGGAGCTCGTCGACCAGATGGCGCGCGACCCGGGCAAGTACTCGATGGAGGGCCGCAGCGAGGAGCTGACGGTGCTCTTCTCGGACATCCGCGGCTTCACGTCGATCGCCGAGGGGATGGAGCCGAAGGAGCTTTCGCAGCTGCTGAACGAGTACCTCACCGAGATGACCCGCGTGATCGGCGAGCACCGCGGCACGCTGGACAAGTACATCGGCGACGCGATCATGGCCTTCTGGGGGGCCCCGGTCGCCGAGCCGCGGCACGCCGAGCGCGCGGTCGCGGCGGCGGTCGCCATGCAGGCTGCGCTCGGGCCGCTGAACGAGCGCTTTCGGGCGCGCGGCTGGCCCGATCTCAAGATCGGCATCGGCATCAACACCGGGCCGATGCGGGTGGGTGACATGGGCTCGCGGTCGCGCAAGGCCTACACCGTCCTCGGCGACGCCGTGAACCTCGCGTCGCGGCTGGAAGGCCTGACAAAGCAGTACGGGGTGGGCATCATCGTGGGCGAGGCGACCCGCCAGGCGGTGGGCGGCACGGTGTTCCGCGAGCTCGACCGCGTGCGGGTCAAGGGCAAGGACGCGCCGACGGCGATCTACGAGCCGGTGGGGCCGGAAGGCGCGGTCGGCAAGCCGCGCGTCGAGGAGCTCAGGCTGTGGCAGCAGGCGCTCAAGGCCTACCGGGCCGGCGACTGGGACCAGGCCGAGCTCGCGCTCTTCAACATGCAGCGGCTGTACCCGAAGATGCCGCTGTACGAGGTCTACGCCGGGCGCGTCGCGCGCCTGCGCGCCCAACCGCCCGCGGGCCGGTGGGACGGGGTCACGACGTTCGAGGAGAAGTAGGCGGAGCGCAAGGATGAGGCTGCGGATCCTCGGTTGCAGCGGCGGCATCGGCGGGCGTCACCTGCGCACGACGTCGATGCTGCTCGACCGGGACGTGCTGATCGACGCCGGCACCGGCGTCGCCGACCTGACCCTCGTCGAGCTGACGCCCATCGATCACGTGTTCCTGACCCACTCGCACCTCGACCACATCGCGTCGATCCCGTTCATGGTCGACACGGTCGGGCAGATGCGCGACAAGCCGCTCACCGTCTATGCGATCCCGGCGACGATCGAGATCCTGAAGAACCACATCTTCAACTGGAGCATCTGGCCGGACTTCACGCAGATCCCGAGCGCCGAGGCGCCGTTCCTGCGCTACCAGGCGATCGAGCTCGGCGAGACCGTCGAGCTCGACGGCCGGCGCATCACCGCACTGCCGGCCAACCACGTCGTGCCGGCGATCGGCTACCAGCTCGACAGCGGCGGCGGCAGCCTGGTGTTCACCGGCGACACGACCACCAACGACGAGCTGTGGCCGATCGTCAACAAGATCGCGAACCTGAAGTACCTGATCATCGAGTGCGCGTTCTCGAACAAGGAGAAGCAGCTCGCGGTCATGTCGAAGCATCTCTGCCCGAGCATGCTCGCCGACGAGCTGGCGAAGCTCGAGCGAAGCGCCGAGATCTTCATCACCCACCTGAAGCCCGGCGAGATCGAGCTCTCGATGGAGGAGATCGAGGAGTTCGCCGGGCAGTACCGCCCGCGCATGCTGCAGAACAACCAGGTCTTCGAGATCTAGAGCCGCCGATGCGCCCCGAGCCACGGATACCCGAGAACATGTCGAGCGACAAAGTCAAGGTAGAAACGCTGCGCGGCCTGGAGCCGATCTCGGCCCTGTCCGGAACTCGGCTCACCGAGCTCGCCGAGCTCACGTTCGTCGAGCGCATCTCGAAGACGCTCGACCCGTTCCGCGTCAAGGGCGTCGCCGGCCAGCTGATCTATCTCCTCAAGGGTGAGCTCGCCCTCATCCTCGGCAACGGCAGCTCCGAGGTGGTGGTCGGCGGCACGGCCGAGGCGCGCCACCCGATCGGGCGCAAGACGCCCTTCGCCTCGGCGAAGGCCATCACCGACATCGAGATGATCCGCATCGACGACGACCTGCTCGACATCATGGTGACCTGGGACCAGCTCGCGGCCGCCGAGGAGGACGCCAAGCGGACCGCGGCCTCCGAGACGCCGTCGATCGGCAACTGGGCGATCCTGACCGGCCTCTTCAGCATCAACAACCTCAAGTCCGGCGGCGCCTTTGCGCAGCTTCCCACCGCCCACATCAACGAGCTGCTGAAGCGCTTCAAACGTGTCACGGCGAAGCGCTCGGAAGTCGTTATTCGCGAGGGCGCCGAAGGCGACTACTACTACGTCGTCGAGACCGGCAAGTGCCTGGTCGAGCGGTCGGTCGGCGGGGTCAGCATGCGGCTCGCCGAGCTCAAGAGCGGCGACGCGTTCGGCGAGGAGGCGCTGGTGGCGAACGCCAAGCGCAACGCGACCGTCACGATGCTGACGGACGGAACGCTGCTGCGGCTGGACAAGAACGACTTCAACGAGCTCCTGAAGAAGCCGCTGCTGCACGGCGTCAACATGGAGACCGCGCGCGAGAAGGTCGCGCGGGGCGGGCAGTGGCTCGACGTGCGCTATCCGTCCGAGTACCAGTACGACAAGCTTCCCGGGGCGATCAACGTCCCGCTCGCCGAGATCCGCAACGCCGTAAAGATTCTCGACAAGTCCCGCGAGTACGTCGTGTACTGCCAGACCGGACGGCGCAGCGCGGCGGCCGCGTTTCTGCTCGCCCAGCGCGGGCTCCGCGCCTTCGTGCTGCAGGGCGGCCTCGGCGGAGGCGAGGGCCGTGCGCGCTAGCCCGCCGATTCGGCGCGACGAAGCCGCTCCGGCCGGGCGGGTTCGGGCCGCCGCCTGCAATAAGCCGCATCTCCCGGCACGGCCGGGTTGCCTGCCCCGGAGCGGGCGGCTAGCATGCTTCGTTGCGCCACCGGGGCCGGTGCGGCCCCGGCGTGCGCGTTTCGCCGTTGCGCGGCCGGCCCGACCCCGGCCGCAGACTACACAGGATGCGATGACATGAGTGCCGTGCTGAGCCCTGCCGCCGCCTCGGGTGACGTCAACTCCCGGCTCGCCTTCCAGAAGAGCCTGCAGGTCGTCACGAACCGCATCCACGCCACCAGCAACATCGACGAGATCATGCTGGAGGTGAGCGCCGACATCTGCCACCTCTTCAACGCCGACCGGCTGACGATCTACGCGACCGGCGACGACAAGGCGACCATCGTCTCCAAGGTCAAGATCGGGCTGAACTCGTTCCGCGACCTGAAGCTGCCGATCGCCGAGCACTCGCTCGCCGGCTACTGCGCGATGTCGAAGAAGCTCCTGAACGTCAAGGACGTCTACGACGAGTCGGAGCTCAAGAAGCACCATGCGTCGCTGCGGTTCCTGCAGGAAGTCGACAAGCGCACCGGCTACCGCACCAAGCAGATGCTGTGCGCGCCGATCCTCGACGCCGAGAAGGCCGACCTGATCGGCGTGGTGCAGCTCATCAACAACAAGTCCGGGCAGCCGTTCGGCCACCTCGCCGAGGAGGGCGTGACCGAACTCTGCCAGACCCTCGCGATCGCCTTCCGCCAGCGCCAGAAGCCGGCGCTGCTCAAGACCAAGTACGACTTCCTCGTGGCCGACGCGGTGATCTCGGCCGCGGAGTTCGAGCTCGCGGCGCGCTCGGCGCGCAAGAAGGCGACCGACATCGAGGCGGTGCTGATCGAGGAGTTCAACGTCAAGCTGCCGGCGCTCGGCGCGGCGCTGTCGAAGTTCTTCGGCGTCCCGTACGAGCCGTTCAAGCCGGAGCGGGTGAAGCCGATCGATCTGCTGAAGAACCTCAAGCGCGAGTACGTCGACGCGAACCAGTGGATCCCGCTCGAGGAGAACAAGGACGGCCTGCTGGTGATGTGCCTCGATCCGGAGCGCATCAAGGGCTCGCGGATCGTCAACAACGTCTTCCAGAAGGGGCGCATCAAGTACGTCGTCACCACCCAGCGCGAGTTCAAGGAGACGCTGAACCAGTTCTTCGGCGCCGATCTCGACATCGGCGACATCGGCGACCTGCTCTCGGGCATGGACGAGGAGGGCAGCGAAGACGCCGGCAACGACGACCTGTCGGCGGCCGCCGACAACGAGCTGGTGAAGCTCGTCAACAAGATCATCGTCGAGGCCTACCAGCAGGGCGCCTCCGACATCCACATCGAGTCGTACCCCGGCAAGGCCAAGACCGAGATCCGGTTCCGCAAGGACGGCTCGCTCGCGCCCTACATCGAGGTGCCGGCCTCCTACCGGAACTCGCTCGTGGCGCGCCTGAAGATCATGTGCGACCTCGACATCTCCGAGCGCCGCAAGCCGCAGGACGGCAAGATCAAGTTCAAGAAGTTCGGCCCGCTCGACATCGAGCTGCGGGTCGCGACGATCCCGACCGCGGGCGGCGTCGAGGACGTGGTCATGCGGATCCTCGCCGCCGGCGAGCCGATTCCGCTGGACAAGCTCGGCCTCTCGCCGTGGAACCTCGAGGCGCTGAAGGCCACCGTCGAGAAGCCGTACGGGCTCTTCTTCGTCTGCGGCCCGACCGGTTCCGGCAAGACGACCACGCTGCACTCGGTGCTGAAGTACCTGAACACTCCCGACACCAAGATCTGGACCGCCGAGGACCCGGTCGAGATCACGCAGAAGGGCCTGCGCCAGGTGCAGGTCAACCGCAAGGCGGGCCTGGACTTCCCCACGGTCATGAAGGCGTTCCTGCGCGCCGACCCGGACATCATCATGGTCGGCGAGATGCGCGACAAGGAGACGACCTCGATCGGCATCGAGGCCTCGCTCACCGGCCACCTGGTGTTCGCGACCCTGCACACGAACAGCGCGCCCGAGTCGATCATCCGCCTGCTCGACATGGGCATGGACCCGTTCAACTTCGCCGACGCGCTGCTCGGTGTGCTCGCGCAGCGCCTCGCCAAGCGGCTCTGCTCGAAGTGCAAGGTGGCGTACACGCCGGGGCAGGAGGAGGTCAAATCGCTGATCACCGAGTACTGCCAGGAGCTCCTGAACACCACCACTTTCAAGAAGGACGCGAAGTCGGCCTACGAGGCGGTGTACCGCGACTGGGTGAAGGCGTTCGGCAACGAGCAGGGCCAGTTCACCCTCCACCGGAAGGCCGGCTGCGACGCCTGCGGCGGCTCGGGCTACAAGGGCCGCGTCGGCCTGCACGAGCTGCTGGTCGGCAGCGACCACATCAAGAAGCTGATCCAGGAGCACGCGCGCGTGGCGGAGATCCTCGCCGTCGCGCTGGAGGAGGGGATGCGCACCCTGAAAATGGACGGCGTCGAGAAGGTGCTGATGGGCATCACCGACATCGCCCAGGTGCGCGCGGTCTGCATCAAGTAGGAGCCGCGATGTCTGGCACGAACGTCGCCCCGATGGCCGGGCCCGGGGCGCGGCGACCGTCCGACACGACCGACGATCTGTTCCGCCGGCTGGACCAGCTGAACGAGATCGGGGCGGCGCTGTCGCTCGAGAAGAACCTCGACGCGCTGCTCGAGAAGATCCTGGTCGCGGCGAAGACGATCACGCGCGCCGACGGCGGCACGCTCTACCTGCTGAAGGGCAGCGACGGCCATCCGGAGCTGCACTTCGAGATCGTGCGCACCGCGTCGCTCAACATCGCGCTCGGCGGCACCACCGGCAACCCGATCCCGTTCTTCCCGATCCAGCTCTACCGCGACGGGCAGCCGAACAACTCCATGGTCGCCGCGTATGCGGCGCTCACCGGCACCACGGTCAACATCG
This sequence comes from Burkholderiales bacterium, assembly GCA_023383795.1. Lineage (GTDB taxonomy): Bacteria > Pseudomonadota > Gammaproteobacteria > Burkholderiales > SG8-39 > JAABRB01. The sequence continues at coordinate 83,248 of JAHDYJ010000004.1, read as the reverse complement.
CCGACGCCTACACCGAGGAGGGGTTCGACTTCTCCGGCACCCGGCGCTTCGACCAGAAGACCGGCTACCGGTCGAAGTCCTTCCTGACGGTGCCGATGAAGAACCACGAGGGCGAGATCATCGGCGTCCTGCAGCTGATCAACTGCCAGGACGTGGCGAGCGGCGAGATCGTCGCGTTCTCGAACTCCGACCAGCGGCTCGCCGAGTCGCTCGCCTCGCAGGCCGCGATCGCGCTCACCAACCGCGCCCTGATCATCCAGCTCGAGGACCTGTTCGAGTCGTTCATCGAGCTGATCAACACCGCGATCGACGAGAAGTCGCCCTACACCGGCGGGCACTGCCAGCGGGTGCCGCAGCTCACCATGATGCTCGCGGAGGCCGCGGACGCGGCGAGCGAGGGGCCGCTCGCCGCCTTCCGCATGACCGACAAGGACCGCTACGAGCTGAAGATCGCCGGCCTGCTGCACGACTGCGGCAAGATCACGACCCCGGTCCACGTCGTCGACAAGGCGACCAAGCTCGAGACGATCTTCGACCGCATCCACCTGGTCGACACCCGCTTCGAGGTCCTGATCCGCGACGCCGAGCTCGAGGCGATGCGCAGGAAGCTCGAGCTCGCCGGGCGGCGCGACATCGACGAGATCACCCAGCGCACGCGGCTGTTCGAGATCGAGCAGCAGCTGCGCGAGCGGCTGCGCCAGCTCGACGAGGACCGCAAGTTCCTGCGCCGCTGCAACATCGGCGGCGAGTCGATGTCGCGCGAGGAGCAGGAGCGCGTGCGCCGGATCGGCACCAGCTACAAGTGGCGCGACACCGCCGGCAACACCTCCGACTTCCTGACCGCGGACGAGATCAAGAACCTGACGATCGCGCGCGGCACGCTGACCGCGGAGGAGCGCGAGATCATCAACCACCACATCGTTTCGACCATCAAGATGCTCGAGGCGCTGCCGTGGCCGAAGCACCTGAAGAACGTGCCGGAGTACGCCGGCGGGCACCACGAGCGCATGGACGGCAAGGGCTACCCGCGCGGGCTCTCGCGCGAGCAGATGTCGGTGCAGGCGCGCATCATGGGCATCGCCGACATCTTCGAGGCGCTGACCGCGAAGGACCGCCCCTACAAGCAGGGCAAGACGCTCTCCGAGTCGCTCCGGATCCTGGGCCAGTTCAAGGAGAACGGGCACATCGACCCGGATCTCTTCGACATCTTCGTCCGCAGCAGGGTCTACCTGCAGTACGCGCGCCAGTTCCTCGATCCGGAGCAGATCGACGAGGTGGTCGAGGAACGGATCCCGGGCTTCGCCGGCTGACGCCGGCGCCCGGCCGCGCTCAGGCCTTCTTCTGCGACGCCGCCGCGGCGGCCGAGCCGCGGGTGATGTAGACCATCAGGCCCTCGGTGGCGACGTCGACGAACCGCTCGGTGTAGCCGAGCTCCTTCAGCTGCCACCGGAACTCGTTGCCGAGCTTCGCCTTGCCGACCAGGCCGAGCCTGTTCTTCTGCTGGAACTCCACCGCCTGGGCGAGCGTCTCCTCGAGCACCTTCGTCAGGCGATTCTCCGACACGCGCTTCTCGGGGCTGATATCGAGCGCCGGCGGATAGCGCTTCGCGAGGCCTGCCGCGAGGTCTTTCGCAAACGCAGTCACTTCCTTGTTGGAGAAGAGCGAGAAGAGCCCCATACTTAGCCTCCCATCATCAAGCGGATTCTAGCATCGGCCGGTGCCGGCGAGCGGCGCGGGCCGCGACCTGCGTGGGCAAAATCACACGGACTCCGCTTCGCCACCGCCGGGGGACGCCGTGCTGCGCGACCTGCTGAAGCGCGTGCGACCCCGTGGCGCCGAGGACCCCCGCGCGCTGCGGGAGGGCGCATGGCGCGCGGCGGGCGGCGGAGACGCGCCGCGGGCGCGGGCGCTGCTCGAGCGCGCGCTCGCGCTCGCGCCGGATTCGGCCGACACGCACTCCGATCTCGGGAACGTCCTCGTCCTGCTCGGCGAGGAATCGGCGGCCGAACGCAGCTACGCCGCGGCGATCGCGCTGGCACCGGACCACGCCTCGGCGCTGGCGAACCTCGGCTTGCTGCACGCGCGACGGGACGATCGACCCTCCGCGCTCGAGTGCTTCCGGCGCGCGGTGCGCGCCGATCCGAGCTCGTCGGCGGCGATCCGGGGGCTCGTCGACTGGCTGCCGGACGACGCCGTGCCCCACGAGGACATCGCGCTGCTGCGCTCGGTCGTCGAGCGCTTCCCGGATCACGCGGTCGCGCTCGCGGCGCTCGGCCGGCTTCACATGCGCGGCGCGTTCGATGCGGCGCCGGCGCTCGCCGCCCTCGAGCGCGCGGTGTCGCTCGGCGAGCGCGATCCCGACACGCTCACGGCTTACGGCGCCGCGCTGCAGGAGCTCGGGCGGCTCGAGGACGCTCTCGCCGCCTACGATGCCGCGCGCTCGCGCGACCCGCAGCACGTCGGCGCGTGCTTCCACCGCGCGATCGCGCTGCTCACCGCCGGCCGCTTCGCCGAGGCGTGGCCGGACTACGAGCTGCGGCTGCGCTCCGAGGACCGTCCGCAGCGGGCGTTTCCGTTTCCGCGCTGGAACGGCGAGCCCCTCGCCGGCAAGACCATCCTCGTGCACGCCGAGCAGGGCATCGGCGACGAGATCCTCTTTGCATCCTGCCTGCCGGAGATCGTCGGTGCGGCGCGGCACTGCGTGATCGACTGCTCTCCGAAGCTCGCGCCGCTCTTCGTCCGCTCGTTCCCGCCCGCGACGGTGCATGCCGGACACCAGGCCGATCCGGTCGATTGGACACTGCCGCTCGGCATCGACGTGCAGGTGCCGGCCGGGAGCTTGCCGCTCTACCTCCGCAATGCGCCGACGGCGTTCCCGGCGCACCAGGGCTACCTGCGCGCCGATCCGGCAAAGGTCGGCCGCTGGCGCGAGCGCCTGGCCGCACTCGGTCCGGGCCGCGCCATCGGCGTCTCGTGGCGCGGTGGGACCGCACGCACGCGCACCGAGCGCCGCTCGCTCACGCTCGGGGTGCTCGAGCCACTGCTGCGCGAGCTCGGGTTCCATTTCGTGAGCCTGCAGTACGGGCCCGAGGCCGCCGCCGAGGCCGCGGGATTCGCGTCGGCCAGCGGAATCCGCATGCATCACTGGCCCGAGGCCATCGACGACTACGACGAGACCGCCGCGCTGGCGACCGCGCTCGACGGCATCGTCTCGGTCTGCACCGCGATCGTCCACCTCGGCGGCGCCCTCGGGCGTCCGGTGTGGGTGATGACGCCGCGCGCGCCGGAGTGGCGCTACGGCGCGGCGGGCGAGCGCATGCCGTGGTATCCGTCCGTGCGCCTGCTGCGCCAGGCCGCGAGCGCGGACTGGAGCCCGGTCGTCGACGCGGTGCGGCGCGAGCTCGCTGCGCTCCGCAGCGGGCACCGGGGTTAGCACATGCGGCAAAAAGGCACGTGCGCCGGCGGCCGCGCGTGCGCGATGCGCGGGCGGCTTGATATTATCGTGCCACTGCACCGGGACACCGCATGATCAACGTTTTCATCGGATACGATCCGCGCGAGGCAGTGGCATTCAGCGTCCTCGCGCACAGCATGCACGTGCGCGCGAGCGAGCCGGTCAGCATTACGCCGCTCGTGCTCTCCGCGCTGCGCGGCGTCTTCTCGCGCGAGCGCCACCCGCTGCAGTCGACCGATTTCGCCTTCACGCGTTTCCTCGTCCCGCACCTGTCGGGCTACGAGGGATGGAGCATCTTCACCGACTGCGACATGCTGGTCCTGGACGACATCGCGAACCTGTGGCGGCTGCGCGACGACCGGTACGCGGTCATGGTGGTGAAGCACGACCACCAGCCGCGCGAGACGATCAAGTTCCTCGACCAGCCGCAGACCCAGTACCCCAAGAAGAACTGGTCGAGCGTGATGCTGTTCAACAACTCGCGCTGCACCGCGCTCACGCCGGAGTACGTCAACCGCGCGTCCGGACTCGAGCTGCACCAGTTCAAGTGGCTGAAAAGCGAGAGCCTGATCGGCGAGCTGCCGCGGCGCTGGAACCACCTGGTCGGCTACTACGCCCCGAGCCGCGACGTCTCGCTCGTACACTACACGCTCGGCGGGCCTTACTTCCAGGAGTACCGCGACTGCGAGTACGCCGAGGAGTGGCGGCAGGAGCTCGAGCGCATGCTTGCGTGCACCCAGCGTGCGCCGGCGTAGGGAACCCGATCGCCGGCCGCGAGCCGCGGCGCGCTCGCACGGCGCCGAATGCTGCGCGTCCTGATCTCGCGGCTCGCCGGCCGCGCGCGGCCGAGCGAGACCGACCGGCTGCTCGACGCTGCGGCCGCGGCGCGCGGAAGAGGCGATCTCGATCGCGCGGCAGAACTCGCGCGGCACGTGATGCGGGCCGCGCCGGAGCGTCCGGCCGCGGGCTACCTCCTCGCCGAAATCTGCCTCGAGCGCGGCGACAATGCGGGCGCCGAGGCGCTGATGCGCGAGATGCTGCAGGCGCGGCCGGACGACGCGCACGCGCACGAGCTGCTCGGCCAGGCGCTGCGCCGCCGCGGCGCCGCGCTGGAGGCCTCGCACGCGCTGTGCCGGGCGATCGAGATCAACCCGGCGAGCCTTCCGGCGCGCAGCGAGCTCGCCGGCGCGCTCGCCGAGCTCGGCCGCCCGCAGGAGGCGATCGATGTGCTGCGGTGGGTTCTCAAGCGTGATCCTGACCACGCTGCGGCACACTTGAACTCTGGCATCGCACTGCAGGAGCTGGGACGGCTCGACGAGGCCGCGACGCATTTTGCCCGCGCGGCGGCGCTCGAAGCGGAGCGGGCGGAGCCGCTCAATCGCCTGGCGATGTGCCTGCGCGGGCTCGATCGGCACGCCGACGCGCTGCGCGAGCTCGACCGGGCGATGGCGCTGGCGCCCGGCGATGCGACGACGCTGACCCACCGCGCGATCGTGCTGCGTGAGCTCGGCATGGCCGCAGAGGCGCGTGATGCGGTGGCGGCGCTCGTCGCACAGCGCCCTGCGGAGGTCGCCGCGCGCAGCGCGCTCGCCGCGGCGCTCGCGGATCTCGGCGATACCTCCGGCGCGCGTGCCGAGTACGACGCGGCGCTCGCGCTCGCGCCGGGATCCGGCGATGCCCGTCTGGGCCGGGCGCTGCTGCGGCTCGCGCTCGGCGATTTCGCCGGCGGGTGGGAAGATTACGAGGGTCGGTTCGATTCGGGCGAGTCGCCGCGGCGCGGGTTTCCGCAACCGGAGCTCGGCGCCGAGCCGGCGGCCGGCAAGACCGTGCTGGTCTATGCGGAGCAAGGACTCGGCGACGAGATCATGTTTGCGAGCTGCCTGCCGGACCTGATCGCCGAGGCGCGCGCCGTCGTGGTCGAGTGCGACCCCCGGCTCGAGAGCCTCTTCCGGCGCGCCTTTCCGACCGCCGCGGTCTGCGGCGCGCCGCGGACCTGGGACCACGCCTGGCTCGCGGGTGCCGGCGCGATCGACGTCCAGATTGCCGCCGGCAGCCTGCCGCGCCGCTACCGGCGCGGCGCCGCGGACTTTCCCGCGCGCCGCAGCTATCTCGCGGCCGATCCGGCGCGCGTGCACGAGTATCGGTCCCGCCTCGCCACGCTGGGATCGGGGCGCAAGATCGGTATCGCCTGGCGCGGCGGACTGATGCGCACGCGCCAGCGAACGCGCTCGCTCTCTCCCGAGGATCTCGCGCCGCTCGTCGGTCGCACCGACCTCGCGTTCGTGAGCCTGCAACATCGCGCCACCGGCGAGGAGCTCGCGCGATTGCAGGCCGTCGCCGGCAAGCCCGTCGCGCACTGGCCGGAGGCAGCGTCGCATCCGGAGGAGACTGCCGCATTGATCGGCGCACTGGACGCCGTGGTGACCGTGTGCAGCTCCGTCGTCCATCTAGGGGGGGCGCTTGGCGCCCGAGTGATCGCGCTGGTACCGGCGGCGCCCGAGTGGCGCTACCTGCGCGCAGGCGACCGCATGCCGTGGTACCCGTCGGTCGAGCTGCTGCGCCAGACGGCGGGAGGCGACTGGACCGCGCTCGTCCGGGCGGCTGCCAGACGCATCTGAGCGCAGCCCGGCAAAGATGGGTCAGGAACTGACGCTGCACGTCACTTCGCAGGAGTGCCGCGGCCGGACAGCGCCGCGGCATAGTTCACGGTTCCAGCCGCCGGGCCCGGGGGCGCGAAAAAATGAGCTTATAAATCAATGCATTAAATACCACCCGATGCTCGCCTTGACGATGGCATACAGCTTGCTCCTACGGGGTCGGCGGGTCAGAGTTCTCGCAATCAACCGTAGAGGAGAAGTGAATGAAGGCAATTCAAAAGGGTTTCACCCTGATCGAGCTGATGATCGTGGTCGCGATCATCGGCATCCTGGCGGCGATCGCGCTGCCGGCGTATCAGGACTACACGATCCGCTCGAAGGTCTCGGAGCTGATCCTGGCGGCGAGCGCTGCGCGCACGGCGATCACCGAGAAGTACCAGGCCGACCAGGACTCGGCCAACATGGGCAGCGGAACGTCGATCGTCGCCTTCGGCAAGATCCTGGGCGCGACCGTCGCCAACACCGGCGTGGTCACGATTACGGGCTCCAGCGCGCCGACGAGCGTCGGCACCGCCGTCACTGTGGTGCTGACGCCCACCGTGAACACGTCGGCGGGCACGCTGACCTGGAGCTGCACGGGCACCCCGTCGCGCTACATGCCGGGTTCCTGCCGGTAATCACGGCAGCAGCAGTCGGACGGCAGGCCCCTCCGCGGAGGGGCCTGTTTCTTTTTGTGGATCCCAACGGCGCCGCGCCGCTGCCCGGCGGGCGTAGGGTGGTCTTGGCACCATGCTGAAGGGCCTCGTCGCCGGCCTGCTGGGCGCGCGGCGGCGCGATCCGGCAGCGCTCGCAGCGGACGTGCGTGCTGCCCTGGAAGCGGGCGTCGAGCACGCGCGGGCAAAGCGCAGCGCGGAGGCAGAGCGGTGCTTTCTCGAGGCGCTCAGGCTCGAGCCCCGCAACCCGGACGCGCTCAACCTGCTCGGCCTCCTCGCCTACGGGCGCATGCATTACGACACCGCGCTCGACTACTTCCGCGAGGCGCTGCGCGGGGACCTGCCCGTAGCGGACTTCCACCGCAACCTCGGGATGGCGCTGCAGGCGCTTGGGCGAAATCGAGAGGCCGAGGCGGCCTACCGCAAGGCCCTTGCGCTCGACCCGCGAGGGCTGCGGTTCAACACCTCCCTCCTGTTCCATCTGAGCCAGCAGGCCGAAACGGCGCCCGAGCAGCTGCTGGCCGAACACCGCGCGTGCATGGAGCGCGTGCTGAGCGGCGCTCGGCGGCTGCCGATCGGAGCCGAGCGCCTGGCCGACCCCGAGCGACGGCTCCGCATCGGCTACCTCTCGGGCGATTTCCGCGCGCACGCGGTCGCCTACTTCATCGAGCCGCTCCTCGCTGCACGGGACCGGGACGCGTTCGCGGCGTTCTGCTACCACACCGTCGACGATGAAGACGAGCGGACGGCGGAACTGCGCGCGGCTGCCGACCGCTGGCACTCCGTGGCGAAACTGTCCGACGAGGAACTCGCCGCCCTGATCCAGGCGGACGAGATCGACATCCTGGTGGACCTCGCGGGCCTGACCGACGGCAACCGCGTGCACGTGATCGCGAGAAAGCCGGCGCCGGTGCAGATGAGCTACCTCGGTTATCTCGCGACGACCGGGATCGATGCCATCGACTACCGGGTCACCGACGCCCGCGCCGACCCGCCGGGCGATACGGACCGGTGGTACAGCGAGCGGCTCGTCCGCCTGCCGGAAACGCAATGGTGCTTCAGTCCGCGCGGCGCGATGCCCGCGCCGGCGCCGCGCGGCGGCGATGCAGGGGCGCCGATCGTATTCGGCTCCTTCAACCGCCTCGCCAAGGTGCAGCCGGACATGCTGCGGTTGTGGGGGCGCCTGCTCGCGCGCGTACCCGACTCCGAGCTCTGGTTCGCCGACGTCCCGAGCGACGAGAGCCATGAACGGCTCGTCGCCGCCCTCGCCGTCGCCGGCGTGGCCGCGGAGCGGATCCGGACCTGGGGCCGGCTGCCGCCGCAGCCGTACTGGGACTTGATTCGCCGCGCGGACATCGCACTCGACACCTTCCCGTACAACGGCGGCGCGACGACTTGCGAGTGCCTGTGGCTCGGGGTGCCCGTCGTGACCAGGGCGGGCGCAATGGGCTTCGCGCGCTCGGGCGCCTCGATCCTGGAAGCCGTCGGCATGCGCGAGTTCGTGGCCGAGAACGACGAGCAGTACCTGGAGATCGCCGCGACGCTTGCTTTCGATCGACCACGCCTGCGCGCGTTGCAGCACGGAATGCGCGACCGGCTCCGTGCGTCGCCGTTGCTCGACGCGCCGCGCTTCATGCGCAATCTCGAAGCCGCTTACCGCAGCGTGTGGCGAGAAGCCTGCGCGCGCGCCGCGGGCGCAGAGCCCGCTTCGCGGTGATGCTCAAGGCCCTGCTTCGCGGTCTCGGTCGCCCCGGGCGGGGCGCGGACGCGCGCGTGACCGAGCTGCTGGAGCGCGGCCTCGCGGCGCTGCGCGAAGACCGCTATGCCGAGGCCGAGGCGGCGCTCCTGGAGGTGCTCACGCTCGACCCAGCATGTCCCGACGCGCTCGGCATGCTCGGGCACCTCTACATGCGCCGTCTCCAGTTCGACACGGCGCTCGACTACTTCAACGAGGCGCTGCGGCGCGGCGGACATGTGGCCGGCCTGCACGCGAACCGCGCCGGGGCGCTGCTCGCGCTCGGACGCTATGATGCGGCGCTCGCGGCGGCGCGGCGGGCCGCGGCGCTCGAGCCGGACTCCTTCGTCCGCGCCGCCGACGTCCTCTTCGTCCTGAACCAGGATCCGACGGTGACGCCCGAGCAGCTCCATGCCGAGCACCGGGCGGTGGCCGCGCGGTTCCTCGATCCGGTGCCGCACCTCGAGATTCCGCGGTCGCGCCTGGCCGATCCGGAGCGCCGGCTGCGGATCGGCTACATCTCCGGCGACTTCCGCGACCACGCGGTGGCCTTCTTCATCGAACCCCTGCTTGCACACCGCGACCGGGCGGCGTTCGAGGTGCTGTGCTATCAGACGATCGGAAAGGAGGACGCGCGCACGCAGCGCTGGCGCGCGCTCGCCGACGCCTGGTACGACGTGAGCGGCACCTCCGACGAAGCCTTGGCGCACGCGATCCTCGATCATCGCGTGGACATCCTGGTCGATCTCGCGGGACTCACGCGCGGCGGTCGGACGCTCGCGCTCGCGCGCAGGCCTGCGCCGGTCCAGGTGAGCTATCTCGGGTACCTCGGCACGACCGGAAGCCGCGCGTTCGACTATCGTGTCACCGACGCGCTGGCCGATCCGCCCGGCACGGCGGACGCCTTCCACACCGAGCGGCTGGCCCGGCTGCCGCGCACGCTCTGGTGCTTCGCGCCGTGGGCGGACATGCCCGCGCCCGCGATGCGTCCGGAACCGAACGACGCCCCAGTCGTCTTCGGCAGCTTCAACCGCCTGACGAAGATCCACCCGGACCTTGTAAGCCTGTGGGCGCGACTGCTCGAGCGCGTCCCGCGTTCGGAGCTTTGGATCCTGGACGTGCCGAGCGACGAGGCGCGTGCCGCGCTGCTGGCGCCGTTTCGCGAGCGCGGCATCGCCGAGTCGCGGGTGATCACGCTGCCGCGCCAGCTGCGGGCGGATTACTGGCAGACCATTCGTCGCGCCGACATCGCGCTCGACCCCTTTCCGTACAACGGCGGCGCGACAACCTGCGAGTGCCTGTATCTCGGCGTGCCCGTCGTCACCCGGGCGGGTGCCCTCGGCTTTGCCCGCTCCGGCGCGTCGATCCTCGGCAACGTCGGGTTGCGCGAGCTCGTGGCCGAGTCCGACGCGCAATACCTGGAGATCGCTGCGGCCCTCGCGAACGACCGGCAACGGTTGCGCGCACTCCAGCGCGGCCTGCGGGCGAGGATGCAGGCCTCGCCGCTGATGGACGCGCCCGGGTTCCTGCGCGATCTCGAGGACGCCTATCGCGACATGTGGCGTCGCGCCTGCGCATCGACGTCGCGCCCGTAGCGCGCCGGAGGGCAAGGCCGCGCGCGCTGCCGCGCGGCGTCAGGAGCGTGATGCGGTCCCGCCGGGGGCGGACGGCGCGACCGACTCGAGCACTTCGAGCCAGCGGCGGCCGATCGCCTCCGGGCTATAGCGCGCAGCGACGATCCGCTGGCCGAGCCCGATCCGCTGCGCCACCTCGGCGGGGTGCGCGAGCGCCCAGCGGATCGCGCCGACCGGATCGGCGTCGAGCAGCGCGGCGTCGCGGAGCTCGTCGTAGCCCGGCAGCGGATGCGCGACCACCGCCCGCCCGGCCCACAGCGCGCGCGCCGGGCGGTTCGCGCCGGCCACCGCGCGCATCTCGTCGTGCGCATCCGCCGGCAGCACCACGAGATGGCAGCGCTCGAGCTCTCCGGCCATGGCCGCGGGCGACCACTCGGCGAAGCGCGCCGTGATGCGCCCGGGCGCGCGGTCGCACAGCGCCTCCAAGTCGCGCGTGAGGCGGTCGTCGCGGTTCATGACGGCGACGAGGTCGAGGGGTCGCTCGGCGGCGAGATCGCCGAGTGCCGGGAAGAGCGCGGCGAGGGCGAGAAAGTTGCGGTACTGCCCGCCGAACCACAGCAAGCGGAGCGGCGGCGCGGAGCGCGCCAGCCCGAGGCGCCGCAGCAAGCCTGCGCCCGGCGGCGCGAAACACGGCGGGCGCCGATCGCCCTCGACCGGATCGGCCACCACGTGCACCGGCGACCGCGCGTGTTGCCGGCAGATCCTGGCGAGCGGCTCGGTGCCGGCAGTCACCGCGTCGGCGCGGGCCAGCAGCTCGACGAAGAAGTCGCTCCGCTCGGTCGCGAATACGTTGTCGACCAGGTCGACGACGACGGCCAGCCCGTGCGCGCGCGCATGATCCGCAGTGCCCAGGTAGGCGGTCGTGAACGCATCGTAGGTCGGGCCGCGCGGCGTGGACAGCTTGGAGAACACCACCGCGTCGACGCACCCGGGCGCCAGGTGCTCGAGCACGGCCGGCGTATCGAGACCGACGAAGGCGCTCTCGACGCCGAGCCGCGCGAGCGCGCGCGCCGGCGCGCCGATGCGAAAGCGCATCGACGCCAGGCGGTGACCCGCGAAATATTCCGCGTCGGTCGTGAGGCCCGCGGGCGCCGTATCGCTGATCCAGATGATCCGCATGTCCTCTCCGAGCCGCCGACCGATGCGCGTCGCGCGCAAGCCGGGCGGACGCTCCCGCACCGGGAGGTCACGCCGCGTAGGCGTGACGCGTCAACAGGATCCAGTCCTCTTCCGATGCGACCGGCAGACCCCGGCGCTGCGGATCTACTCCGCCGTCCTCGCCCGCGAGCTGCGCGCCATGCTTGCGCAAGAAGCGCGCGGCGTATCGACGATAGGACTCGTCGAACCTGCCGCGCGAGTCGTGCCGCAGCAGCAGATCGGTGCGGATGCCCAGCCGCAGACCGGCCTGGAACGCCGAGTAGGTGAAATCCGCATCGTAGAAATGCCAGCCGTCGAAGGTCGCCTCGTCGAACTGCAGGCGACCGAGGACTTCGCGGCGCACCGCGAAGAACAGCCCGTCGAGCGCTTGCGCTCCGGCGACCAGCCGGTCGTGCAGGCCGTACACGCTCACCACCCAGCCGATGCCGGGCTGCAGGTGCATGACCTGCCCCGCCAGATGCGGCCAGCCCGACCGGTTCCATTCGGCGCAGCGCAGTCTCGTCGTCCCGGCTACGCCGACGATGTCGCATCGCTCGAGGCTGGCGAAGAGCTTCGCGGCGAAGTCGGGCGAGACGATCCTGATGTCGTCGTGCGAGAAGACGACGATGTCGCCGCGGCTCTGCGCGAGGCCGCGGTTGTAGCCCTCGCAGAGCGACCGGGCGTCGTGGATCCCGACGATCTCGTGGGGTACGGAATCCAGGCGGTCGTGGAAGTCGGCAACGACTCGCTCGAACTTCCCGCGATCGATGCTGCAAACGACCACGGAGACCAGTCGATCGCGCGGCGGCGGCGGCAGCTCCGGTTCCTGCGCGCTGGCCGGCCGGGGATCCAGGCGGGTCCTTGCGAACGCCGCGCCCAGCTGCGCGTCCAGGGCAACGGGGAATCCGGGCCGCAATTCGAGCGCCGCGCAGTAGGCTGCGTGCGCGCGCTCGTAGTCGCCTGCACGGGAATGCGCGATCCCGAGATCGAGGAGCAGGTCCGCGCTCGCGCCGGCGCGCGAAACGGCGCGTTCCAGCAGCGCAATCACTTCCGCATGGCGACCCCGTTCGGCCGCGACGGCCGCTTCGGCGCGGAGCTGCGCGATCGGCTTCTCGTGCGACCCGTCGGGCGCCTCGCGGAGCTCGCGTCTTCCGGTCAGAGCGGCTAACAGCCGGCCGAGCATTCAGGCAGAGGCCGTCGCATGGGTCCGAACCGGCGGCAGCCGGGCGCCCGCGGGCGCGATCGCACGTGTTCGCGCGTTTGTCGAAACGTCGCCGAGCATGGGAAACGTTAACATGGCAGGAATACGCCGTCCAGGAACGTGCCGCGGGCGGATCGGTGCGCCGGGCGGCGGCGCTCGCGGCGTGACGCCCGGCGCGCGACCGGGCCACGAGCGGGGAATGCGTCGTGCCGGCAGACCCGGCAATAGCGCACTGACGCGCCTGTGCCGGCGTGATAGCTTGCGGTTGCATGTCGTCGTCGGCGCACGTTCCTGCATGGCCCTGATCGGCCGCCTGCTCGGCGGGCTGCGGAGCAGGTCCGCCTCGCGCGCGCGCGTCGCTGCCGTCGAGACCGCAGCGTCCGCAGCCGAGGCCTTGTCGGCCCACTACGTGGCGGCGCAGCGCGCGATGGGCGTCGGCGACCTCCCCGGCGCGATCGTACCGCTGCGCGCGATCCTTGCCGCGGCGGGCGCGTCGCCCGAGGTGCACTGCAACCTTGGCGTCGCGCTGCGCGCGGCCGGAGAGCCGGACGAGGCCGCGTACCATCTGCGCGAAGCGGCCCGCCTGCGGCCAACGCTCGCCGCGGCGTGGTACAACCTCGGACTGCTCGAGTTCGAACGCGCCCGCTACGCTGAGGCCGAGCACGCGTATCGGCAGGCGATCGCGGCCGAGCCCGCGGTCGATGCCTGGCAGCACAGCCTCCTTTGTCTTCTCAACTATGCTCCCGGCCACGGCCGGCGCGAGGTCTTCCAGGCGCACCGGGCGTGGGCGCGCCGTTTTGCCGCGCCGCGCCGCGCCCACGCGGCACGGGCACGGCCGCGCGAAGCGGCGCGGCTGCGCGTCGGATACGTCTCGGCCGACTTTCGCGGCCATTCGGTCGCGTTCTTCATCGGTCCGGTGCTCGCGCACCACGACCGCAGCCGCTTCGAGGTCTTCTGCTACGACAACTGGGCGCAGCCGGACGACACCACGGCCCGTCTGCGCGGCCTCGTCGAGCACTGGCGGCCGGTGCACGCCCTGGACGACGACGCGCTGGAGCGCCAGATCCTGGACGATCGCATCGACGTATTGGTGGATCTTTCCGGGCACACCCTCGGCCACCGGCTTCCGGTGTTCGCGCGCAAGCCCGCGCCGGTCCAGGCGACCTGGCTCGGCTATCCGCAGACGACCGGCCTCGATGCGGTCGACTACCGCATCACCGACCACCATATGGATCCCGCCGGCGAGACCGAGGCGTACGGGACCGAGCGGCTCTGGCGCCTGCCCGAGTGCGGGTTCTGCTTCGTGCCGCCCGAGGACGCGCCGCTCTCCCGCCGCCCGCCGAGCGCCGCGGGCGGCGCACTGACCTTCGGCTCGCTCAACCAGTACTTCAAGGTAAGCGACGCTGCGGTCGCGATCTGGGCGCGGATCCTTGCCGCCGTGCCGGGATCCAGCCTGCGCGTGCTCGCCGATCACGCCGACCGGCCGCCGGCCGCAGCGGCGGTGCGCGCACGCTTCGCGGCGCACGGCATCGCACCCGAGCGCATCGACGTTCGCGGGCGGACCGACCTTGCGGGCTTCTTCGGCCAGCTCGCCCAAATCGACATCGCGCTCGACCCGTTCCCGTACAACGGCGGCACGACGACGCACCAGTGCCTGTGGTCTGGGGTTCCCGTGGTCACGCTCGCCGGTAACTCCGCGATGTCCCGCTGCGGCGTGACGATCCTCGCGGCGGTCGGGCTGCCCGAGCTCGTCGCAACGAGCGCCGCAGAGTACGTCGCAGCCGCGGCGCGGCTCGCCGAAGATCCCGCGCGGCTCACAACGCTGCGCGCGGGCCTGCGTGACCGCTACCGCGCATCACCGCTTTACGCGGCCGAGCGCTTCACGCGGCGCCTGGAGGAGGCGTACGACGCGATGTGGCGGGAGTACTGCGACCGCGCGCGGGCCGGCGGATGAACGAGATCAAGCTGCTCGTTCCGGACATGCCGCCCGCGGCGGCGCTCGCGCCGTATCTTGCCCGGGTCGACGCGGCGCGGTGGTACACGAACTTCGGACCCCTCGTGCGCGAGCTCGAGGAGCGGCTGGGCGCGCACTTCGCCGCCGACGATCGCGTTGCGACGCTCGCGAGCGGCACCGCGGCGCTCGAACTCGCGCTGCAGGCGCTTGGCCTGCCCGACGGGGCGCGCGTTCTGCTTCCCGATTTCACGTTCGTCGCGACCGCTACCGCGGTCATGCGCAGCGGCTGCCGACCGGTGGTCGCCGACGTCGACCCGCAGAGCTGGCTCCTCACGCCCGAAATCGCCCGGCGGGCGATCGCCGAGCGCCCGGTGGACGCGGTGATGCCGGTGGCGACGTTCGGCTGCCCACAGGACGCGGAAGCCTGGGACCGGTTCAGCGGCGAGACCGGACTGCCGGTCGTGATCGATGCGGCCGGAGCGTTCGGCAACCAGCGTGCCGGGCGGCGCGCGCACGTCGCGTTCAGCCTGCACGCCACGAAGGCGCTCGGCGCCGGCGAGGGCGGCTTCGTGGTGTCGCGCGACGCCGCGCTGATCGAGCGCATCCGGCGGCTCAGCAATTTCGGCATCGATGTCTCGACCGGCATCGTCGATCGGCCGGGCACCAACGCGAAGCTGAGCGAGTATCACGCGGCGGTCGCGCTCGCCGCGCTGGAGCGCTGGCCGGAACGCGCCGCGGCGCGACGCGCGCAGTGGCGCACCTTCCTCGAGCTGATGCCCGAGCAGTGCCCGTCGGTCACCGCGCAGGCGCGGCCGGTGGGCGGCGCGTATACGATCGCGCCGGTGCTGCTGCCGGCGGCCGTCGAGCCGGTGGCGGTGATCGAGGCGCTGGCGCGCGCCGGCGTGCAGTCGCGCCGCTGGTACTGCCCGCCGCTGTCGCACCACCCGGGGTTTGCGGCGGTGGAGAGGGCGGGGCCGAGGGAAGGCGTAAAAGCGGTGTCGGGCCGCGTACTCGGCGTGCCGTTCCATCTCGAGCTCACGCGAGCCGACCTGGGCCGCGTGTTCGGCATGCTGCGACGGGCGATCGCCGGCGGCACCGGGGGGGGCGCATGGCGTTCCTGAGCCGTCAGGCGTTGCGCAGACTGGGCTTCGCGGACATCGGCGCCGACGTGCTCGTCAGCGACAAGGCGTCGATCCACGGTGCGCCGCGCATCGCGCTCGGCGACCGCGTGCGCATCGACGATTTCTGCGTGCTGTCCGCAGGCGAAGGGGGGATAAGCATCGGCAGCTACGTGCATGTCGCATGCCAGTGCACGCTGATCGGCAAGGCCCGCATCGAGCTCGAGGACTTCAGCAACCTGTCGGGCCGCGTCGCCGTCTATTCGAGCACGGACGACTTCAGCGGCGCGGGAATGACCAACCCGACCGTGCCGCTGGAGTACCGGCGGGTGACCGACGCGCCGGTGAGGATCGGTCGCCACGTCGTCATCGGGACCGGAACGGTCGTGCTGCCCGGGGTCACGATCGGTGAGGGCGCCGCCGTGGGCGCGCTCTCGCTGGTGAAGAAATCGCTCGAGCCGTTCACGCTATACGCCGGCATTCCCGCCCGGCGCATTGGCGCGCGCTCGCGCGCGCTGCTCGATCTCGAGGCCAAGCTGCGCGCCCGGTCTTCCGAGGCTTGAGGCGCCGCCGCGCGTCGCCCGCTCAGTCCTGGCGTGGCGCCGCCAGCCATGCGGCCCACATTCCGGCGTAAGCAGCCTCGAGATCCCGGGTGAAGCGGTCGTGGTCGGCGAGGGGCGAGCGCCGGAACCGCTCGCGCAGTCCCGCCCGCAGCGCTGCCAGGCGATCCAGATCGCGCGCGAGATCGACGGCAATCGCCACATAGGCCGCCGCGTCCGCGGCGACCAGCTCGTGCAGATCGAGGTTGGCGAGCATGCTCACAGTCTGACGGCCGGCGATCATCGCCTGCGGCAGCGTCACCACCGGCACCCCCATCCACAGGGCATCCAGGCTCGTCATGCCGCCACAGAACGGGAACGGATCGAGCGCGATGTCGATGTCGTGGTACGTGCGGCCCGCCTGCTCCACGGGGACGAAGCGGCGCAGCTCGAGCCGATCGGCGGCGATGCCGTGCGCTTCGGCGCGCGCGCGCAAGCGCTGCTGCACGAGCGGATCGTTCAATGCGGACGCCTGCAGCAACAGGCGCGCGCCGGGGACCGCGGCGAGAATCCGCGCCCACAGCGCGAGCACGCCGTCGTTCAGCTTGGCGAGACTGTTCAGGCAGCCGAACGTGATGTGACCGCGCGCGCGCGCCGGCAGCGCGCTCACCGCAGGGAGGAACTCGGGGGGCTCGTAGCAGAACCGTGTCGCGGGCAGACGGACCAGGCGCTCGACGAAGTACCGCTCCTGTCCCGGCGGAGACGAGACGGGGTCGGTGACGAAATAGTCCATCGTCGCGAGCCCCGTCGTGTTGAAGTACCCGAGCCAGCTGACCTGGACCGGCGCGGGCTTGCGCGCGAAGACCGGGAGGCGGGTGTGCCGCGTGTGTCCGACGAGATCGACCAGGATGTCGACCGCGTCGGCCAGGACCGCCTCTGCGACGGCGGCGTCGTCCTGCCCGAAGACGTCGCGCCAGTGATGCGCGGCGCGGCGCATGCGGTCGGTCATCACGTCCCCGCGCGGGTAGTTGTAGTAGCAGAACGTTTCCATGCGCGCGGGGTCGTGGCGTTCGAGCACGGGCGCGAACATCGCGCCGACCGGATGGCGGCGCAGGTCCGGCGAGACATAGCCGATACGCAGGCGGCGGTGCGCATCGCGCGTGTTCCGGTACCGTGGCGCGCTCGGGTAGAGCGGTGCGGCAACGGCGGCGGCCCAAGCGCGGTGGGCCTCGAACACTTCCTCCGGGGTCGCCTCGGCCACGGCGTTCAGGGTTCCGAGGACGCCGGTCAGCGCATGATGAAAATCGGGCGCGAGCCGGAAGGTCTCGCGGTACTCCGCGACGGCGTCTGCCGCGCGGCCGACGCGGTTGTAGCAGTTGGCGAGCTGATTGCGCAACTCGGCCGCCTCGGGATGCGCCGCAACCAGCGCCTCGAGATGCGATGCGGCTTCGGTCCAGCGCTCGCAGCCGGCCAGCGCCATCGCCAGAACGAAGCGTGCGCGCGAAGGCTCCGCGGCGTGCGCCCAGTAACCCTCGACCAGCGCGAGCGCTTCCGCACAGCTGGATGCCCCGTCGTCACCGGTCTGGGCAGCGTCTACGAGCGCCGCGGCGAGGCCCAACCGGGCCTCGGCGCTCGCCGGATCGATCCGGCGCGCCTGTCGGAACGCGACGATCGCCTGGGCCGGCCGGCCTTGCTCGGCATGCAACTGCGCGAGATTGAACCATGCGGCAAAGCGGTCGGGTTCGAGCTCCACTGCCCGGGAATAGCTGGCGAGCGCGGCGTCGGCGCGGCCCAGCATGCGCTGCACGTTGCCGAGGTTGTAGCGGTAGAGCCCGACACCGGGCGCCGCCGCGACCGCCGATCCGATGAGCTGCTCCGCTCGCAGGCGGTCGCCGCGCCGATCGGCGATGAGACCGCGGAGGTGCAGGGCCTGCGCGCTGCCCGGGTGACGGGCGAGTACGCGCGTGCATTCGGCTTCGGCCTCGTCGATACTCCCGTTCTCGTAGAGCGCGACGACGTACGCGAGCAGGGCTGGATCCGGTTGCCCGTCGCTGCGCTCAAGGGCGCGGCGAACCCGCTCAAGCAAGCCCATCGGCCAGCGCCCTCGTCTCCGTGCCGGTTGAGCCAGGGATCTTACTGAACGCATCCGGCGGCAACAAGGTACAAGATTGCACGCGCGCCCCGCGAGCCCGTGCCTGCTTCTTGCGCGACAGGCAAATTGTCGCGTCCCGATCGCGGTCGCCGGACGGACCTGCAGGCGAGTGCGGTTAGAATTCCCTCAACCCGGCGCCGGCGGGCGGTTACTGCGAGGGTGCCGCGCGATGCGGCCATATGGGCGTTCCCCGCCCGGACACCATGCTGCTCAGATTGCTTCGCACCTTTTCCGGCGGCTCCGCCCCAGCGGTCGAGCTGGTCCCGCTTGCCGACCTGCCTCCGGACGCCGATCCGGCGCTTGTCGGTGCCCTGCGCAAGGCTCACGCCGCGCGGAATGCGGCGGGGGCCGCCGAGGTGTTGGAGCGTGCGCGGCGCCGGCGTCCGCACGACGCGCTGGCGAGCGCACTGCACGGCGTGTTTCTAGAGCGCGCCGGCGACGACGCCGCCGCGCAGGGGGCGTTCGACGCCGCGCGCCAGTTGGATGCCGGGCGTCCGATAGAGCGGGGCGTCGGATTCCACTTCTTCGCGCGCGGGGTGCACTATATCAACGAAGAAGAACCGATTCCGGCGGAGGCATGCCTGCAGCTCGCGCGCCGCCTGTTGCCGCACGCCGCAGCGCCGCTCGAGATGCTGGGGCTCGTCGGATACCGTCTGGGCGACATCGATGGGGCGCGCGCTTACTTCGACCGGGCGCTCGAGCTCGCAACCGCGACCGAGCGCGGCGCGCTCGAGGTCAACCGGCTGATCGACACGGTGCCGCAGATCGGCGCGTCGCGCGCCGCGCTTGCCGATGCGCGCGCCTGGTTCGAGGGCGAGCTCGACCGGCTGCTTGCGCAGCCGCCTTCGATTCCCGATCCGGTGGCGGCGATCCATCACACGCCGTTCTTCCTCGGGTACCAAGGGCACAACGATCGCGCGACGAACGAGCGCGTCGCCGAACTCATGCTGCGCTCGTCGCCCGGCCTCCGCTATGCGTCGCCCGGGCTCCGCTATGCGTCGCGACAGGCCGCAGCCGGGGAGCCGCTGGCGGGGAAGAGGCCGACCGTCGGCATCGTATCGGGTTATCTGGGTCGCCACTCGGTCGGCGTCTGGTATCGCAACCTCGTGCGCCTGCTGATCGAGCGGGACCGGTTCGACACGGTCCTGTTCGCCTACGGCGATCGCTTTATGGATCCGGAACTCAAGGCGGCCGCGGAGAAGCGCGGCGCTTTCGTGCCCCTCGGAAAGACGCTGGAGGCCGCGCGCCCGTGCATCGAGGCGCGCCGGCCGGACGTCCTCATCTACACCGACCTTTTCCTCCACCCCTTCCTCTACTTCCTGGCGTTCAGCCGTCTGGCGCCCGTGCAGGCCCTGCTGATCGGCCACCCCTGCACGTCGGGCATCCCCACGATCGACTACTTCCTGAGCAACGTGTTCCAGGATGGCGAGCACGCGCAGGCGCACTACAGCGAGCGGCTCGTGCGGTTGCCGAAAATCGCGGTCTACGTCCCCCGCTCAGTGCCTCCGGCCGAGCCGCTCTCGCGCGCGGCGCTCGGCTGGCTGGACGAGGTGCGCTACTACGTCTGCCCGATGATGCTCCAGAAGATGCATCCGGACTTCGACGCCGCGCTCGCCGGCATTCTGCGCCGCGATCCGGACGGCGAGGTGGTCCTGTTCGCGGACGTGACGCACCCGGTGTGGCAGCGCCAGCTCGAGGCGCGCTTCGCGCGCGTCATGCCGGACGTCGCCGATCGCATCACGTTCCGGCCGTTCGCGCCGACGCCCGAGTTCCTGAGCATTCTGCTCGCGGCCGATTGCGTGCTCGACACGTTCCACTTCTCGGGCGGCGTGACGAGCTACGTCGTGATGTCGCTCGGGGTCCCGCTGGTCACGCTGCCCGGCGAGCTCTTCCGCGGCCGCATGACGGCGGGCATGTACTGGCAGGCGGGCGTCACCGACTGTGTCGCGCGCTCGCCGGAGCACTTCGTCGAGCTCGCGGTCGCATTCGCCCGCGATCCGGCGGCCAGGGCCGCGTACCGCGCCAAGATCAGCGCCGCACACCCGCGACTGTTCGAGACCGATGCGGCGGTCGAGGCGCTGGCCGACTGGATCGAGCGCGTGGTCCGCGCGGCCGGGTAGGGCTCGGCCAGAGGGCGGAGGGACATCCGGCGCGCGTCGCGCGCTGTTAAGGGAACCTTTCACGCTTCGGCGGGAGGAACGTTGTGCCGACCGCGTGCCCGGGGTTAAGATCCGCGGATGCTTGGCAACCTGCTGAGGGTTTTCCTGCCGTCGCGCTCGGCGCGCGTCCCGGCGGCCGAGGCGCAGCCGCCGTCCGATGCGCGCGTGGCCTATTACCAGGCCGCGCTGGCTGACGCCCAAGCGGGCCGTTTCGCGGAGGCGATCGCGGGCTGCCGGGCGGCGCTCGAGCTCGACCCCAACTACACCCGCGCCCATTTCCTGCTCGCGGCGATCAGCATGCCCGGGGAGGACTATTTCCGCGTGATCGCGCGCATCCATGCGCATCTCCGGCCGCGCACCTACGTCGAGATCGGCGTTGCAAAGGGCGACTCGATCCGGCTCGTCGGTCCGGAGACGCGCGCCCTGGGCGTCGACCCCGCGCCCGAGATCAACTTTGCGCTCCCGCCGAACGTGAAGATCTTCGCCCAGACGAGCGACGACTTCTTCGCGCTGAACGACGTGCGCGCCGAGCTCGGCGGTCTCCCGGTCGATCTCGCGTTCATCGACGGCATGCACCACTTCGAGTTTGCGCTGCGCGACTTCATGAACATCGAGCCGCTCTGCACGCCGGGCTCGACGATCCTCATCCACGACGTATACCCGCTCGACGAGCGCACCGCCGCCCGCGACCGGGCCACCGAGTTCTGGAGCGGCGACATCTGGCGACTGGTTCTGCTGCTGCGCAAGCACCGGCCCGACCTCGTGGTGCACACGATCGGGGCGACCCCGACCGGGCTCGCGGTGGTGCGCAACCTCGACCCGGAGTCGACCTACATCCGCGATCATCTGGACGCGCTGATCGCGGAGTACCTCGCGGTCGATTTCGGGGTCCTCGCGGAGGGCAAGGCCGAGCAGCTCGCGCTGTTCCCGAACGACTGGGGCCGGATCGCCGCGCTGCTCGATGCGCCGCGGTAGTTCCGCGACGTCCACCGGTTCCACCCGCATCGGGAGCGACATCGGTTCCGATGATCATGCCGCGGGCGCTCACGCGGGCGGCACTCTACGCGTTGCCGGATAGATGCTCCGAAGCTTCGTTTCCCAGCTGCTCAAGGGGGGATCCGCCCGCCCGGCGGCGCAGCCCGCCGCGGCCGCCGGCCGCGAGCCGGGCGCGCTCGCGTACGTGGTGAACGTGGACGAGCCGGTCCGGGTGGACCCCGGGGCCGAGCTCTACTCGGAGCTCGCGAGCGTGCGGCTGCGTGCGTTCGTGCCGGCGCTGCACCTCGCCGAGTCGCGACCCGTGTACCTGGTGCCGCCGGAGCTCCTCGCTACGGACACGGCGCTCGATGCGGTCGCGCCGGTCGAGACCCTCGTCGTGACGAAGTTCTCCACCGCGGACCTGCTCGCCGCGCCGGAGCGCTTCGAAGCGCTGCTCGCGTGGCTGGCCCGGGCGCGCGGACGGATCAGGCTCGTGGCCGATCTCTCGGACAACTACGCCGCGATCGGCGAGGCGACCGGCCAGCCGTTCCTCGGGCGCTATCAGGCGGCGCTCGGCGAGCTCTGCGTGCTGACCGTCGCATGCGAGGCGTTGAGGGCGGAGCTCGCGCCGTACGCGAAGCGCGGCATCCACGTCATCGAGGACCCGTACGAGAGCCCGCAGGCGCGCCCGCCGCGCGGCCCGCGCGGCGATCCGGCCCGGCTCTGCTGGTTCGGCCAGCTCGGCACGGCCAACCTCGAATCGGTCGCGCGGGGTCTCGCGCGCGCGGCCGGCGGGCTGCGCGGCCGCGCCGCCGAGCTCCTGCTCGTGACGCACGAGACGCGGCGGGAGCTCGCCGCCGCCCTCGCGGAGCTGCTGCTTCGCGCGCACCCGTCGCTCGCCACCCGGTTCGTGCCGTGGTCGCCCGAGGCGACCTGGCGCGCGATCGACGATTGCGATCTCGTCATCCTGCCGCAGGAGCACGGCGAGCGCTGGGGGCGCGTGAAGTCGCACAACCGCCTGGTCGAGGCGATCCGCGGCGGGCGCATCGCGATCGCCTCGCCGATCCCGTCGTACCTCGAGCTCGCCGACTACGCGTGGGTCGGGGACGACCTCGGCGCGGGCGTCGCGTGGGCGCTCGACCATCCCGACGAGGCGGTCGCGCGGATTCGCGCCGGCCAGGAGCGCGTCGCCGCCCGCTTCTCGCCGGAGCGGATCGCCGCCGAATGGGAGCGTCTGCTCGCGGGGAGCGGCGAGCCGAGCGACGCCGCTGCGGCGGCCGGCGGAGAGGCGGTCGTGCGGCTCAACCTCGGCTGCGGCGACAAGATCCTTCCCGGCTACGTCAACGTGGACGTCGCGGCGAGTCGCGCCGGGAAGTCGCCCGACGTGCTGTGCGACCTGCACGCTCTGACGCCGTTCGAGTCCGACAGCGCGGACGAGGTGCTCGCGGTGCACGTGGTCGAGCACTTCTGGCGGTGGGAGGTCGTCGACGTCCTGCGGGAGTGGGCGCGGGTGCTGAAGCCAGGCGGCCGGATGATCCTCGAGTGCCCGAATCTGCTCGCCGCGTGCGAGGAGCTCCTCAGGAACCCGGTGGCCGGCGCAGGTCCCGGACAGGAGGGCCAGCGCACGATGTGGGTCTTCTACGGGGATCCCGCCTGGCGCGACCCGCTCATGTGCCACCGCTGGAACTACACGCCGCAGAGCCTCGGCGCCATCATGGCCGAAGCCGGCCTGGTCAATGTCCGCCAGGAGCCGGCGCAGTTCAAGCTGCGCGAGCCGCGCGACATGCGCCTCGTCGGCGAGAAGCCGCGCACCCGCGGGTGAGCCCCCGGCGCGCAGGCGTCAGGCGATCCCCGGATTGCCCTCGACGCCCTGCAGCCGCGGCAGATTCAGCTTGCGCGGCGGCACGCTCTTCCTGGCGCGCAGCCAGCCCGCCACGACCTCCCAGATCGGCTCGCCGCTCGCGCCCTCGGCGACCGGCGCCCAGCCGGCCACCTTGTACTTCTTCGCCGGCTCGAGCGGCTTGCCGCCGAGGCGCATGTCCACGATGCGGCCGCCCATCTTCGCGCCCGGAACGCAGGTGTAGGCGAGCCCGCCGACGCGCACCATGTCGCCGCCCTGTTGCTTGTACGGGTCCGGGTTGAACAGGTTGTCGCAGACGTCCTCCAGGACCTCCTTGATCTGCGCGCCGGTGAGCTCCGAGAGGGTCGAGAAGGGATAGGTGATCGCGGTCTGGTCCATCACGTGCTCGAGCGTGATCGGCTGGCCGGGCAGGATCGTCGTGCCCCAGCGGAAGCCGGGCGAGAACGCGATCTCGGCGCCCTTCACCTCCATCAGCGCGTCGAGAATCAGCTGGTCGAACGTGCCGTTGAAGTTCCCGCGCCGGTAGAGCAGGCCCTCGGTGACCGCGAGCCGCTCGCCGAGCTTCTGCTCGTAGGGCGCGCGGGTGCGGGCGATGATCTCGGCCATCGCCGCGTCGGCCGGGAGCAGATTGGCGAAGACCGGCAGCAGCCGGTACCGGTAGCCCGCGACCTTGCCGCCCTTCACCTCCATGTCGAGGACCGAGAGGAACTTGCTGTTCGAGCCGGAATTCGCCACCAGCGTCCGGCCGCCGGCATTCTTCACCACGGTGGGCTGCGGCACGCCGTCATGGGTATGCCCGCCGAGGATCGCGTCGATGCCGCGCACCCGGCTCGCGAGCTTGAGGTCGACGTCCATGCCGTTGTGCGAGAGCAGCACGACAACCTGCGCGCCCTTGCCGCGCGCCTCGTTCACGACCTTCTGCAGCTCCTCCTCCTGGATGCCGAAGGTCCACTCCGCCACCATGTAGCGCGGGTTGGCGATCGGCGTGTACGGAAACGCCTGGCCGACGATCGCCACCGGCACGCCGCCGAGGGTACGCAGCGTATAGGGCTTGAACACCGGATCGCCGAAGTCCTGCGTCTTCACGTTCTGCGCGACGAACTCGATCTTGCCGGCGAGCTCCTTCTCGACCGCCTGCTTGACGCGCTCGGCGCCGTAGGTGAACTCCCAGTGCCCGGTCATGACGTCCACGCCGAGCGCCTTGCAGGCCTCGATCATGTCCGCGCCCTTGGTCCACAGCGACACCCCCGAGCCCTGCCAGGTATCGCCGCCGTCGAGCAGCAGCGCGTCCGGCCGCTCGGCGCGCAGGCGCTTCACCAGCGTGGCGAGGTGCGCGAATCCGCCGACCTTGCCGTAGGTCTTCGCCGCCGCCTCGAAGTCCAGGTACGTGAACGCGTGCGCCTCCGGCGTGCCGGGCTCGATGTCGAACGCCTTCAGGAGCCGCTCGCCCACCAGGTGCGGCGGCTTGCCGGCGGCCCCGCCGACGCCGATGTTCACGCTCGGCTCGCGGAAGTAGACCGGCAGCAGTTGCGCATGGCAGTCGGTGAAGTGCAGCAGCGAGACGTTGCCGAACCTCGGCACGCGGTAGAGCGCATCGGCGCTCGCCTGGGCGAGCGCCGCGCGCGAGTCGAGCACGAGGCCGGCGGCGGCCGCCGCGGCGAGGACTTCGAGGAATTCTCTGCGGTTCATCGGTCGATCGAGTGAGGCGTGAGGAGTGGGAAGCGAGTGCCGGGGGCGCGCCGCGGCCGGCCGCAAAGAAGAAAAAGGGGGCCTGGTCGCCCAAGCCCCCCGTGTGCCCGCCGGTCGCGGCTACCGGTTGACCGGGGACGCCGGATCCATCAGGTAGGCGACCACGTCCTTGATCTGCTGCTCGTTCAGCGTGCCGGAATGGCCGAACCGCGGCATCGTCGAGCAGAGCGAGAACGCCTTCGAGTTGTAGATCCGCTCGTACGCGTACTTCTGCATCTCGGCGGTGTAGCCGCGCGTCTTGCCGAACCCGCGCAGGCTCGGACCGATGGTGCCGAACGACGGCTGCTGCGGCGAGAGCTGGTGGCAGTTGTAGCAGCTGCCGCCGGCCGCGCCGGGCTTGTCGCTCCAGGTCATGCCGCGGCCGCTGGAGGCGATGCGCTGGCCGCGCTTCCAGTCGCCCATGTACTTGCCGTCGGCAGGGGCCTTGATCGCCGCCAGCTGGGCGGCCTCGAGGCGCTTCTCGACGTCCGCCGGGGGCTTGTTGTTGTACTGGGTGCAGACGCGCTGCAGCTCGTCCTGGTTCAGGCGGTCCACCGTCGCCATGCCGCGCGCGTGGAAGTCGCGCTTCATGATCCCGACGGCCTGCTCGCGGTAGGCCATCTCGCCTCCCATGCCCGCGCATCCCGCCGCCACCGCCGCGACGCCCGCGAAAACGATTGCCTTTCTCATCGGTTCTCCCCCTCGTCGTCGGTCAGCGCTTGATCCCCGGCCCGCGGTACAGCTCGCCGTTCGAGTTCACGCCCATGTAGGTGAGCAGCGCGGCGATGGTGTCGGAGGCGTAGCCCGGCTCAGGAAAGCGCTGCTGGCGGAAGCAGTCGTTCATGCGCCACTGCAGGCTGTGCATCACCCCGCCGGTCATCCGGTAGCCCGGCCAGCCGATGAAGCTGCGCGCGGCCTGCGCGCCCGGCTTGGTGAAGTTCGGCAGGTTCTGCGTGCGGATCCGCAGGCCGTCCTCGCCGTGGCAGCTCGCGCAGGAGAAATCCCACGGCCCGGCGCGGTAGTAGAAGATCTGCTTGCCGATCTCGTAGGTCTCGCGCTCCTTCGGATGGCTCTGCGGCACCGCGATCTTCATCTCGCGCGATTGCGCTGCAACGTAGGTGACGATCGAGACCGGGTCGGGGGTGTAGTTGCCGCGGCTGAAGGGCGCCTTCGCGAGCTCCTCGTACTTGAACCCCTGCAGCGTGATCATGCAGTGCACGATCCGCTGCTCGGCGTCCATGACCTTGCCGGTGTCGGCGAAGTAGCGCGGCATCTGCACGTAGGCGCCCTTCACCACGCCCGGGCCGAGACCGAGGTCGCACTGCTCGAGCGAGGCGTTCTTCGGGCCGCGCCGCGTCTTCCAGAGCTCCTCGCCTTTCAACTCCCAGAGCTCGGCCGGATTCGCCTCCTCCAGCACCTCGCGGAACTTGTCGAACTCGGCGGCCGTCCGGTCGTCGGACTGGGCGACGGCCGGCTGGCCGGCGAGCCCTGCAGCCAGCCCCGCGGCGGCGCACAGCACGAGTGCGTGTCTCATCAGCTCCTCCTAAGGTTGAGGCGCGGTCGGGGCGACCGGAGCAACGGCGCTGCCGCCCGTCCTGCGCCTGTCTCGCGGCGCCCGGGGCGACCCCGGGCGCGCTTCGCTTCTTCTTGCCGGGAGAATACGCGGGCGGCGCTCAGCCGCCCACGGTGATCTCGTCGGTGCGCTTGTCGCCGGTGTTGTCTTCCCAGGTGATGCGCAGCTTGTCGCCCGCCTTCGCGCCCTTCACCCTGAACGCGAACACCGGATTGCGCGACACGGCCTGGCTGATCTGCGCCTCGAACACCGGCTTGCCGTTCAGCTCGGCGCGGATCTCCTTGATGAAATGCGCTGGGATCACCTTCCCGGACGGGTCCTTGCGCTGGCCGGTCTCCATCGGGTGGGCCATCAGCACGCGCACGTCGGCGACGTCGCCCTGCAGCCTCGCCCGGATCTTCATCGGGTCGCCCATCTTTCGCTCCTCCGTTGCCCTGTGGTCGCGATCCCGGTCAGCCGCCGCAGCCGCCGATGGTGACCTTCACTTCCTTGACCGTCTGGTAGTGCTTGCCCGCGGCCGCCACCACCGCCCGCACGTTCGACGATTCGCCGATCTTGACCCGCACGTGCACGTACGGCTCCGCGCCCGGCGCGACGTTGAACGTCCCGACGTACGGGAACGGGTTCTTCTCGACGAAGAGCGAGATGCTCTGCGTGCCGGGGATCTTGCTGGTGATGTCGATCGGCACGACCGCGCCGTTCTCGGCGATGTCGGGCGCGCGGATCACGATGTCGGCGCTGTCCGCGGCCGAGGTGATGTTCATCGCCTTCAGCGCGTCGGCGGTCGACTTCGCGTCGAACGCGCTCTTGTTCCAGGCCGCGAAAACGTCGGCCGGGCGCAGCGCGCCGGTCGCGAACGCGGCGACGAGCGCTCCGGCCGTGCCGGCCCCCTTCAGCACGCCTCTACGAGTTTGATCCATGGCTTCTCCAGTCCTCCTGCCAGCGGTTGAGACCTCGAAAGCGCGAACGAGACGCGATTTGCGATTCCGATGCACCGGTGCGACGCGCTCGCCCGCGCTTTTCCAGTAACTGTATGAGTCGTACCGGGTACGGCCGAAGAGGGTAATCACAAAACCCCGGTCCAGGCAAGGAAACCGCGCAACGAAATTCCGAGGGGAACCATAAGATGCCCTAATAAGCTCCGGGACGCGCAGGCGGACTCAGGGCGCGGCCGCGACGAAGTGGCCCGATCGGCCGCCGGACTTCTCGAGCAGCCGGATCGCCTCGATGCGCATGCCGCGGTCCACGGCCTTGCACATGTCGTATACGGTCAGCAGTCCGACGCTCACCGCGGTCAGCGCTTCCATCTCGACGCCGGTCCGGCCGCGCGTCTCGACTGTCACCGTCAGCACCACGGCCGCGCGGTCCTCGTCCAGCTCGAACTCCGCGGCGACGCGGGTCAGCGCGAGCGGATGGCACAGCGGGATCAGATCCGCCGTGCGCTTCGCGGCCTGGATCGCCGCGACCCGCGCGACCCCGAGCACGTCACCCTTCTGTGCGCTTCCCGAGCGGACCAGCGCGAAGGTCTCGGGGCGCATGAGGATTGCGCCACGCGCGCGGGCGACCCGCTGCGTCTCGGCCTTGTCGCCGACGTCGACCATGTGCGCCTGGCCGTGCGCGTCGAAATGGCTGAGCGGTGCCTTCACCGGACCCGAGGTCGCCTTCGCCTTCCCCATGCAGGCGATTATGCCCGACGGGGCCACGCGCGGTGTGCGACCGGTGCGGAACCTCGCGGCCGCGCGGGTATCATAAGCCTATGTTCCGCATCCGCCTTTACGCCGCCGACCGCCGCCGCTGTGGGCGTGCGCTGCCGGCCGTGCTCGCCGTCGCGCTCGCCGTCGCGCCCCTCGGGTACGCGCCGCCGGCCGCCGCGCAGAATCTGCCCGACCTCGGGGACGCCTCGCAGGCCGATCTCTCGCCCGGCGAGGAGCGCCGGATCGGCGAGGCCATCATGCGCGACATCCGCCGCGATCCGGCCTACGTGGACGATCCGGAAGTCTCCGCATACGTGCAGCGGCTCGGCGATCGTCTCGCCGGCGGGTACGCGGGCGGGACGCAGTCGTTCGAGTTCTTCGTCATCCGCGATCCGCAGGTGAACGCCTTCGCGCTCCCGGGCGGGCACATCGGCCTGCACACCGGGCTGCTGCTGACCGCGCAGACCGAGTCGGAGCTCGCCTCGGTGGTGGCGCACGAGATCGCGCACGTCGTGCAGCGCCACATGGCGCGCATGGTCACCAAGCAGAACCAGCTGCAGCTCGCCAGC
Source organism: Burkholderiales bacterium (assembly GCA_023383795.1). Classification (GTDB taxonomy): domain Bacteria; phylum Pseudomonadota; class Gammaproteobacteria; order Burkholderiales; family SG8-39; genus JAABRB01. The sequence continues at coordinate 54,455 of JAHDYJ010000004.1, read as the reverse complement.
ATGGCGGCGTTCGCGCTCGCGCTGCTCGCCGCGCGCTCCAGCCCGCAGGTGGCGCAGGCGGCGGCGATCGCCTCGCAGGCGGCGCCGCTGCAGGCCGCGCTCGGCTACAGCCGGGACTTCGAGCGCGAGGCCGATCGCGTCGGCTTCCAGATGCTCGAGAGCGCCGGCTACGACGCGCAGGGGGCGCCGGACTTCTTCGAGCGGCTGCAGCGCTCCACGCGGCTCTACGAGAACAACGCGCCCGGGTACCTGCGCAGCCACCCCATCACGACCGAGCGCATCGCCGACATGCAGAACCGTGCGCAGGAGGCGCGCGTCCGGCAGCGCGCCGACAGCATCGAGTTCGGCCTGGTGCGCGCGAAGCTGCGCGCGGAGGTCGACCGGCCGGAGGAAGCGGTGACCCACTTCCGCGAGCTCCTGCGCGACCGGCGCTTCAGCAGCGAGCAGGCCGCGCGCTACGGCTACGCCACGGCGCTGCTGCGCGCAAAGGACACGTCCGCCGCCGCCGAGGTGGAGCGCGTGCGGCTCGCGGGCCTGCAGCACCCGATGCTCGAGACGCTCGCGGCGCGCGTCAAGAGCGCGGCCGGGGACGACGCCGGGGCGGTCGCGTTGCTCGCGGCCGCGTACGCGCGCTATCCGCAGAACCTCGGGGTCGGCTACGCCTACGCTTCGGCGCTGCAGGCCGCCGGCCGCCACCGCGAGGCGCTCGAGGCGCTGGCCGAGGTCGCCCGGCTCGATCCGCGCGCCGCGAAGGCCTACGAGATGCGGGCGCGCAGCTTCTCGGCGCTCGGCCTGCGCACCGAGCAGCACCGCATGCTGGCAGAGGTCTACCTCCTGCAGGGCAGCGTGCCGGCGGCCATCGAGCAGCTCCAGCTCGCCCAGCGCGCCGGCGACGCGGACTTCTACGTGCTGTCGGCGGTGGACGCGCGGCTGCGCGAGCTGCGCCGGATGCGCGACGAGGAGCTGCGCGCCAAGAGATAGTGGACAGTGGGCAGTGGGTAGGGAGCAGGGAGCAGTGGACAGTGAACTGCAGGCTACTGCCCACTGACTACTGTCCGCTGTCCTCCTTCTTCGGCATTTCGTAGTACGCCTCGTAGAGCAGGTCGAAGGTCCGCTCGCTCTCGCGCAGGAGCTCGTCCTCGTTCGAGGCGCGGTGGCGCGCACCGGCGAGCAGCGTCTCGACGCCGGCCGCCTCGGGCATGCGCTTGTTGCCGGCGTCGAGCGCGTGCACGAGCCGGCCGATCTTGACGAGGCTGGCCTGCCGGTCGAGCCTGAAGCTCGCGAGAAGCTCCTCGTAGGTCACGCGCGTCTTCGAGTTGCGGAACTCGGCGCCGTCGAAGGCGAACCCGACCGCGGTCGCCGGACAGGGCTCGCGCTTGTCCAGCCACAGCATCCTCGCCTCCGGGTCGATGAAGCGCCGGATCAGCCACGCGCTCGCCAGCCGGTCGGCGAACAGCGGCTTGCGCGTGGCCCAGGCCCGCCGGAAGTACTGCCGCTTCGAGCGCGCCGCCGGCAGCGCGCCGGGCGGCGCGGCGTCGTCGGGAAACATCATCTCGCGGACGCGCGCCTCCATCTCGGCGAGCAAGCGCTCGGCGCGCTCCTTCAGCGGCGACACGAAGAAGTCGAGCGAGGTGATCGCCTCGAGCTCGCGCCGCTGCTTGGCGAGGACCTGCCCGATCGCGGTCGGATCGGAGATGCCGAAGCCCGCCTTCAGGCCCTCGACCGTCTTGATGAGCTCGCTGTAGCGGCCGCTGCGATCGAACATCGTGCGCAGGCGCTTCGCCTCCGCGGCGCTCTCCGTCTGCACCGGCAGCAGCCAGGCGTCGCCCTTGATCCGCGCGATGTGGTCGACGAGCCGCTGGAAGCTCGCGCGGTTGCCGGGCGTGTCGGGCAGCAGGTAGACGCCCTCGCGCATCACCGCGCACCCGAGGCCTTCGAGCGTGCGCAGGGCGTGCATGCGCCCGGCCGCGTCGTCGCGCGGCAGCGCCGCAACCAGCGCCAGCCAGCGCGTGGGCGCGTCCGCTGCGGGCGGGCTCTGCTCGCCCACGCTACTTGCCGAGCCCCGGCGCGGTGGCGTAATGCTGCATCGTGGTCCGGTCGCGCCAGTTCTTCTCGTCGAGCACGGCGGCCGGCAGGAAGTAGCGCGCGGCCGGCGGGACCGGCTGCGCGAGCACGACACGCACGACGTCGGCATAGGCGATCTTGCGCACGAGCCCCGCGCCCGAGGTCTCCCGCGCCACCATGAAGCCGTCGTAGGTCCGGTAGACGTAGATGTTCAGGGGCCGCTCCCGGCCGCGCTCGTCCCGCCAGGTGAGCGTGTAGCGCGTGTCGGGCGCGAAGTCCTGCTTGCCCATCCCGCCGCCGCCCGTCCCGGCCGCCACTGCCTGCGTTCTTGCCGCCGCGCTCATCGCCGCCCCCAGAATTCCCGTCCGATGCCGCAAGTCTACCAAGGCGGCCGTCCCGCGACCGGAAATGCGGCCCGCGCACGTCCGCCGCGGCCCCAAACAGGGAGGTTTATCAGCGGATCAAAATAACCACTTTCTGCCCGCGGGCCGACCCCGTCAGAATACGGTGCTCGCTGATCCCGCGCGCGCGAACGAGGCATTGTCCGCCGGTGCTCCGGCGGCGCGCGACGTCCAAGAAGACCCGGAAAGAGATCGGCGCGCCGCCAGGCAGACCGGCGCGGCGAAGCCGCCGCGCGGCTCGTGCCGTCAGGAGAAAGCGTGCCAGGTCTTGTCAACCCCCACGGTGGGGGACCACTCAAGCCGCTGTTGCTCGAGGGCGCCGAGCGCGCCGATGCGCTCGCCCGCGCGCGCACGCTGCCGCGCATTGCGGTCAGCTCGCGCGAGAAGGGCGACCTCATCATGCTCGGCATCGGCGGGTTCACGCCGCTCGACGGATTCATGACGCACGGCGACTGGGAGCGCGTGTGCGACGGCATGAAGCTCGCGAGCGACCTCTTCTGGCCGATCCCGATCACGCTCTCCACCGACCGCGCCACGGCGGACTCGATCCGGACCGGCGCCGAGATCGCGCTCGCCGACGGCGGGGACGGCGAAATCCTCGCGGTCATGCAGGTCACCGAGAAGTACGCCATCGACAAGGCGCACGAGTGCATGATGGTGTTCAGGACGGCGGACCTCGAGCACCCCGGCGTCAAGATGGTGATGGAGCAGGGCGAGGTGAACCTGGCGGGGCCGGTCAAGGTGCTCTCGACCGGCGGCTTCCCGGAGCGCTACGGCGCGCTGTTCTTGACGCCGCGCGAGACGCGCGCGCTGTTCGAGTCGCTCGGCTGGTCGCGGGTGGCCGCCTTCCAGACGCGCAACCCGATGCACCGTTCGCACGAATATCTCGCCAAGGTCGCCATCGAGACCTGCGACGGCGTGCTGGTGCATTCGCTGCTCGGCGCGCTGAAGCCCGGCGACATCCCGGCCGAGGTGCGCACTCGCGCGATCGCCGCGCTGATCGAGCGCTATTTCGTGAGGAACACGGTGGTGCAGGCGGGCTATCCGCTCGACATGCGCTACGCCGGACCGCGCGAGGCGCTGCTGCACGCGCTCTTCCGCCAGAACTACGGCTGCTCGCACCTGATCGTCGGGCGCGACCACGCCGGCGTCGGCAGCTACTACGGGCCGTTCGACGCGCACCGCATCTTCGACGAGATCCCGGCCGGATCGCTCGAGACGCGCCCGCTCAAGATCGACTGGACGTTCTGGTGCTACCGCTGCGGCGGCATGGCCTCGGCGCGCACCTGCCCGCACGCCGACGAGGACCGCCTGCTCGTGTCGGGCACGAAGCTGCGCAAGTGGCTGTCCGAGGGCTCGCCGGTGCCGGCCGAGTTCAGCCGGCCCGAGGTGCTGGAGATCCTGCGCGAGTACTACGCCGGGCTGGCGGCGCACGAGAAGGTGGAGGTGAAGCTCGCCGGACACTCGGCGCGCTGACCGGTTTTCGACGACTTGCGATCCGCGGTTCACGAGCTACGATTCACGATTCACGGGTTTTACGAGGAGAAGGCAATGCCGACTTTCGTCCGTACCGACAAGTGCGACGGCTGCAAGGGCCAGGACAAGACCGCCTGCATGTACATCTGCCCGCACGACCTGATGATGCTCGACAAGGACGGCTCGCAGACCGGCCATGCGATGAAGGCCTACAACCAGGAGCCCGAGCAGTGCTGGGAGTGCTACTCCTGCGTGAAGATCTGCCCGCAGAACGCGATCGAGGTGCGCCACTACGCCGACATCGTGCCGCTCGGCGCATCGGTCCAGCCGCTGCGCGGCTCGGACTCGATCCTGTGGACCATCAAGTTCCGGAACGGCACCGTGAAGCGCTTCAAGTTCCCGATCCGCACGACGCCGGAGGGCTCGGCGGACCCGTACGGCGGCAAGCCCGCCGCGGACTGGAAGGACGCGACCGACGACAAGGTGCTCTTCACGAAGGGGACGCACAAGGTCGACATGAGCCAGTTCCTCAAAGGGTGATGGGCGAAGGGTGACGGGTGATGGGCGCGACGCCCCACCCTGATTACCCCCGACCGGTCTGCAGAGGACGGATTTCCATCACCCATCACCCATTACCCATCACCCATCACAGTTTCCCCGGCAGGGCGCCCCGGAGTCGGGCGCAGCCGGACTGAAAGGAAGCAACATGGCAGAGTTTGGATTCGGCAATCCCGAGATCGTCGAGGAAGAGGTCGACGTCCTGATCATCGGCGGCGGCATGGCCGCCTGCGGCGCGGCGTTCGAGATCGGCCAGTGGGCAAAGGCGGCCGGCGCGAACCTGAAGATCAAGCTGGTCGACAAGGCGGCGCTGTCGCGCTCGGGCGCGGTCGCGCAGGGCCTGTCGGCGATCAACACCTACTGCGGCGAGAACGACCCATCGGACTACGTGCGCTACGTGAGGAACGACCTCATGGGCATCATCCGCGAGGACCTGGTGTACGACGTCGGCCGCCACGTCGACGACTCGGTCCACAACTTCGAGGACTGGGGGCTGCCGATCTGGAAACAGCCGGGCGACGAGGACAAGTCGCTGCGCGCCGGCGGCAAGCCGGTGCGCTCGGGCAAGTGGCAGATCATGATCAACGGCGAGTCCTACAAGTGGATCGTCGCCGAGGCCGCGAAGAAGGCGCTCGGGATGGAGAACATCCAGGAGCGCGTGTTCATCGTGCGCCTGGTCACCGACAAGAACGACCCGAGCCGGGTCGCCGCCGCCGCCGGCTTCTCGGTGCGCGAGCACAAGCTCTACATCTACAAGTTCAAGTGCTGCCTGCTCGTGGCGGGCGGCGCGGTGAACGTGTTCCGGCCGCGCTCGGTCGGCGAAGGCACCGGCCGCGCGTGGTACCCGGTGTGGAACGCAGGCTCGACCTACGCGATGGCGGCCGAGTGCGGCGCCGAGCTGACGATGATGGAGAACCGCTTCGTCCCGGCGCGCTTCAAGGACGGCTACGGGCCGGTCGGGGCGTGGTTCCTGCTCTTCAAGGCGAAGGTGATGAACGGCTTCGGCGAGGACTACTCGACCCTGCGCGCCGACATCATCAAGGACGAGAAGCGCTTCGGCAAGTACGGCCACGGCGTCCCGGGCACCTGCCTGCGCAACCACATCATGCTCGAGGAGATGCTTGCCGGCCGCGGTCCGATCTACATGGACACGCCGACCGCGATGCAGAAGCTCGCCGAGAAGATGACGCCAAAGGAGGTCAAGCACCTCGAGGCCGAGGCGTGGGAGGACTTCCTCGACATGACGATCGGCCAGTGCGGCATCTGGGCCGGCGAGAACATCGAGCCCGAGAAGACTCCGTCCGAAATCATGCCGACCGAGCCGTATCTGCTCGGCTCGCACTCGGGCTGCGCCGGGATCTGGGTGTCCGGGCCGACCGACCTGCCGGGCGTGCCGGAGGAGTGGAGCTGGGGCTATCGCTCGATGACCACGGTGAAGGGGCTGTTCACCGCCGGCGACGGCGTCGGCGCCTCGGGCCACAAGTTCTCGTCGGGGTCGTTCACCGAGGGGCGCATCGCGGCCAAGGCCATGGTCCGTTTCGCGCTCGACAACAAGGACTGGAAGCCGGAGTCCTCGCGCACGACCGCGGAGCTCGTCGAGGAGATCTACCGGCCGGTCAAGACCTTCCTCGAGCACAAGGACTACACCACCGCGATCGACGTCAACCCGCACTACATCACGCCCAAGATGCTGCAGTTCCGGCTGCAGAAGCTCATGGACGAGTACGTGGCGGGCGTGGCGACCTACTACCGGACCAACGGCGCGATGCTCAAGGTCGCCGAGAAGAAGCTCGAGATGCTGAAGGAAGACTCGCTGAAGATGCGTGCGAAGGACCTGCACGAGCTGCTGCGCGCGTGGGAGAACTACCACCGCATCATCGCGGCCGAAGCGCACATGAAGCACATCCAGTTCCGCGAGGAGACCCGTTACCCGGGCTTCTACTACCGGATGGACCACAACTACATCGACGACGAGAACTGGAAGTGCTTCGTCAACTCCCGCTACGACCGCAACACCAAGCAGTGGGAGATCAAGAAGGTTCCGTACGTCCAGCTGATCAAGTAGCGGCGCCGCGTCCTCCAGGACAGGCGAGCGGGGCCCGGTACGCCGGGCCCCGTTTGCTTTCCCGGCGCGCGTTGCACGCCGCTCCGGATCGCCCGCGCCGCGGCGCGGCCGGACGCTCAGGCCTGCGGGTGCAGGTGCGCCCGCGACCAGGGAAGCTCGTTGTCGGCGCCGCGGGCGAAGACGACCTGGAAGAGCTGCAGCGATCCGGTCGTGAAGGCCGCGATGGAGCCGGCGAGGTAGAGCCGCCAGGCGCGCACGAAGAACGGGTCGAACATGTCCTCGATCGTCCCCGCGTTGCGCTCGAAGCGCTCGAGCCAGTGGCGCAGCGTCTGCGCGTAGTGCAGGCGCAGGTTCTCGACGTCGAGCACGGAGAACCGCCGCGGCTCGAAGATCGCCATCATCTCGCCGAGCGACGGCGGGTACGCGCCGGGAAAGATCCGCTTCTCGATCCAGGCGTTCATCTTGCCCGGGCGGTTGCGCCCGATCGAGTGGATGAAGCCGCGACCGTGCGGCGCGAGGCAGCGGTCGATGACGTCGCCGAGCGTGCCGTAGTTCGTGGGCCCGACGTGCTCGAGCATCCCGACCGAGACGAACACGTCGTAGCTGCCCTCGATGTTGCGGTAGTCGTCGAGCACGTACTCGACGCGGTCCGCGAGGCCCTCGTCGCGGGCGCGCTCGCGCGCGAAGGCGACCTGCTCGCTCGAGATGTTGTACGCCCGGACGGTGACCCCGTAGCTCCGCGCGAAATGCCGCGCGAGCCCGCCCCAGCCGCAGCCGGCCTCGACCACCCGGTCGCCGGGCTTGAGGCGGAGCTTCCGCGCGACGTGGTCGAGCTTGGCGACCTGGGCCTGCTCGAGCGACATCGCCGGGTCGGGATAGTAGGCGCAGGTGTACTGCATCGCGGCCGTGTCGAGCCACAGCCGGTAGAACTCGTTGCCGAGATCGTAGTGGTGGTGGATGTTCTCGCGCGACCCGGCGAGGGTGTTGACGCGCGGGCGGTTCGTGAGCCGCTCGCGCAGGCGCACGAGCGCATTGCCGTGCAGGTGCCCCATGCCGCGATAGATCGCCTCCAGCAACGCGACGAAGTCGCCTTCGACGTCGATCCGCCCGACGCTGTAGAGGTCGCCGAAATGCAGATCCGGGTTCCGGATCAGGCGATAGAGCGCGCCGCGGTCGCGCAGCACGACCGTCGCGACCGGGGCGGCATCCGCGGTCGAGACGACCTCGCCGTTCCACAGCCGGAGCGCAACCGGCGGGCTGCCGGCCGCGCGCAGCAGGGCGCGACAGAGCGAGCGGTCGAGGCCGCTCGCGCGGGCGGCGCGCGGCGTGCGGTCCGGTGCCGCCTCCAGATCGGCCTGGCTGACGTTGCCGAGGCCCAGCGACAAGGGGCGGGTGCGCTTCATGTTTTTTTCCTCTGTCTCGCCGACTGCAGCGTTCGCAGCCGTAATCCTACCGGGCACGAACGAAAGCTGCCAAATCCGCGGCGAGGCCCCCGGCGCCGACGGCGGGCGAGCGCGCTCGACCCCGCGGCGGACCGACCCCGCGCGCCGCTGGACATCGGACGGGCCCTCGGGTAGCTTGGCCCGGCCGCTGTTGCAGCTTTTCTGCCCAGATGACCCCCGAAGACATTCGCGATCCCGTGCCCGTCTCGCCGGTGCAGCCGGTGCAGCTCGGCCTGGCTGACAAGTTCCGCTTCCGCTGCCATAAAGGCATTGCATGCTTCAATCAGTGCTGCCGGAACATCGACATCATGCTGACGCCCTACGACGTGCTGCGGCTGAAGCGACGCTTCGACCTCCCGGCGCGCGAGTGGATCGACCGCGACACGCGCGACTTCCAGATGGACGGGCACGGCATGCCGGGGCTGAAGCTCAAGACGAAGGAGGGCTCGAACGAGTGCATCTACCTCACGCCCGAAGGCTGCAGCGTCTACGAGGACCGGCCCTCGGCGTGCCGTTACTACGCGCTCGGACTGATGTCGATGCGGCGGAAGGAGTCGGCCGCGGACGAGGACGCGTACTTCGTCGTGAAGGAGGCCCACTGCCTCGGGCACCAGGAGCCGCACGAGCAGACCGTGCGCGAGTACCGCCGGGAGCAGGGCCTCGAGCCGTACGACGAGGCGAACCGGGAATGGCGGCGCATCATCCTGAAGAAGCGCTCGGGCGGGCCGGCGATCGGCAAGCCGTCGCAGAAGAGCCTCGAGCTCTTCTTCCTCGCGAGCTATGACGTCGACGGCTTCCGTGCGTTCGTGATGAGCCCCGGCTTCCAGGAGCTCTTCGAGCTCGAGCCCGGCCTTCTGCGCGCGATCGCGAGCGACGACGAGACGCTGCTCTCGTTCGCGATGCGCTTCCTGCGCCAGACGCTGTTCGGCGAGATGTCGATTCCGCTGCGCCGGGATGCCGCCGCGCGGCGCCTCGCACGCTACAAGGACAAGGTCGAGGCGACCGAGCGCGAGGCGGCCGCGAGGCGCGCCGCCGAGCAGGACCGGATGTACGACAGCCTGGACGACTGAAAAGAAAGTGGGCAGTGGGCAGCAGACGGAGCGATGCGCGTGCCTAGGCTTCGTTGAACCGCCAACTGCCAACTGCCAACTGTCCACTGTCCACTGTCCACTTCGTCATGGACACCCGCGCCCACAGCGCCGACCAGTACCTCGTCAGATCCGAGCCCTACTACGAGCCGGTCGGCGACGAGGTGCGCCTCTTCGAGGCGGCCCACGCGAGCCGCGTGCCGGTGCTTCTCAAGGGGCCGACCGGCTGCGGCAAGACGCGCTTCATGGAGTTCATGGCCTGGCGGCTCGGGCGGCCGCTCGTCACCGTCTCCTGCCACGACGACCTGACCGCGTCGGATCTCGTCGGCCGCTATCTGATCATCGGCGCCGAGACGGTGTGGGTGGACGGCCCGCTCGCCGCCGCAGTGCGGCTCGGCGCGATCTGCTACCTGGACGAGATCGTCGAGGCGCGCAAGGACACCACCGTCGTGATCCACCCGCTCGCCGACGACCGCCGCATCCTGCCGGTGGAGAAGACCGGCGAGGTCCTGCGCGCGCCGCCCGAGTTCCTGCTGGCGCTCTCCTACAACCCCGGCTACCAGAGCGTGCTGAAGGAGCTCAAGCAGAGCACGCGGCAGCGCTTCGTCGCGATCGAGTTCGGGCATCCGGAGCCGGCGCTGGAGCGCCGCATCGTCGCGCACGAGACCGGCGTCGACGAGGGCACGGCCGAGCGCCTGGTGCGGCTCGCGGGCATGACGCGCAACCTCAAGGGAAACGGCCTCGACGAAGGCGCGAGCACCCGGCTGCTGGTGCACGCCGGCAAACTGGTCATGCTCGGCGTGGCGCCGCGCACGGCCTGTCTTGCGGCGATCGCAGAGCCGCTCACCGACGAACCGGAGACGCTCGCTGCGCTGAATGAGCTCGTCGCTTCGGTCTTCTGAGTCGCCGCGTCCCTCACCTTCCCCCTGGCGGGGGGAGGGGCGGGACGAAGGTGCGACGCTCGCGACGCCATGAACGCACGGCTTTCGGCTTCCGAGCTCGAAGAGCGCCTGGAGGACCTGCTCGAGGCCTGCCTCTCGTCACGCCGCACCGCCGCCGCGCTCGTGCCCGGTCTCGCCGCGCTCGAACGGGGCCAGCAGGACTTCGTGCTGCACTGGGCCGGCGTCGTCGCGCGCTCGAGCGCCGAGCTGGCCTACCAGTTCGCCGCCGCTGCCCCGCGCGCCCTCGCGGTGCTCGGCGAGCGCGGCGCCGAGGCCTGGCTCGTGCAGGCGATGGACGTGTACGACCATGGCAGCATGTACGCGGCGAGCGCGGCGCTCAAGGACCTGACCGGTTTCGTGCGCTCCTGGGACGCGCAGGCCGACGCCGTGCGCTTCGAGGACGCGGGCCGCGTCCTCGAGCTCTTCCTGTGGGGTCTCTCCGGCCGTCGCCTGCGGGTCGCGGCGGCCGACGAGCCCTGGACCGACACGGAGACGGTGTACCTGCCGCACGAGGTGACGCTGTACGCGGCGCGCAACCGCAACTTCCTCGTCTACAAGGCGATGGCGGCGCTCGCGTGGGCGCAGTGCCGGTTCGAAACCTTCGCGCCGGCGCTCGGGGCCGCCGTTGAGGCGAGCGCGCATCCGGCCCGCGTGCGGCGCTGGCTCGCGTTCCTGGAGGCGGTGCGTCTCGGGGCGAAGCTCGAGCGCGCGCTGCCCGGACTGGCGCGCGACATGCGCGTGCTGCAGCAGCCCGCCCCCGACGCGCGCGTCGCGGCCGCGGCGGCGCCGCTCGCCGACCCGGACGCGCCGCTCGAGGCAACGCTTGCCGCGCTCGGCGCGGTCGACCTCGCGCGTGCGCCGCCCGCGTGGCCCTACGTGGTGCGCCTGCATCCGGAGCGGGCGCAGGAGGTGCGCGAGGCACGGATCGGACGCGAGCGCGAAACCTTCCGCGCGCTGCTCGGCGGCCTGCGGGACGCGGAGCGGGAGGAGGGCGGCGCGCCGGGCGCGGGGCCGGGCCGCTTCGAGGCGCGCGTCTCGGAGTCCGCCGCGACCGGCGAGCGCACGGTCGAGCTCTTCCTCGACGGCGCGGCGGTCTCGCCGCCGGCCGACGCCGCGAGCCTGATGCAATCGATCCTGCAGGATCTCGGCACGCTGCCGCCGGAGTACCTGGAGCCCGCCGGCGCGGGCGCCTACGCGCCGAGCACCCCGGCCGGCGCGGCGGGCGACGACGGCGCCGCGGAGGCCGAGGCGGGCGCGGCGGTCTACGACGAATGGGACTACGCGCGGCGGCATTACCGGCGGGGCTGGTGCGTCCTGCGCAGCCGCGACGTGCATCCCGGCGACCCCGCCTTCGTCTGGCGCACGCTGGAGCGCTACCGGCCGCAGATCGCGAGCCTGAAGCGCACGTTCGAGGCGCTGCGCGGCGAGGATCGCCTGCACCGGCGCGAGCCCTACGGCGACGGCATCGACCTCGACGCCGCGGTGGCCGGGCTCGCCGACGCCGCCGCGGGACGCGAGCTGCCCGAGCGGCTCTTCGTGCGGCGGCACCGGACCGAGCGCTCGATCGCGGTGATGTTCCTGGTCGACATGAGCGGCTCGACCAAGGGCTGGATCAACGACGCCGAGCGCGAGGCGCTCGTGCTCCTGTGCGAGGCGCTCGAGGTGCTCGGCGACCGCTACGCGATCTACGGCTTCTCGGGGATGACCCGCAAGCGCTGCGAGCTCTACCGCGTCAAGCGTTTCGACGAGCCCTACGGCGCCGAGGTCAAGGCGCGGATCGCCGGAATCATGCCGCAGGACTACACGCGCATGGGCGTTGCGATCCGCCACATCACGCGCATGCTCGCCGCCGAGGACGCGCGCACGCGCCTGCTCGTGACGCTCTCGGACGGCAAGCCGGACGACTTCGGCGACGGCTATCGCGGGGAGTACGGGATCGAGGACACGCGCCAGGCGCTCGTCGAGGCGCGCCGCGCCGGCGTCCATCCGTTCTGCATCACCATCGACGAGCAGGCGCGAGCCTACCTGCCCCACATGTACGGCGCGGCGAACTTCGTCCTGGTGGACGACGTGCGGCGGCTGCCGCTGCAGGTTGCGGGCGTGTACCGTCGGCTCACGGCTTAGCCGCTGCCGGGCGCCGCACGAACCGCGCTGTCCGGACTTCGGCACATGAGATTCATTTCTCTTGCCGCGCACGCCTCGGAAGCCGATTCGATCACGCTTGCATGCCCGGATCTGTTGCGCTGCGGCGCATGATGTGCGTGACTGCAAGGGTGCAATGAGACGACATCCGACAGGGAGAACCCGATGACGCGGAACAGTGGAAGCACCGCGTGGGTGCTGGCCGCGCTGGTGGCCTGGGGGCCGGCGCTGGCGCAGAGCGACCAGCACAAGGTGCGCCAGTGGGCGGCGAGCTGCGCGGCGTGCCATGGCACCGAAGGGCGCTCCGAAGGCGGCATGCCGCCGATCGCCGGACGCAAGGCGGACGAGCTCTACACCCTGATGCTCGCCTTCAAGAGCGGAGAGCGTCCGGCCACGGTGATGCACCAGCACGCGAAGGGCTACTCCGACGGAGAGCTGAGGCAGATCTCCGAGTACTTCTCGAGGGTCAAGCCATGACGACGGTCCACACCCCAGCGGAGGAGCACGCGATGGACCCGACGCGCAGAAACTTCCTGCACACGCTTGCCGCGACCGGGCTTGCAGCCGGCTTCTGGCCGCGCGCGCTGCGCGCTGCGTCCCGGGCCACGGTCGTCGTGGTGGGCGGCGGCTTCGCCGGCGCGACCGCGGCGAAGTACCTGCGGGTGTGGGCGCCGGAGATCGAGGTGGTTCTGATCGAGCCGAACCGGGAGTGGATCTCGTGCCCGCTCAGCAACCGGGTGCTCGCCGGATCGCTCAGCCTGCGCGATCTCAAGCGGGACTACGGACGTCTCGCCGAGCGGCACGGCGTGAAGTTGGTGCACGCCACGGTGACCCAGGTGGATCCGGCGCGGCGCGAGGTCCGCACCGACCAGGGCGAGCGCATCGCCTACGATCGCCTGATCGTCGCACCCGGCGTCGACTTCGTCTACGACGACATCGCCGGCCTCCAGACCGAGCCGGCGCGGGAGCGCGTGCCGCACGCGTGGAAGGCCGGCCCGCAGACGCTCCTGCTGCGCAAGCGCATCGCGGACCTGCCCCCGGGCGGCGTCGTCGCGATCCACATCCCGAAGGCGCCGTTCCGCTGTCCGCCGGGGCCGTACGAGCGCGCGAGCATGATCGCGTCGTACCTGACGACCCGCAACCCGAAGGGCAAGGTGCTCGTGTTCGACGCCAATCCCGACATCCAGTCCAAGAAGGCGCTCTTCTCGCACGTGTGGGGCACCCGGTATCCGGGGATGGTGGAATACGTCCCGAACGCCGACCTGAAAGCGGTGGACGCGACCCGCGGGGTCATGAAGTTCGATCTCCAAGGGGAGGTGCGGGCGGACTGCCTGAACGTCATTCCGCCGCAGCGCGCGGGGGGCATCGCCTACCAGGCCGGCCTGGTCGCGGCGAACGAGCGCTGGTGTCGGGTCGGTTTCCTGACCTACGAGTCGGTGGCCGCACGCGGCATCCACGTCATCGGCGATTCGGTGGCCGCGGCGCCCGGAATGCCGAAGTCCGGGCACATGGCGAACCAGCAGGCCAAGGTTTGCGCCGGCGCGGTCGCCGCCCTCATTTCGGGCACGCCGGTGAACGACGATCCCATCATCGCGAACACGTGCTACAGCTTCGTCGGCGCGCGCGAGGTCATTCACGTCGCCTCGGTGCACCGCTACGACCGTGCGCAGAAGACGATGCTCCCGGTCAAAGGCGCCGGCGGCGTGTCGAGCGAGGTGTCGACCGAAGAGGCGCTGTTCGCGGTCGCCTGGGGCTTCAACCTGATGAACGACGTCTTCTCCTAGGCCGGGGCTCGTCCGCACCGCCGCCGCGGCGCGGCGTGAGGCAGGTCAAAGCGTCCGCCCGCGGGCCGGCGCTAGGCTCCTGCCCGAGGAGGGCGGATGAAACGCGTGATCGGCCTGGGCGTCCTGCTCGGCCTGTGCTCGGCCGCGGCGTCGGGCGCGACGACGCTGCGCGCCGCCGACACCCATCCGGCGGGCTACCCGACGGTGCAGGCGGTGCTGTACATGGGCGAGCGTCTCGAGGCGCGCTCCGGCGGCCGCTACCGGATCCGGGTGTTCGCGGAGCGCCAGCTCGGGGAGGAGAAGGAGACCATCGCGCAGACCCGCAGCGGCGCGATCGATCTCAACCGCGTGAACCTCGCGCCGTTCAACGACGTCGTCCCGGAGACGGTCATCCCGTCGCTGCCGTTCCTGTTCCGCTCGACCGAGCACATGCGCCGCGCCCTCGACGGGCCGGTCGGCGCGGAGATCCTGGCCGCGTTCGAGCGCCACGGGCTGGTCGGCCTCGCGTTCTACGACTCCGGGGCACGCTCGTTCTACACCCGCGACCGGCCGGTGCGCGCGGCGGACGATTTCCGCGGGCTCAAGCTGCGGGTGCAGCAGTCGCAGCTCTTCGTGGACCTGGTGGCCGCGCTCGGTGCGCGCGGCGTCGGGCTGCCCTACGGCCAGGTGATGACTGCGCTCGAGACCGGGCTGGTCGACGGCGCCGAGAACAACTGGCCCTCCTACGAGAGCTCGGGCCACTTTCGCGTGGCGCCCCACTACACGCTGACCGAGCACTCGATGGCCCCGGAGGTGCTGGTGATGTCCATGGCCCGCTGGCAGCGGCTCGCGCCGGCCGACCGCGCGCTCGTGCGCCGGTGCGCGACCGAGTCGGTGCGGCGCATGCGCGAGCTCTGGAGCGAGCGCGAGCGCCAGTCGGAAGCGCGCGTGCGCGCCGCCGGCGTCGTGGTGATCCGGCCGGCGCCCGAGGCGATGCGCGAGCTCGCCGAGCGCGTGCGGCCGATGTACGAGCGGCACGTCAGGGATCCGCGCCTGAAGGCGATGCTCGAGCGGATCCGGGCGATGGCGCCGTAGCGCCGCGGTGACGCCGCGTCGTCCGCGGTGCGGCCGCCGATGAGCCGCGCGCGCAGCGCCGCCGGCCCCGGCGCGGTCGAGGCCTGGCTGCGGCGGATCCCGATCCGCCGCCGCATCTTCCTGCTGCTCGGCGTCAATCTCGCCATCGCCTGCGTGCTGCTCGGGCTCGCCTGGCGCCACGAGGCCGCGCAGGAGCGCTTCCAGCGCCGGCTCGAGGCGCGGTACGCGCTCGACTTCGAGCTGCAGCGCATCGAGCGCGACAGCGAGCGGCTGAAAGGGCTCGTCCGGCAATACTTCGTCCGGCCGGAGCCGGCGCTCCAGGCCGAAGTGCGCCGGCTCGGCGAGGATCTCGGCCGGCGCATCGAGGAGAGCGCGCTGCCCGACCCCGGCATTCGCGGCCGGCTGCGTGCGGCGCGGGCCGCGCTGCGCCAGCTCGTCGCCGGCTTCGACGCGCTGGTCGAGCTCGATCCGCAGATCATCGGCGCCTACGAGGCGCGCGTCCTCAAGGCCGGGCGCGAGACGTCCGGGCTGTTCGCGATCATCCGCGGGACGCTGCGCGTCGAGCGCACCGACCTGCTCGCCCCGTCGCTCGGCAAGGCCCACGAGGCGTTCGTCGGCGCGATGCTGAACCTGAACGCCTTCTACCTCCGGCGCGACGCCGGCTCGCGCGCCGAGGCGAAGGCGAGTCTCGGGCGCATCGCGAGCGCGGTCCCGGTGATGCTCGATCTCGCCGCGACCGAGCTCCAGCGCGAGGCGCTCGCGGCGATCGGCGCGCGCACCCGCGCGCTGGAGGAGGAGCTCGAGCACCTCGCCGCGATGTTCGAGCGGCAGCGCCGCGTGCTCGACGAGGACGTGGACCTCGGCGCGCGGCGCCTCACCGCGCTGATCGAGTCCATCCTCGGCGAGAGCGACGAGCGCCGGATGGCGCTGCGCGCGGCCCACGCGCGGGAGCGCGCGTTCGCGCTCGCCATGCTGGGTGCCCTTGCCGCGCTCGTCATCGCGGCCGGGGCCGCGACGAGCTGGACGATCGCCCGATCGATCCGCCGGCCGCTCGGCGCGCTGATGGGCACGGTCGCCGCGTTCGCGGCCGGCGATCTCTCGCGCGACGTCGAGGAGCCCGCCGCGCCGGACGAGGTGGGCGATCTCGCGCGCATGCTGCAGGTGTTCCGCGCGAACGCGCTCGCGCGCGGCACCGCCGAGGACGCGCTGCGCCGCTCGGAGGAGCAGTACCGCAGCGTCGTCGACAACGCGACCGAGGGGATCGTCATCGTCCAGGATCAGCTGATGGTGTTCGCGAACCCGCGGGTGCTCGCGATCAGCGGCTACGCGCCGGACGAGGTCGTCGGGCACTGGTTCCTCGAATACGTGCATCCGGACGACCGCCCCGAGGCGCTGCGCGGCGTGCGCCGCATCGATCACGCCGCCGTGGCCGGCGCGGACCACGTCCGGCACCTGCGACTGCTCACGCGCGCCGGGCACTGGGTCGTGCTCGAGGTGAAGAGCGTCGAGGTCGACTGGCGCGGCCGCCCGGCGAGCCTGAACCTCTTCACCGACGTCACCCGCCGGGTGCGGCTCGAGGAGGATCTGCGCCGCACCCTGATCGAGCGCGAGCTGATTCTCGAGAACTCGATCGTCGGCATCATCTTCGTCGACGCCGAGGCGCGCGTCCAGTGGCTGAACCGGGCGGCCGAGCAGCTCTTCGCCGTCGATCGGACGGCGCAGATCGGACGGACGATGGAGTCGATCTTCCTGTCGCGATCGGAGTTCGAGCGGATGCGCGACGCCGTGCTCGCCGCGGCGCGCACCGGGCGCGCATACGAGGCCGAGGTGCAGCTGCGCCGGGCCGACGGGTCGCTCGTCTGGGTGCTCGCCTCCGGCAAGCTCACCGATCCGCGCGACCCGCGCTCAGGCCGCGTCTGGGTGGTGCGCGACATCACGCCGCGCAAGCTGCTGGAAGCCGAGCTGCGGCGCGCGTCGAGCGAGCGCGAGGCGATCCTCAACAACACGCTGGTGGGCGTCACGCTGAGCGTGAACCGCGTGCACCAGTGGGTGAACCGCCGTTTCGCCGAGATGCTCGGTTTCGAGCCGGCCGAGCTCGTCGGCAACTCGAGCCGGATCCACTTTCCCGACGACGCGAGTCACGAGGCGCTGGGGCGGGAGGCCTATCCGCGGATCGCGACGCACGGCGCCTACAGCACCGAGTGCCGGATGCGGCGCAAGGACGGCACGCTCATCTGGGTCGAGCTCCACGGCCAGGCGATCGACCGCCACGATCTCGCGCGCGGCACCATCTGGACGTTCGTGGACGTCACCGGCCGCAAGGCCCTCGAGGACGCGGTGCAGCGGACCTCGGCCGAGCGCGGGGCCATCCTGAACAACACGCTGGTCGGCATCACGTTCAGCGTGAACCGGCGGCGGGTGTGGGTGAATCCGCGGTTCTGCGAGATGACCGGCTACGCCGCCGACGAGCTGATCGGCCGGACGAGCCGGCTCCATTTCGAGGACGACGCGAGCTTCGAGCGGTTCGGCGGGGAGGCCTACGCCGCGCTCGCCGCGGCGGGCACGTATGCCGCCGAGCTGCCCGTGCGGCGCAAGGACGGATCCCGCATGTGGCTCGAGCTCTACGGCGCGAGCCTCTACCCGGGCAGGCCGGAGCAGGGCGTGATCTGGACCGCGGTGGACGTCACGCGGCGCCATGCCGCGGAGGAAAGCATGCGCGTGGCGCTCGAGAAGCAGCGGGAGCTCTCCGACCTCAAGTCCCGCTTCGTGTCGATGACCTCGCACGAATTCCGCACGCCGCTCGCCACGATCCTCTCGTCGGCGGAGCTCCTGCGCGACTACGGCGAGCGGCTCGCGCCGGGCGAGCGCACCGAGCTCCTCGGCAGCATCCGCAACTCGGTCCGGCGCATGGCCGGCATGCTCGACCAGGTGCTGGTGATCGGCCGCGCCGAAGCGGGCCGGCTCGAGTTCAAGCCCGGGCCGGTGGACGTCGAGGCGCTCTGCCGGCGCGTGATCCGCGAGGCCGAGCACGCGGACGGGCACGCCGCGGGCGCGCCCTCACGGGTGGCGCTGCGCTTCGCGGGCGCGTGCGGCGGCGCGCGCTTCGACGAGCGGCTGCTGCAGCACATCCTCGGCAACCTCGTCTCGAACGCGCTCAAGTACTCGCCCGACGGCGCGCCGGTCGCGCTGGAGGTGACCTGCAACGGCGAGCGGGCGGTCTTCACCGTGTCCGACGCGGGCATCGGCATCCCGGAGGAAGACCTGCCGCATCTCTTCGAGACTTTCCACCGCGCGCGCAACGTCGGCAACATCGCCGGCACCGGCCTCGGGCTCGCAATCGTGAAGAAGGCGGTCGACCTGCACGGCGGGACGATCGCGCTGGCGAGCGCCCCGGGGCGCGGCACGCGCTTCACGGTGACCCTGCCGAACGCGGCCCATGGCTAGGATCCTGATCATCGAGGACGAGGCGGAGATCCGCGCGAACCTGCGGCGTTTCCTGCGGCTCGAGGGGCACGAGGCGATCGAGGCGGCCGACGGCCGGCAGGGGCTCGCGGCTGCGCGCGCCGAGCGGCCGGACCTGATCCTGTGCGACGTGCGCATGCCCGAGCTCGACGGCTTCGAGGTGCTCGCCGCGCTGCGCGCCGATCCGGCCACCGCGGCGATCCCGTTCGTGTTCCTGACCGCGAGCGCCGAGCGCGACCACCGCAAGCTCGGGCTCGATCTCGGCGCCCACGACTACGTCACCAAGCCCTTCGACCTCGACGCGCTGCGGGCGCTCGTCGCGCGGCGCCTGGCCGGGCGCTGAACGCCCGGGCGGGCGGCGCGGCGCGCCCGGGCGGGGTGGGGGTGAGGGGCGGGCGTCAGTTCGCCGCGAGCATGTTCACCCAGCCCTGCAGGCGCGGGTCGCGCACGTCGATGCTGTACCGAAGCACTTCGCGCCGGGATGCCGCGCGCTGCGCCTTGAGCTTCTCCGCGGCCGGATCGGCGAGCATCTGCGCGAACCCCGGCAGCGGCGTGTAGCGCGCGCTCATCGCCTGGGCGACGCCGGAGTAGGGCGTCACGATCTGCTCGGGGGCGAGCGCGACCCCGCGCGAACCATACGCCTGCGGATGGACCTCGTGCGCGGGCGCGAGCATCGCAACCTGCACGGCGGGCTCGGCGGCGAGGGCGCTCGTGGCGGCGAGCGGGGCGGCGGCCGCAGTAGCGGTCAGCAGCGTGGCGATGGTGCGTTTCATGGTTCTCTCTCCTCGGGTTGTCGGCGTTCGTCCGGTGTCCCGTCTCGTTCCTCGCGGAATCGACGCGGGTGCTTGCACCGGACACATCAACTTCCGTGCCAGAAAAGAAACCATCAATGAAACAAGGTGTTGTGGGAGCACGATGGCCGCGGATGGGCGTCCCGCCTGTTCGCGAATGCCAACACCGGCGCCGGCCTCTCCTCTAAGCAATGGATTTCAAAGCGAATTGCGTGTTGGCGGCGGCCAACGCGCCCGCGCGGAAGGCGTTTCAGTCGCCGGCGGCCTTGAACGCGGCGGGCTCGAGCCCGTGGCGGTTGAGCAGCGTGTAGAAGTCGCTGCGGTTGCGCTTCGCGAGCCGCGCGGCCTGGCTCACGTTGCCGCCGGTCATCTTGAGGAGCTGCGCGAGATAGTCGCGCTCGAACGCCCGGCGCGCCTCGTCGAACGAGGCGAGGTCGTCGCTCGGCCGGTTGAGCGCGCGCTCCACCAGCGCGCGCGTGGCGAGCGGGCCGGGGCAGAGCGCGACGCACGTCTCGACGACGTTGTAGAGGTGGCGCACGTTGCCCGGCCACGGCGCCTTCAGGAGCGCCTCCATCGCCTCGGGCGCGAACCCGGTGATCGGGCGCCGGTACTTCGCCTTCAGCGTGTCGAGGAAGTGGCCGGCGAGGAGCGGAATGTCCTCGCGCCGCTCGGCGAGCGCCGGCAGCGCGAAGTGCACGACGTTCAGCCGGTAGTAGAGGTCCTCGCGGAAGCGGCCCTCGCGGCTCGCCTGCTCGAGGTCGCGGTGCGTGGCCGAGATCACCCGCACGTCGACCGGGACGGCGCGCAGGCCGCCGACCGGGCGCACCTCGCGCTCCTGCAGCACGCGCAGCAGCTTCACCTGCAGCGCGTGCGGCATGTCGCCGATCTCGTCGAGGAGCAGCGTGCCGCCCGCGGCCGACTGGAAGAGGCCCTTGTGGTCGCGTACCGCGCCGGTGAAGGCGCCCTTGACGTGCCCGAAGAGCTCCGACTCGAGCAGGGGCTCGGGCAGGGCACCGCAGTTGATCGCGACGAACGGCCCGTCGCGGCGCGGGCTCGCGTCGTGGATCGCCTGGGCGAGCAGCTCCTTGCCGCTGCCGGTGTCGCCGGTCACCAGCACGCTCGCGTCGGTCTCGGCGACCACCGCGACCTCGTCTAGGATCGCCTGCATGCGCACGCTGCGCGTGATCACCTGGGCGCGCCACGCCGGCGTCTCCGCGCCGTCGTGCGCCGGGACGGCCGCCTGGGCAAGCGCGCGCCGGATCTCCTCGAGCAGGACGTGCGCCTCGAACGGCTTGGTGAGGAAGCCCGACACGCCCTGGCGGGTCGAGGCGACCGCCTCGGGAATCGTGCCGTGGGCGGTCAGGATGATGACCGGCAGGCGCGGATGCGACTTGCGGATCGCGGCGAAGAGCGCGAGCCCGTCCATGCCGGACATGCGCAGGTCGGTGAGCACGAGATGCGGCTGCTCGCGGCCGAGGATCGCGAGCGCCTGCTCGCCGCTCGCCGCGGTGAGCACGCGGAAGCCCTCGCAGCGCAGGCGCAGCTCGAGCTGGCGCAGCAGCTCGGGATCGTCGTCGACCGCCAGTACGGTGTGCGAGGGTGCCGCCATCGATCGCGCCGGCCGGGCCGGATTTCGGGGCGCCTATACTATCGGCCTGCCGCGACCCCAACCACCGTCCGGATCACACGAACGCAAGGCCGGGCGCGGCGGCCCGGGCGCGCGGCTGCGCCCCGCCCGGCGCCCGACCCAGGAGCCCCGACCATGCCCAAGCTCGTCCTCGCCCTGATCGCCGCCGTGCTCGCGCCGGCGGCCGCCGGCGCCGAACTGCCGGTGTTCGACGCCCACGTGCACTACAGCCACGACGCGTGGGAGACCGTGCCGCCGAAGGACGCGGTCGCGCTGATGCGCAAGGCCGGCCTCAAGCGCGCGCTGGTGTCGAGCTCGAACGACCAGGGCACCCAGATGCTCTACGAGGCCGCGCCCGACCTCGTCGTGCCCGAGCTGCGGCCATACCGCACGCGCGGCGACATCGCGACCTGGGTGCGCGACGAGGCGATCGTCGGCTACCTCGAGGAGCGCCTGCGCCGCTACCGGTTCGTCGCGATCGGCGAATTCCATCTGTTCGGCGCGGACGCCGACCTGCCGGTGCCGCGGCGCATGGTCGCGCTCGCCCGCGAGTACGGCCTGATGCTGCACGCGCATTCGGACGCCGACGCGGTCGAGCGGCTGTTCGCGCAGTGGCCGCAGGCGCGCATCCTGTGGGCGCACGCCGGCTTCGAGCGCCCGGAACGCGTGCGCGAGATGCTGCGCAAGCACCAGAACCTCTGGGCCGACCTCGCGTTCCGCACCGACCACGCGGCAGGCGGAAAGGTGGTGCCGGAGTGGCGCGCGGCGTTCCTCGAGTTCCCCGACCGGTTCATGGTCGGCACCGACACCTACGTTCCCGAGCGCTGGCACTACCTGCCCGAGCACGCGCGCTGGTCGCGCGAATGGCTCGCCGATCTGCCGCGCGAGGTCGCCGAGCGCATCGCGTGGAGGAACGGCGAAGCGGTGATCGGCGGCGCGTTCGACCGGCAGCGCTCGCCGCAGGGCGGCGCCGGCGGATGAGCGGCGCGCGCGCCCTGGCGCGTCGCCTCGCCGTGCCGCCGCTGCTCGCGCTGCCGCTCGCAGCCGCGGCGGCCGAACCGTGCGGAGCGCGGCTCGGCGCCGGCGTCGAGCGCGCCGAATCCGCCCGTTACGTGGTCGCCTTCCGGCCCGCGCCCGCGCCGATCGCGGTCGGGCGGGCGTTCGCGCTCGACGCGGAGGTCTGTCCGAAGCGGGCGGCGCCGCGGCCGACCGGGCTGCGTGTCGACGCGCACATGCCCGAGCATCGTCACGGCATGAATTACCGCGCGACCGTCGCATCGGCCGGCGGCGCGCGCTACCGCGCCGAAGGGCTGCTCTTTCACATGCCCGGACGCTGGCAGATCGTGTTCGACGTCGAGGCCGGCGCCGAGGTCGAGCGCGCGGTCCGCGACGTGCCGCTCGAATGAGGTCCGGCGCCTTCGCGCGCGCGGGCGCGCCGCTTCTCGCGGCGGCCATGCTCGCGTTCGCGCCGCCGGCCGGCGCGACCGGGCTCACCGGGCCCGAGGTGCGCCGCGTCCTGCAGCACGGCCCGTGGCCGCAGCCGGTGCTGCGCGACCCGAGCAACCGCGCGTCGGGGCAGCCGGACGCGATCGCGCTCGGGCGGCGCCTCTTCTTCGACCGGCGTCTCGCGCTCGACGGCGCCCTCTCGTGCGCCGCGTGCCACGTTCCCGGGCGCGCCTTCACCGACGGCCGGGCGCGCGCGCGCGGCCGCGCGCTGCTCGACCGCAACACGCCGAGCGTGCTCAACGTCGGGCTCGCGCGCTGGTTCGGCTGGGACGGCGCGGCCGACAGCCTGTGGCTGCAGAGCGTGAAGCCGATCGTGCACCCGCTCGAGCTCGCCGCCGACGCGGCGCACGTCGCGAGGCTGATCCGCGCCGACCCGGCGCTCGCCTGCCGCTACGAGCGCGCGTTCGGCGCGGCGCGGCTCGCCGGCGCCGACGCCGAGGCGTTGCTGGTCGACGCCGGGAAGGCGCTCGCGGCGTTCCTCGAGACGCTCGTCACCGGACGCACGCCGTTCGACGAGTTCCGCGACGCGCTCGCGCGCGGCGATGCCGCCGCCGCGGCAGCCTACCCGGCGGCCGCGCGGCGCGGACTCGCCCTCTTCGTCGGGCGGGGCAACTGCAGCTTCTGCCACTTCGGGCCGGCATTCACCAACGGCGAGTTCGCCGACGTCGGCGTGCCGTACTTCGTCGCCCCGGGCCGCGTCGACCCGGGGCGCCACGGCGGGATCAGGCAGCTCCTCGCCGACCCGCGCAACCTGCTGGGGCCGTACAGCGACGATGCGAGCGGCGCGGCCGCGAGCAGGACGCGCCACGTGGCCCTCGAGCACCGCAACTTCGGCGAGTTCAAGGTGCCCGGACTGCGCGAGGTCGCGCGCACGGCGCCGTATATGCACGACGGGCGCCTGGCGACGCTGCGCGATGTGGTCCGGCACTACTCGGAGCTCGACGAGGATCGGCTGCACGCCGACGGCGAGCGGATCCTGCGCCCGCTCAGGCTCACGCCGCAGGAGTCCGAGGATCTGGTCGCGTTCCTCGAGTCGCTGAGCGCCCGCGCGCCGGCACGCGTGATTCCGCCGGCCGGTGCGCCGGACGAGTGCACGACGGCGGAGGCTGCGCGCTAGCCGACCGGAAGCGGCGGGCGCCGGCGGCGGCGCTTTTTCCTTGCCGCGTCGCAGGCGAACCCCGAGAATACGGGCCGTCGCCGGTCGTCCGGCCAGGGAGGCCAGATTGCAGATCGCCTGTCTCGACCTCGAGGGCGTGCTCGTGCCCGAGATCTGGATCGAGTTCTCGCGCCGCACGGGCATTCCCGAGCTCGCGCGGACCACGCGCGACGAGCCCGACTACGACAAGCTGATGCGCGGCCGGATCGCGATCCTCGAGCGCCACCGCCTCGGCCTGCCCGATATCCAGGACGTGATCGCCGGGATGGGGCCGCTGCCGGGCGCGCGCGAGTTCCTCGAGTGGCTGCGCCACCGCTTCCAGGTGGTCATCCTGTCGGACACGTTCTACGAGTTCGCGGCGCCGCTGATGCGCCAGCTCGGCCACCCGGTCCTGCTCTGCCACAACCTGGTGACCGACGCCGGCGGCCGGGTGCGCGACCTCCGGATCCGCATGGCGCACCACAAGCGCGAGTCGGTCCGCGCGCTGCGCGCGCTCAACTTCCACGTCATCGCCGCGGGCGACTCGTACAACGACACCGCGATGCTCGGCGAGGCCGACGTCGGGATCCTGTTCCACCCGCCACAGAACGTCGTCGCCGAGTTTCCGCAGTTCCCGGTCGCGTACACCTACGAGGAGCTGAAAGCGGCGTTCCTGCACGCCGTCGAGCGGCTCGGCCACGCGCCGGCGCTCCGCTCGGTCGGCGGATGACGATCGTCGCGGCGGGGCGCGGCGCGCCGGGTCGCTACACGCGATAGAGCGCGCGCTGGTCGCGCCGGAAGGCGATCGGCTGCGCCTGCGGGTCGCCGAGCGAGCGCCCGAGGCTGATGCGCCCGGAGCCGTAGAGCTGGGTCTCGCCGCGCAGCACGTGCACCTCGCCCGGCGTGCCGGCGAACGAGACGAAGGTCCCGTTGGCGCTGTGGTCGACCAGCCGGAAGCGCATGCGATCGAACTCGATCGTCGCGTGGTTGCGCGAGGTGAGCTGGTCGAGGATCGCGATGTCGTTCGAGGCGTCGCGGCCGAGCAGCACCCGCATGCGGCCCGGATCCACCCGCAGCGTAGTGGTGCCGGTGGACAAGAGCAGCGCCCCCTCGTCGGCCGGCAGCTGCCGCGGGCCGAGGTTGAGGTCGGTGATCCCGGCGCGGTCGGTCTGCCAGATGATCTCGTAGATCGTCGACTCGTCCTGGTCGCCCTTCAGCTTCGTGCTGTAGATCGCGCGGGCGCAGCTCGCGGTGGTGGGCGAGAGCCGGTCGACCACCGCCTGCGTCGTGAGGATCTGCTCGGCGCGCGCCGTGGCCGCCAGGTAGGCCGCGACGTTCACGATGGTGCCGTAGACGTCGGTGCCCTCGAGGATGACCGGGCCCACGTTCACGCCCGAGTGCAGCCGGATCGTCTGGCCCTGCAGCGGCTGCGCCGCCATCTCGGCGTGCAGCGCGCTCATCGCGAGCACCGCGTTCTCGGGCTCGGGGAAGACGCACATCACGCCGTCGCCGAGCGTCTTGACCAGGCGGCCCTCGAAGCGCGGCAGGAGCGCCAGGACCCGGCCGCAGTAGGCCTGGGTGAGCTGGCGCGCAGCCTGGTCGCCGAGCTCGCGGTAGATGCGCGTGCTCGCAGCGATGTCGGCGAACGCCACCGCGTAGTCCTTGGTCTCGCGCACTCCCTGGCTCCGCTTGTTCTCGGCCGGATGTTACCGGGTTACCGCCATGCGGCTGGGGGTTTTTGCGCCGGCACCCGGGCGAACTGCCGCCGGCTTAGGCATTCCATCGGCGCGTCGCGGCGGTGCGACGCAGGGCGCCGGTCGGCGTCGAGCCCTCCGCGGCTTCTTCCTTCAAATCAGAGGATTAGACGGCAACGCCGGCGCGATCGCTGCCCGAGCAGGAGCCGATCGCTTCGCGCCGTGGCGTTGCGCACCCGCCGGGGCCCACGCGACCGCAATCCCCGAAGGTCGTTCGGCAGCGGTGCCCGTCTACCGATTGCCGACGGCCTTCGCGACGAAGGCCGCGACCGCCTGGATCTCCGCCTCCGACAGCTTGTCCGCGAATGGCGGCATCACGCCGACGCCCTTGCGGACCGCCTGCACGATGCGGTCCCTGTCGGGCTTGAGCTCGTCGAGCGAGGGGCCGATCGTGCCCTCGGCGCCGGCCGCCTGCAGCGTGTGGCAGAGCGCGCACGGCGGCTCCGCGGTCTCCGTGAACACCTTGCGGCCGAGGTCGTCGCCGCGCGCGGCGAGCGGCAGGGCGAGCGCGAGCGCGAGCCCTGCCGCCTGCACTGCCCTCACGAGACCGTCACTTTGACCGCGTGGTCCCGCCAGCCGTTGTGGGCGTAGCCGCGCTCGTTCTCGACGCGCAGCTCGGGCTGCACCGAGCCGTCGGCGGCGATCGCCCGGCTCGTGATCACGTAGGAGCCGGGCGGCAGCTTCGCCGACAGGACGAACTGGCGCCAGGCGTAGCGCCCCTGGTCCGGCCCGAAGAACTGCGCGGGCTGCCACGACCGGCCGCCATCGAGGGAGACCTCGACGCCGGCGACGGGACTGCCGCCGGAGAACGCGACGCCGTGGATCTGTACGTCGCCGGCCCGCACCGGCGCATCGCCCGCGGGCCCGGTGACGAACGACTTCAGGTTCATCTCCCACATCGACGGCTGGGTGGGCGCGCCCTTCATGCCGACCGCCCGCACGCGGTAGCCCGAGGCCTGGATGTTCGCGTCGGTCTCCTCGGTCGTGAACGCGACGCGCTTCACGTACTTGATGTTGTTGACGCCGTAGAACCCCGGGATGACGAGCCGCAGCGGGCCGCCGTGCGCGAGCGGGATCGGTCGGCCGTTCAGCTCCCAGGCGAGGATCGCCTCTTCCATCGCGGTCCAGGGGACCGAGCGCTCGACCATCACCTTCTTCGGCTCGACGCCGGGCGGGATGGTCTCGCCGCCGGTGCTGGTCATGTAGCGCATCCCCTCGCGCACGCCGCCGAGCGCGGTGACCACGTCCTTCACCCGCACGCCGCTCCACAGCGTGTTGCCCGCGGCGCCCACCTTCCATTGCGAGCCGCTCGCCTTGTGGCCGAAGAAGGCGCGGCCGTTGCCCGAGCACTGCAGCACCATCGCGACGCTGGCGAGCCCCATGCGCTTGAGCTCGGCGACGCTGAGCGTGCGCGGGCTGGTGACCCCCTGGATGTCCACCTGCCAGGCGTCGGGATTTGCCACGATCGAGGCGTTGGGGGCCCCGAGGTTGTTGCGCAGGAAGAGGATGTCCAGGTCCGTGATTCCGCTCGTGCCGAACGCGCTGCGCTGCGTCTCGACGCCGCTCGCGCTGTGCACGATTACGCGGTCCGCGTCCTTGAACGACGCGACGGGCGGAAGCGGCTTCGTGGCAGCCTGCTGCGCGAGGCTCGCCGGGCTGAAGCCGCTCAGGCCGGCGGCGGCGCCGCCCGCGCCTGCGGCGAGCAGCCAGCGGCGATGGAGATCGATGTTCGGTGCATCTGGTTTCATGACGTGGCTCCTCTGGGTGGCTAGTTGTTGGTCTCTAAACGGATTGTTGTGACTTCGATTGCCGGTGCCAATTGTACAGTGGACCGAGCGGCAGGCTTCCCGCCCGGTCCAGGAATGCCGCGAAGAACGGCTGGCCGCGGGCGCGGCGCCCCGCGGCGACCGATCGCAGCGCGTCGAGCAGCGGATCGAGCGCGCGCGGCGCGGCGCGCGCGAGCGTTTCGAAACCGCTGAACAGCAGGACATGACCGGGTGCCAGGCTCCAGCCGGGATCGGCGAGCGCCGCGGCGAGCCCACGCCAGCTGCCGTCCAGTCCCGGTGTCAACACCCGCGCGCAGAGCGCGCACAGCTCGTCGTCCGCTGCGCCGTCGAGCGCGACGCGCACGAGCGGAAAACCGTTCAGCACCGCGGCCTCCTCGAGCGCCTCGGTCGTTTCCACGCGGTAGACGCCCGAGCGCTCCGCGTCCGACAAGCGCTCAGCGAGCTTGCCCATCACTCTCCCCCTCCTGGGTGCGCGGGCGAGTCTGCCACACCTCCGGACTCGTGAGCCAGTCCGCAGCGATAGCATTCCCGTATGCATCCATAAAGGATGCGCGCGAACGACCGGATGCGAGTTACTTCTTCACCGGCTTCGCGGCGATCTCTTCGAGCTTCGTCGCGCGGATGATCTGGCCGTCGAGCGCGGCCTCCTTGGCCGTGCCGCCGTAGGCGACGGTCATCAGCTGGCTGTAGTAGGTCACCGGGATGTTGAACTTGGTGCCGTAGCGCTTGTTGACGTCGGCCTGATAGATCTCGACGTTCGCCTGGCAGAGCGGGCAGGGCGTCACGATCATGTCGGCGCCGTGATCGTAGGCGCTCTCGACGATGTCCTTGATCTGCGCCTGGCTCTTCTCGGGCTCGGAGACCGCGAGCGCGCCGCCGCAGCAGGTCACCTTCTGGTCGTAGTCGGTGACCGCCTCGCCGCCCATCGTCTCGACGAGCTTGTCGAGGTACACGGGGTTCTCGAACGACTCGCCGGCGATGCCGAACGGGCGGTTGGTCTGGCAGCCGACGTAGCCGGCGAACCTCACGCCCTCGAGCGGTTTCACGACGTGGCTGCCGATCTCCCCGTAGCCGAGGTCCTCGATCAGGACCTCGACCATGTGGCGCACGCTCGCCACGCCCTGGTAGCGCAGCCCCGCCTCCTTCAGCGCCTCGTTCGTGTCGGCGAGGAGCTCGGCGCTCGCGTCGAGCTTCTCCTTGCTCTCGCGCGCGTTCAGCCAGCACGCGGCGCAGGTGGCGACTATGTCCTGGCCGGGCAGGCTCTGCTCGGCGAGCGCGAAGTTGCGCGCGTTGATCACGTGGCGCGCGAGCTCGCCCGAGCCGGCGTAGCTCACCGAGGCGCCGCAGCAGTTCCAGTCGGGGATCTGCGTGAGCTTGACGTCGAGCGTCTTGCACATCGACTCGACCGAGACCAGGTAGTTCGACGCCGAGCCGCGGTAGTGCGAGGTGCAGCCGGGGTAGAACGCGTATTCCTTCTTCGCCATGACCGTGTCTCCCCGGGCTACTTCGAGAACCCGCGCTTGCGGTCCTCGATCTCCTGTGCCTTCCTGATCATCGCCTGGAAGCCCTTGACGTCCTTGACGCCGTGCCCGCCGAAGATCTCGAGCGGGCTCATGCGCTTCGCGCGCAGCATGCCGAGGCCGACGTCCTTCATCGCGAGCGCCTTCCTGATGCCGGCGCCGATGCCGTCCTTGAACCAGAGCCGGAGCATCAGCCGGATCTCGTTCGCACGCCCGTTGCGGGTGAAGTTCTCCCAGAAGATCACCGAGAAGTCGCGCGTCGGCTGGTTCTTCGGCGCGAGCCCGAGCCGGTGGGCGTAGGTCGCGAGCCCGTGCATGATGGTCGTGATCGGCAGCTTGCGCGGGCAGCGCACGACGCAGTTGTAGCAGGAGGTGCACATCCACATCGAGTCGGACGCGAGCACCTCCTCGCGCTTGCCGGCGCGGATCATCATGAAGATCTTCTGCGGCGAGTGCTCCCAGTGCGGGCCGAACGGGCACGAGCCCGCGCACACGCCGCACTGCATGCACATCTTGACCCACTCGCCCTCGTCGACCCGCTCCTCGACCTCGCGCAGGAAGCTGTTGCGGTACTTCGCGAGGGCCTGCTCGTTCAGCTCGCTCATTCCATTCGCTCCGCGGGCAACGGGTGATGCGCGAAGGGTGATGGCGGGCGCGCGGTCGCGCGCCCGTCACTCCCGTCGTCGGTCATCCATCACCCATCACCCGTCACCCGTTACGCGAAGCCCTTCAGCGGCGACATCCCGATCTCGGCGATCTTCGCGGCGTACTCGTCGATCAGCCGCGGCACGCGCTCGATGTCGGTGATGGCGACCTCGTAGGTCGCGACGCGCTCGGTCTCGAGCGCCATCTGCTTCAGCGTGTCGTCGATCTTGCTCATCCGGTAGTTGGCGAGCTCCGAGCCCTTGACGAAGTGGCACTGGTAGTCGTCGCCGTGCTTGCAGCCCATCAGCATCACGCCGTCGTAGCCGCTGTTCAGCGCGTCCGACACCCAGATCGTGTTGACCGAGCCGAGGCAGCGCACCGGGATGATGCGCACGAAGGCGCTGTAGGTGCGCCGCGCCATGCCGGCCATGTCGAGCGCCGGGTAGGCGTCGTTCTCGCAGGCGAGCACCAGGATGCGCGGCTTCTCGGAGAACTCGTCCGGGACGTCCACCGCCTTCAGCTGCGCGCCGACGGTGTCGACCGAGTAGTTCTCGAACGAGATCACCCGCACCGGGCAGGCGCCCATGCACGTGCCGCAGCGCCGGCAGCGGCTCTCGTTGAACACCGGGTAGCGCTTTTCGTCCTCGTCGATCGCGCCGAACGGGCACTCGACCGTGCAGCGCTTGCACTGCGTGCAGCCGTCGAGGCGCACCGTCGGGAAGGAGAGGTCGCCCGAGCGCGGGTGCGCGGCGCGGCCGAGCGCGGCGTTCTCGGCGGCCTGGATCGCCTTCAGCGCGGCGCCGGTCGCGTCCTCGACCGCCTGCGCGATGTCCATCGGCCGGCGCACCGGGCCGGCGGTATAGATCCCCGTCCGGCGCGTCTCGTACGGGAAGCAGATGAAGTGCGAGTCGCTGAAGCCGTGCCGCAAGAGCGGCAGGTCCTTGCCCTGGCGGTAGGCGAGGTTGAGCACCGAGCTCGCGTCCGACTGCCACTCCCCCGGCTCGTTCTGGGCGACTTTCTCGATGTCGACGCCCGAGTTCGGCACCTGGCCGGTCGCGAGCACGACCAGATCGGCGTTCTCGATCGCCGCGTCCTCGTCGAGGATCAGGTCGCGGAAGCGCACCGTGCACGCGTTGCCCGCGGGCTCGACCGCGCGCACGCTTCCCTTCGTGAAGACGACGCCCTTCGACTGGCCGCTGCGGTAGAAGTCCTCGCCGTTCCCCGGCACGCGCAGGTCCGTGTAGAGCACCGCCGTGTCGACCGCGGGGTTCGCGTCCTTGAAGTACATCGCCTGCTTGATCGAGGTGGCGCAGCAATGCCCGGAGCAGTAGGGCAGGTGCGTGCCGCTCGCGTCGCGCTGGCCGGCGCACTGCACGAACACGACGGTCTTCACCTCGCCGCCGTCGGACGGGCGGCGGATCGGCGCGTTGCCCGCCGCCGCCTCGCGCGCGAGCCGCTCCAGGCCGGCCTGGTCGACGACGTTCGGGCTCTTGCCGAAGCCGAGCTCGGGGAGCTTCGACGCGTCGTAGAGCGAGAACCCGGAGGCCTGCACGATGGCGCCGAACTCCTCGGTCGCGGCGCCGCCGGATTCGGCGGCGATCTCGACGCTGAAGCGGCCGGGCGCGCCGCTCGTGCGCGCGACCGTCGAGGAGAGGCGCACCTCGATGTTCGGGTCGGCGCGCACCGCTTCGATCATGGCCGCGACGCCGGTCTCGGCGGGCGCCTGGAACGGCTCGTGCGCCGGGGTGCGCTTCCACAGCTTCGCCGCCCACCCGCCGAGGGCGGCGGCCCTCTCGACGATCGTCACGGGGTAGCCTGCCTTGGACGCCTCGAGGGCGGCGGTCATGCCCGAGATGCCGCCGCCCACGACCAGGAGCCGCGTGTTCCTCGCCACGTCCGGGTTGCCGGCGGGCGCCTTCATCCTCTTCACCTCGGCGCAGGCCATGCGCACGTAGTCGTCGGCCATCTCCTGGGTGGTCTCGCGCGCCGCCTCGGTGTCCGGCTGCGACCAGATCACGCCTTCGCGCAGGTTCGCGCGCGACACGGCGACGGCGGGGAAGTGGAACGCCTCGGTCTTGGCGCGGCGCGAGCAGGCCGCGATCGCGATGTGCGTGACGCCCTCCTTCTCGATATCGTCGCGGATCGTCTGCACGCCGGCCTCGGAGCAGAGGAACGGGTGCTCGCGCACGAGGGCCATCTTGCCCTCCTTCTGCGCCACCTGCGCGAGCTGCTGCGTCGCAAGACGCTCGCCGAGCCCGCACCCCTGGCAGACGTAGGCAGCGGTCTTCATCTCCGCCATTGACGGTCCCCTTCAGCTCTCGGCGCGCGCGGCGCGGTTGACGACCTGGATCGCGCGGAGCGCGGCCGCCGTGGCGTTCTGCACCGAGCGGTTCACGTCGAGCGCGTTGGTCGCGCAGCCGGCGCCGAAGACGGCGGCGCCGTCCGCCGCGGCCTCGATGAAGCCGCTCGAGTCGGCGACCACCTCGGCCGGGATGTCGACGCCCTTGACGCTCGGCTCCATGCCGATCGCGAGCACGACGAGATCGTGGCGGTTCGCGTAGCGGTGGTAGCCCTCCGTGTCGACGCCGTGCAGGATCGGGTCGCGCGTCGTCTGGTCCTCGGCGATGCGCGCGACCTTCGATTTCACGAACTTCACGGTCGGGTCCCGCTGCACTCTTGCGTAGAAGTCCTCGAAGCGGTCTATCGCGCGGATGTCGATGTAGTACACGGTGGACTGCGCCTCCTCGCCGAACGCCTCGCGCACGTACTGCGTCTGCTTGAGAGAGGCCATGCAGCAGATGCGCGAGCAGTGCCGCAGGTGGTTCTCGTCGCGCGAGCCCGCGCACTGGATGAAGGCGATGCTCCTCGCCTCCTTGCCGTCGGATGGCCGCAGGATCTTCCCGCCGGTGGGCCCGTGCGGGTCGGCGAGCCGCTCGAACTCGACGCTCGTGATCACGTTCGGGAACCGGCCGTAGCCGTACGGCTGGATCCTCGCGGCGTCATAGGGGCGCCAGCCCGTCGCCCAGACGATCGCGCCGACCTTGAGCTCGAGCGTCTCCTCCTTCATGTCGAGGTCGATCGCGCCGTACTTGCATGCGGCTTTCGCCTTCTCCGCGTCCGGCGTGCCGATGATCGACGGATCGAGCACGTAGCGCTGCGGGTAGGCCATGGCGTGCGGCAGGTAGGCGGCCTTGAGCTTGTCCAGCCCGTAGTTCCAGGGGTTCGGCACCTCGGCGCTCACCGCCTCCGCGCAAGCGCCGCAGGCGGTGCAGTTCTCGTTGACGTAGCGCGGCGAGCGCCTGACCGTCACGGTGAAGTCGCCGCGCGTGCCCGCGACCGCGGTCACCTCGGCGAGAGTGAGCACGCGGACGTTGCGGTTGCCCTTCAGCCGGCGCAGGTTGATCTCGAGGCCGCAGGTCGGATGGCAGAGCTTGGGAAAGTAGCGGTACAGGTTCGCGGTGCGGCCGCCGAGCGTCGCCGTGTTCTCGACCAGCACGACCTGCTTGCCGCATTCGGCGGCTTCCAGCGCCGCGGTCATCCCGCTCACTCCGCCGCCGACGACGAGAATCGTCTGGTTCGTTGCGACGACCGTCGCCATTGCGCCTCCTCGTGTCAGCCGCCCCGTGCGTCCGCAGCGGACGATTCTACCCGTGCGCGCCGGGCGACCGCTTGCAGTGGATCAAGCGCCGGACTGAATGTTCGAATGCGCCGATAGAGCGGGTCAATCGGCCGCACTCGCCGCGGCGTCGACGCGCTCGATCGCGAACGCGAGCGTCGCGAGGTCGCCCATCGCATAGGTCGCGGGCGCGCCGATTCCCGCGACCGTGCCGGGGTTAATCAGCCAGGTGCTGCCGCCGCGAACGTTCGGCTGCCGCTCGATCGCCGCGACGTGGCTGTGGCCGCAGAAGACGGCGTCGTAGTCGCCCGTCGCGGCCATGCCGCGGGCGAGATGCGGGTAATGGATCATGAAGAGCCGGCGCCCGCCGAGCTCGAGCGCCGCATCGCCGCCGTGGTAGGTCAGGCGCCCGGCGGACTCGGCGGCGAGCCGCGCCAGGACCACGACGTCGCCCAGGTTGTTGCCGTGGACGACGTGGATCGGCAATCCGACGCGCATTGCCGCGCGCAGCGTGTTGGGGCCGATGACGTCGCCGCAGTGAAGGACCGCCTCGGCGCCTGCGCCGCGCGCGCGCTCGACCGCCGCCGCCAGCATCGGGCTCGAGTCATGGCTGTCGGAGACGATGCAGATCTTCACTTGGTCCGCGAAAGGGTGAACACGGCGACCTCGATCGCGGAAACGGGCGCGCCAGACAGCCCCCGGTCGTACGGACACGAGGAGCGCCCCTCGCATATCCCCCGTTCAGCGCGCTGCATAGCGCGGCTCACGTCTCTCGTCGGCCCGGCTTCGGCGGCTCGAAGCGCGTGCCGGGGGCGAAGCCGAAGGTCGCCTCGAGACCGAGCTCGCGGATCAGGGTATCGACCGCGCCCTGGCCGTGCTCGCGGTTCACCTCGGCGAGCACGAGGCGCGCGCCGTTGCGCTGGTAGCCGCCGCCGAACGCCGCCTGCCGCGCGAGCAGCTCGCGTGCGCGCTCCAGCGTCATTCGCCGTCCTCGCCCAGATCCTCGCGCGCCATGCCGGATTGCACCCCGTGGGTCTCCTTCTCGTGATCGGCCTGCGCGCGGAGCAGGCTCACGACGCAGTCCGCGAGCTCGTCGTACTCGGCGCGCGCGGTTCCGTACTGCTGGTAGGCGCTGTAGAAGAACTGGCACCGGTAACGGTCCGCGCCGACCTTGAGGATCACGAAGTGCGCGCCGCGGGCGGTCCAGTAGATCGTCGGGCAGGTCGTGAGCGCCGGGGTGTCCGGATCGAGCCGCACCTCGGCGTCGGCCAGCTCGATCGGCACGCGCTCGCCGTAGCGCTCGCGCAGCGCGCTCTCGACCACCCAGCGCTCGGCGTCGTTGAAATCGGGTATGGTGCTCATGGTCTCCGGATCGCGATCGCAGGCGCAACGCACGCGCTGCGCGAAAATCAGGGTGGCTTATCGCCGGATCAGAATCGCTGCGTTTTCCGACAGTTAACCGAATTCTATACTCCCGCCCTCGTCGCCGACCCCCGGGCATGAACGCTCCGCTTCCTCCTGCCGCCGCCGCGGCGAGCGCATCGCGCGGCAAAACCACGCAGATCAGGACCACGACCTGCTACATGTGCGCCTGCCGCTGCGGCATCCGCGTGCATCTGGTCGACGGCCAGGTGCGCTACATCGACGGCAATCCGAACCACCCGCTGAACCGCGGCGTGATCTGCGCGAAGGGCTCCTCGGGGATCATGAAGCAGTACTCCCCGGCGCGGCTCACCAGGCCGCTCCTGCGCAAGAGCGGCGCCGAGCGCGGCGCCGGCGAGTTCGAGGAGATTTCGTGGGAGCGGGCGTTCGAGCTGCTCGCCGAGCGCCTCGCGCGGATCCGCGCGGCCGACCCGAAGAAGTTCGCGCTGTTCACCGGGCGCGACCAGATGCAGGCGCTCACCGGGCTCTTCGCGCGGCAGTTCGGCACGCCGAACTATGCGGCGCACGGCGGCTTCTGCTCGGTGAACATGGCCGCCGGCATGATCTACACGATCGGCGGCTCGTTCTGGGAGTTCGGCGGGCCGGACCTCGACCGCGCGAAGCTCTTCGTGATGATCGGCACCGCCGAGGACCATCACTCGAATCCGCTCAAGATCGCGATCTCGAAGTTCAAGCGCCGCGGCGGGCGGTTCGTCTCGATCAATCCCGTGCGCACCGGCTACTCGGCGGTCGCCGACGAGTGGGTGCCGATCCGGCCGGGAACCGACGGCGCGCTCCTGCTCGCGATCCTGCACGAGCTCGTCGCCGCGGGGCTCTACGACCGCGAGTTCCTGGTGCGCTACACCAACGCCGGGCAGCTCGTGAACGTCGACGAGGCGAGCGACGGGTTCGGGCTGCTCGTGTCCGAGCCCGGGAAGGCCGAGCCGGTCCCGGAGTATCCGCGCAACATGCTGTGGTGGGACCGCCACTCGAACGGTCCCGTCCCCACCCACCAGGAAGGCGCCGACCCGTATCTGTTCGGCGAGTTCGCGCTCGGCGACGGCGCGCGCGTCAAGCCGGCGTTCCAGCTGCTCGAGGAGCGCCTGCGGCAGTACACGGCCGAGTGGGCGGAAGGCATCACCGGCGTTCCGGCCGCCACGATCCGGAGGCTCGCGCACGAGATGGGCATCACCGCGCGCGACGAGCGCATCGAGCTGCCGATCCCGTGGACCGACTGCTGGGGCCGCGAGCACGAGACGGTCACCGGCAATCCGGTCGCGTTCCACGCCATGCGCGGGCTGGCGGCGCACTCCAACGGGTTCCAGACGATCCGCGCGCTCGCGATCCTGATGAGCCTGCTCGGCACCATCGACCGGCCCGGCGGCTTTCGCCACAAGGCGCCGTTCCCGCGTGCGATCCCGCCCGCGGCCAAGACGCCGAGGGGCCCCGAGGGCGTCAGGCCCGACGCGCCGCTCGCCGGGCTCGCGCTCGGCTGGCCGGCCTCGCCGGAGGACCTGTTCGTCGACGCCGACGGCGGCCCCGTCCGCATCGACAAGGCGTTCTCCTGGGAGTACCCGCTCGCGGTGCACGGGCTGATGCACAACGTCATCACCAACGCCTGGCGCGGGGATCCCTACCGCATCGACACGCTGCTCGTGTTCATGGCGAACATGGCGTGGAACTCGACCATGAACACGGTCGAGGTGCGCAAGATGCTGAACGACCGCGACGAGGACGGCGAGTACCGGATCCCGTTCCTGGTCGTGTGCGACGCGTTCCATTCGGAGATGTCGGCGTTCGCCGACCTGCTGCTGCCCGATACGACCTACCTCGAGCGCCACGACGTGATGTCGATGCTCGACCGGCCGATCTCGGAGTTCGACGGCCCGGTCGATGCGGTGCGCATCCCGGTGGTGCCGCCCACCGGCGAGTGCAAGCCGTTCCAGGACGTGCTGATCGAGCTCGGCAGCCGCCTGAAGCTGCCCGCGTTCACCCATCCGGACGGCAGCCGCAGGTACCGCGACTACCCGGACTTCATCGTGAACTTCGAGACCGAGCCGGGCTCGGGCATCGGCTTCCTGGCGGGCTGGCGCGGCAAGGGCGGCGAGAAGTACATGAAGGGCGAGCCGAACCCGCGGCAATGGGAGATGTACGCGCAGAACGACTGCGTGTTCCATCACCGGCTGCCGCCTTCGTACCAGTACATGCGCAACTGGAACCGCGGCTACATGGAGTGGGCGCAGCGCGTGCGCATCCGCCGCTACAGCGATCCGGTGCTGGTGCAGATCTACTCGGACGTGCTCGCGCGCTTCCGGCGCGCGGCGACCGGCCGCGGCGGCGGCCGCCGGCCGCCAGCGCACCTGCGCGACCGCGTCGCGACCTACTTCGATCCGCTGCCGTTCTACTACGCGCCGCTCGAGGTCCAGGTCACCGACACGCGCAACTACCCGCTCGCCGCGATCACGCAGCGGCCGATGGCGATGTACCACTCGTGGGACTCGCAGAACGCCTGGCTGCGGCAGATCCACGCGCACAACTACCTCTTCGTGAACCCGCGCACCGCGCGGCTGCAGGGCATCGAGGACGGCGACTGGATCTGGGTCGAGTCGCAGTGGGGCCGGGTGCGCTGCATGTGCCGCCATTCCGAGGCGGTCGAGGCGGGGACGGTCTGGACCTGGAACGCGATCGGCAAGGCCGCCGGCGCATGGGCGCTCGCGCCCGACGCGAACGAGTCGCGCAAGGGCTTCCTGCTGAACCACCTGATCACCGAGGAGCTGCCGATCGCCTCCGACGGCGGCCGCCTCTCGAACTCCGATCCGGTCACCGGCCAGGCCGGCTGGTACGACGTGCGGGTGCGCATCGCCAAGGCCGCGCCCGGCGAGCCGCACGAGACCTGGCCGCAGTTCGCGCCGATGCGGACCTTCCCGGGCATGGCGACGGTCCGGCGGCTGTGGCAGGCCTACGTCGCGGGCGGCGACGCGAAGGGCGGACCATGACGCGGCCGCGCGGAAAAGGCACGCTCGCCGTGACTCGGCTCGGGGGAAAGGAACGCTCGCCGTGACTCGGCTCGGGGGAAAGGAACGCTCGCCGTGACTCAGCTCGGGGGAAAGGAACGCTCGCCGTGACTCAGCTCGCGTTGGTCATCGATCTGAACGTCTGCGTCGGCTGCCAGGCGTGCGTGACGAGCTGCAAGGAGTGGAACACCTCCGGCATCGCCGGGTATCTCTCCGACGACCGCCCGTACGACGCCGATCCGACCGGCACGTTCTTCAACCGCGTGCAGACCTTCGAGGTGGGCGAATACCCGAACACGCAGACGGTGCATTTCCCGAAGTCCTGCCTGCACTGCGAGGACCCGCCGTGCGTGCCGGTGTGCCCGACCGGCGCGAGCTACAAGCGCGTCGAGGACGGCATCGTCCTGGTCGACTACGACAAGTGCATCGGCTGCAAGTACTGCTCGTGGGCCTGCCCGTACGGCGTGCGCGAGGTCGACGAGCACCAGAAGGTGATGAAGAAGTGCACGCTCTGCGTGGATCGCATCCACGATCGGAGCCTGCCGCGCGCCGAGCGGCGGCCGGCCTGCGTGATGGCCTGCCCGACGAACGCGCGCCTGTTCGGCGACGTGCACGACCCGGACTCCGAGGTGTCGGTGGCGATCCGCGAGCGCGGCGGCTACCAGCTGATGCCGGAGTGGGGCACGCACCCCGCGAACCACTACCTGCCGCGGCGCCGGACCCAGATCACGATCCAGCCCGAGGAGCTCGTGCGCGCCGACAACCCGCTGAAGGTCGACGGCAAGCTGCCGAAGCCGGCGCTGAAGGAGCCGGCGCTCGATGACGTGACGAGCTGGTAAGGAGCAGGTGAACGGTGAATAGTGAACAGTGAACGGGAAGTCACGGTCGGCCGTTTACCTTCACCGTTGACCGTTAACCGTTCACCGCCTACCGTTCTTGAATCCATGCATCCCGCCTTCTCGGTCATCTTCCTCACCACCCTGATCGGAGCCGGCCAGGGCCTGTTCCTCGCGCTCTACACGGTCGAACTCTACAGCCTGTTCGACCTCCTGCCGGAACAGGAGAGCCGCACGTTCTACGCGCCGGGCGCCGCGATCGCGCTCGGGCTGCTTGCGCTCGGCCTGCTCGCGTCGTTCTTCCACCTCGGCCGGCCCGAGCGCGGCTGGCGCGCCGCCGCGCGCTGGCGCACGTCCTGGCTCTCGCGCGAAGTGATCGTGCTGCCCGCGTTCATGGCGGCGGTCGCGGCGTACTGGCTCGTGCACTGGGCCGGCTGGCGCGAGCCGCGCTTCGCGCCGGCCGCGGGGCTCGAGGTCACGCCGTCGGCGGCGATCGGCGCGGCGGCGACCGTGCTCGCGTTCGCGCTCTACCTCTGCACCGGGATGATCTACGCGTGCATCAGGTTCCTGCAGGAGTGGGCGAGCCCCCTCACCGTGATCAATTATCTGCTGCTCGGCGGCGCGTCCGGCTTCACGCTGGCGACCGCCTTCGCCGGCTACTCGGCGCCCGCGCTGGTGCCGTTCCTCGGCGGGTGGGCCGCGGTGCTCACGGGCATCGCGCTCGTGACGCGGGCCGCTTCGCTCGTGCGCAATGCGCGCCTCAGGCCGAAATCGACGCTGCAGACGGCAATCGGGGTGAAGCACCCGCGGATCGTCCAGACCGCCCAGGGCTTCATGGGCGGGTCGTTCAACACGCGCGAGT
The DNA here is from genome assembly GCA_023383795.1 of Burkholderiales bacterium. Lineage (GTDB taxonomy): Bacteria > Pseudomonadota > Gammaproteobacteria > Burkholderiales > SG8-39 > JAABRB01. The sequence goes on along the minus strand of JAHDYJ010000004.1, from coordinate 15,443 downwards.
TCTTCCACGGCCGGACGCGCGCCTTCGTGCGCGCGATCAAGTGGACGTTCCTGGTGCTGGTGTTCCCGGTGCCGGTCGCGCTGCTCGGCGCCGGCATCGCCGCCGGATCGGCCGCACTGCTCGCGCTGGCGTTCGCGGCGCAGTACGTCGGCCTGCTCGCGGAGCGGTGGTTCTTCTTCGCGCAGGCGAATCACCCGCAGAATCTCTACTACCAGGCGATCGCATGACCGGTTGCCGATATATTAACAATCGCTTATATTCTCGGATTGCCGGCCAGGACGGGCGCGGGACCGACGTGGGCGCCGGGCGGCGCGGTTGAACGATGCGGGCGAACGGCATATAACGGCCGCTGTCCCATTTGAACGGACGGAAGAGGAGTCAGCATGGAATTCGACAAGGAGCTCGACGCGCGGGGCCTCAATTGCCCGTTGCCGATCCTGCGCGCGAAGAAGGCGCTCGCCGACATGTCGAGCGGGCAGGTGCTGCGGATCATCGCCACCGATCCCGGGGCGGTGAAGGACTTCCAGGCCTTCTCCAAGCAGACCGGGAACGATCTGCTGGAGCACTCGGAGTCGAACAAGGAGTTCACTTTCTTCATGAAGAAGAAGTAGTTATCCGGTCACCCTGACGGTGACGGATAACTGTCCGGGTTGGAGCGTCGCGCAGCGACGCTCAACGCCGACAGGCGCAGCGGTGATGGAGGCGAGCGGAGCGCCTCCGCGGCAGGGCTAAGAACGATTCCGCGCAACCGGCCGGGGCAGGGGCCGGGCGAGAGAACGGAGACGAAAATGGCGACCTACGCCGAGATGGCGGAGATCTACGAGGACATCAAGTCCGATTTCCGCTACGACCACGAGCTGAACGGGTGCCTGAACTGCGGCATCTGCACCGCTACCTGCCCGTCGGCGCAGTTCTACGACTACAGCCCGCGCGAGATCGTGCAGCTCCTGTGGACCGAGAACGTCGAGCAGATCTACGACGCGATGCAGGAGAAGATCTGGGCCTGCGCCCAGTGCATGACCTGCGCGGCGCGCTGCCCGTTCAAGAACTCCCCCGGCGGACTCGTGGCGATCATGCGCGAGGTCGCGATCAGGCACGGCATGCAGTCGGCGAAGGACGTGCTGCGGCCGTTCGGCCGCGTCATGCTGAAGCTGATCACCACCGGCAACCAGCTCTCGCCGGACATGATCCAGCCCGACCACTTCCCCGACTGGGGCCCGAACATCCAGAAGGTCCAGGGCGACCTGAAGGTGCTGCGCAAGGCGATCCCGATGAAGACGCTGCAGACCACCGACACGGCGTGGGAGGTGTCGCTCAAGACCTCGGTCGAGATGTACACGATCTGGGAGATGACCGGCGTGCTCAAGCAGCTCGAGACGATGGACGAGAACCTGTACGACGTCATCGAGGACTTCATCGACGAGAAGCGCGAGGAGTACGACGACTGGCTCGAGGCGCACGAGGACGAGAAAGAGGACGCCTGACCCTGACGTCCCCGAACCGACGCAACCAGGAGCGGATGCCATGACCAACCCGACCAACCCGACGAACGAGCCGCGCGGCATCGCCGGCCACGGCGCCTTCTTCCAGCCGACCAACCTCTCGCCCGAGCAGGCCGAGAAGGCGACCGACTGGGTGCGCAAGCACGTCGACAAGCGCACGATCGACCTCGGCGAGCGCATGGACGACGTCCGCGAGCACATGTGGGAGCTCGAGCGCGAGGGCGAGATCATCGTCCACCGCATCACCGACGCCCACCAGCCGCGCACGGTGAAGACGCTCTTCGGCTGGGACAAGAAAGTTCCGACCGCGCAGCTCTGGCACCACAAGTCTTGCGGTCAGTGCGGCAACATTCCCGGCTATCCGACCTCGCTGCTGTGGACGATGAACGAGCTCGGCATGCAGCCCGGCAAGGACTACCTCGACGAGACCGACCAGACCTCGTGCACGGCGTGGAACTACCACGGCTCCGGGATCGGCAACGTGGAGTCGCTCGCGGCGGTGTTCCTGCGCAACTTCCACCAGGCCTACGTGTCCGGCAAGCGCATGGGCCACGACGCGGGCCATTTCTACCCGCTCGTGCACTGCGGCACCTCGTTCGGCAACTACAAGGAGGTCCGCAAGTACCTGATCGAGTCCGCCGAGCTCCGCGAGCGCGTCAAGAAGATCCTCGGCAAGCTGGGGCGCCTCGTCGACGGCAAGCTGGTGATCCCCGAGGAGGTGGTGCACTACTCCGAGTGGGTGCACGTGATGCGCAATGACATCGCGACGAGGCTGCAGAAGATCGACGTGTCGAACATGCGCGTCACCGTGCACATGGCCTGCCACTACTCGAAGATGGTGCACGAGGACGCGATCTACGACCCGGACGTGATGGGCGGCAACCGCGCCGCGACCGGGACCGGCATCGCCCAGGCGCTCGGCGCCCAGGTGATCGACTACTCGACCTGGTACGACTGCTGCGGCTTTGGCTTCCGGCACATCATCTCGGAGCGCGAGTTCACGCGCTCCTTCACGATCGACCGCAAGATCAAGGTCGCGCGCGAGGAGGCGAACGCCGACGTCATGCTCGGCATCGACACCGGCTGCGTGACGACCATGGACAAGAACCAGTGGATCGGCAAGGCGCACGAGCAGCAGTACTCGCTGCCGATCATGGCCGACATCCAGTTCGCGGCGCTGGCGTGCGGCGCCGACCCCTTCAAGATCGTCCAGCTGCAGTGGCACGCGAGCCCGTGCGAGGACGTGGTCGAGAAGATGGGCATCTCGTGGGCCGAGGCGAAGAAGAAGTTCGAGGAGTACCTGGAGCAGGTCAAGGCCGGGAAGATCGAGTACCTCTACGATCCCAAGCTCGCGATGAGCATGGCAGCGTGAGCGTGAGAAGCGAGGAGTGAGAGGTAAGGAGTAGGCGGCGGCGCGCCGCCGGCGCACCACGACGCGCCCGCCGGGTGACCGGGTAGCCGCATTCCCGACGCGCCGCCGTTCTTCCGGCTGCCCACTGCCCACTGCCAACGGTCGACTGCCAACCGCCAACAGCCAACCCTCTCTCGGAGAAGCCATGAATGATGCAGTGCTCGTCGTAGGTGCCGGTCCGACCGGCCTCGCGGCCGCCCACGGCGTCGCCACGATCGGCCGCCGCGTGGTGCTGGTCGAGAAGGAGGACGTGCTCGGGGGCGCGCCGATCCTCTCCGGATACGCGAAGCTGGTGCCTTCGGGCGAATGGGCGAAGGACGCCATCGGCCGCATGGTGAAGCGCGTCGAGGACTCGAAGCTGATCGAGATCCACAGGCGCACGAAGGTCACGCAGCTCGACGGCGACCGCGGAAACTTCACGGCGACGCTCTCCACCGGCAAGACGGTGCAGGCGGGCGCGGTGATCCTCGGCACCGGGTTCACCCACTTCGACGCCATCAACAAGCCCGAGTGGGGCTTCGGCACCTATCCCGACGTCGTCACGACGACGCAGGTCGAGCAGATGGTCGGGGCCGGCAGGATCGCCTGCCCGTCCGACGGCCGCACGCCCGAGCGCGTCTGCATCCTGCTGTGCGTCGGCTCGCGCGACCGCCAGATCGGCCGCGAGTGGTGCTCGAAGATCTGCTGCACGGTCTCGACCAACCTCGCGATGGAGATCAAGGAGCTCTCGCCGCAGACCGACGTGTTCATCTATTACATGGACATCCGCACGTTCGGCCTGTACGAGGACAAGTTCTACTGGAAGTCGCAGGAGGAGTTCAAGACCAAGTTCGTCAAGGCGCGCATCGCCGAGGTCACGATCGCGCCGGACGGCAAGCGGCTGCTGGTCAAGGGCGAGGACACGCTGGTCAAGCGCCCGATCGTGATCCCGTTCGATCTCGTCGTGCACGCGATCGGCATGGACCCGAACGAGGAGAACCCGGAGATCTCGAAGGTCTTCGGCGTCGGGCTCGAGAAGCACGGCTTCCTCGAGCGCGGCGAGCACTACACCAGCACCTTTTCGAGCACGCGGCCAGGCGTCTACGTCGGGGGCGCCGCGCTCGCGCCGGAGGACATCGACACCTGCATCTCGCACGGCCTGGCGATGGCGATGCGGGCGGTCGGCGACCTGAATGCTCTGGCACCGAAAGCGGCCTGAGCCGGCGCCCGAGCGCGACCTGATCGAGCCGGCGGCGCTGCCGCTCGCGTTCGACGAGGAGCTCTTCCGCCGGCACATGACGACCCTGCTCGAGGCGGCGCAAGCCGACGGCGGGATCGCGCCGTACCTCGAGAGCCTGCACGCCAAGCAGCGCTTCGTCGGCGGGCTGCTCGCCGAAGCGGCGCTGGACGCGCTGGACGAGGCGGGCGTCGAGGCGCTGCTCGGCGCGATGTTCACCACGAGGCGCAAGCTCTTTCCCGTGCTCGTCGAGATGGGGGCGGCGGCCACTGCCGCCGCCCTGCGGGAGCTGCTCTACGGCGCCGCCCCGCTCGCCGGGCGCATGAGCGCGTTCGTGGCCCGACTGCCGATCCGCGACGGCGACGGCCGCGAGGCACGCGCCGGGGCCGCGCGGCTGCGCCGCGCGGCGCACGATCTCGCCGCCGAGGCGCTGCACTTCCTCGACCCGGTGCGCTACCCGCTCATGACGCGCTGGGTCTGGGACGATGCGACGATGAGCGGCGCGCTGCGCGAGTTCGTGCGCGGCGCCGACCAGGCGGCCCGGCTGCCGCTCGACGCCCGGCCGGAGACCTTCGAGGCGGCACGCCGCTGGATGGCCGCCGCGATCGAGGCGCAGGGCATCTACCGCGATATCCCGTTCTGGATCGACCTGGTGAAGGCGGCGGCCTACTCGCACTACTTCCGCGCGATGACGGGGGGCGTGCTCGGCTCGGATTTCAGCCGTTCGGGCGGGCCGGAGGAGAGCGTGAAGAAGCTGCTCGGGATCGAGCCGGAGCGGCGCAGAGGGAAGTCGCGGGTGAAGCGGGTGATGGGCGATGGGTGATGGGTGACGGAGCGCCGCGCAGGCTTTCCATCACTCATCACCCATGACTCTTCACCGGTTCTGAGCAATGCCGATACACGAAAAGACGCTGATCGATCCGAACCTGCTCCTGCAGTCGGACAAGCTGGTCGTGGACGGGGTGGACGTGTCCGGACACTGGAACACGATGATCCTCCCGCGCACGATGACCGACTACGACGCGGACTTCTACAAGACGATCCAGGCGCTGCCGGGCGGCGAGAACGTGCATCGCTGCTGGCAGTGCGGCTCGTGCACCAACTCGTGCACGATGTACGCGATCAACACCGACTTCAATCCGCGGTACTGGATCTACCTGACGAACCTCGGCTTCAAGAGCGAGCTCGTCAAGGACAAGGACATCATCTGGCAGTGCGTGTCGTGCAACAAGTGCACGAACATCTGCCCGAAGGACGTGCGGCCCGAGGGCGTGATGAAGGCGCTCGCCCACTGGCTGGAGATGGAGGGTCATACGCCGAAATCGAAGTCGTCGATCTTCGACGAGGAGTTCACCCGCCAGTGTCTCGAGCGCGGCCGCATCGAGGATACCGAGGTGATGTTCAACTTCTTCCGCCAGACCGGGCAGAGCGTCGGCGCGATGCTGCGGCGCGGATGGCTGCGGCTCCTGATCGAGCGGATGAACAACGTGCACCTGCTGAGGCAGGGGAAGATCGGCAAGTTCATCGCCCGACTTCCGGTCACGCAGGGGCTGAAGATGGGATGGGCGATGGTGTTCCGCCCGCGCACGCGATCGTGGGGCCGTACCGGCGAGGTGCTGCGCGAGTATGTCGAGGAGCAGAAGCGCGCCGCGCACGCGAAGATCGCGACGCGGGCGCATTGACGGTTTCGAGGTGACGGATGTCCAAGGTTGCATACTACCCCGGCTGCGCGCTCGAAGGATCGGGCGGGCCGTACGACCGCTCGACGCGGGTGCTCGTGGATGCGCTCGGCCTGAAGATGGTCGAGCTGGATGACTGGAACTGCTGCGGCGCGATGGAGGTGAAGAACGTCCACCCGATGCTGCAGACCTACATGTCGGCGCGCAACATGGCGATCGCCAGCGAGAAGATGGGCTGCGACACGGTCATGGCGCCGTGCAACGGCTGCTACCACAACCTGAAGAAGGCCGAGTACGAGTGCGCGACCTCGAGCGAGGCGATGGACACCGTGCAGAGCCTCGCGAGGAAGGCCGACGACCCGGTCTACAAGGGCGACGTGCGCACGATCCACCTGCTCGAGTGGCTGATGGAGGAGCTCGGCCCCGAGGGTCTCAAGGCGCGCATCCGGAACTCGCTCAAGGGAATGAGGATCGCGAACTATTACGGCTGCATGTACACCCGGCCGCGGCAGATCTTCCCCGAGAAGGACCAGGGCCCGGGCTCCGAGTCGTCGCACGCGCCGCACTTCATGGACGACCTGCTCGCCGCCGCGGGCGCGGTGAACGTCGAGTATCCGCTGAAGACGGCCTGCTGCGGCGGCGCGCACACCCTGTCCGACTCCGACACCTCGACACAGCTCGTGCTGAACCTCCTGCAGGCGGCCGAGGAGAGCGGCGCCGAGGTGATCGCGACCGAGTGCCCGACGTGCCACTCGGGGCTCGAGATGCACCAGATCCGCGCCGAGACCGAGTTCGGGATCAAGACCAACGTGAAGGTGCTCTACTTCACCCAGCTCCTCGGCCTCGCGCTCGGGCTCTCGGCGCGCAAGCTCGCGATCCACGAGAACATCTCGGACTCGCTCGATTTCCTGCACGAGAAGGGCGTGATCTAGCGGGCGATGGGTGAAGGTTGATGTGTAACGGGTAGAATCGGCCCGGAGTAGCGCAGGCGCATCGCCGCGCACGGTCGCCCATCCCCCGTCACTCATCACCCATCACCATGCAGTGCAACGGCTGCGAGTTCCGCCCGGAGCTGTACTACGACGACGAGTACCAGATCTGGGTGCGGCCCGAGGACGACGGCACGCTCACGGTGGGCATGACCGACATCTCGCAGACGATCGCCGGCCGGGTGCTGCACGTGCGCGTCCGCAAGCCCGGCGCCAAGCAGCCGCGCGGCAAGCCGGTCGCCACCGTCGAGACCGGGAAGTGGGCCGGCCCGGTACCGAATCCGTTCGACTGCGTGATCGAGGCCGGCAACGAGGCGGTGCTCGCCGAGCCGGGCTTGCTCAACCAGGATCCGTACCGGCACTGGGTCGCGCGCGTCCGGCCGGACCGGCCGGTCGCGGAGGCCCTGCAGGGCCTGCTCACCGGCGCGGACGCCGCGGCGGGGTTCTGCGCCCGCGCGCGGCGCGACGACATCCAGTGCAAGCGGTTGGAGCCGGGGCAATGAGCGAGCGCGACTACGTCGACCACGAGGAGCAGACGGTCGTGATCGTGATGACGAGCGGTCCGTCGACGCCGCAGCGCTGCGCCACCCCGTTCTACATCGGCGCGCTGCTCGCGGCGATGGACGCGCAGGTGACGATCTTCTTCACCATGGAAGGCGTGCGGCTGATCCGCAAGGGCGTGCCCGAATCGCTCGTCGCGATGGAGGGCGGCAAGCGGATCATCGAGTTCATGCGCGATGCGAAGAGCGCCGGGGTGCGCTTCCACGCCTGCAACCCGGCCCTGCCGGGCTACGAGATGGACGCGGCCGATCTGATCGCCGAGGTGGACGAGGTGTCCAGCGGCGGCGCGCTGGCGGACATGATCCTGACTTCTGATAAGGTGCTCTTCTTTTGATCCAGCGCAACCGGCCGGCCGGGTGCGCACGGCACAGTCGGTGCTGGAGAATTCCGATCGACCGCCCGCACGGGGCGCATTGAAGGGGGACACGATGGCATCGGTGAAGAACTGCAACCTTCCGGACGATCTCTTCTACAACGTCGAGAACAACGTCTGGGCGCGCAAGGAGGCCGACGGCACGGTGACGGTCGGCATGACCGCCTACGCCTGCGCGCTCGCCGGCGAGGTGGTGGCCTACACGCCGAAGAAGGTCGGCCGCACCGTCGACGTGAACAAATCCTGCGCCACGGTCGAGTCCGGCAAGTGGGTCGGGCCGGTCAAGACGCCCGTCGCGGGCGACGTGGTCGCGATCAACGACGCGGTCGCGGCGAAGCCCGGCACGATCAACAAGGAACCGTACGGCGAGGGCTGGCTGGTCAAGCTGAAGCCCTCGAACTGGGACGCCGAGTCCGGCGCGCTGGTGACCGGCGGCGCGGTCGCCGCCGCGTTCGAGGCGAAGATGAACGCCGACGGGTTCGCCGGCTGCTGAATGTCCGCCTGGCTCGACACGCTGAACGGCATCGAGGCGCTCGAGGTCGTCGAGTTCGACGCGGCCCTCGTCGCGGGCTTCGAGGAGCGCTTCGGGCGGCTGCCCGGGGACGCCGCGCGCATCATCAACTTCTACGTCCCGACCTTCAAGGCGTACGCCACGTCCGAGATCGCGGGCTGCGGCAAGAGCGCCTGGCCGGCGGTGTCGATCACCGGGCCCGAGTGCAAGCTGCAGTGCGACCACTGCAAGGCGAAGCTGCTCGAGCCGATGATCCCGGCGACCACGCCCGAGGCGCTCTGGCGCGTGGTGAACGAGCAGGTCGCGGCGGGGGCGCAGGGCATGCTCCTCACCGGCGGCTCGAACCACCGCGACGAGGTCGAGTACGGGCCGTTCTTCCCGGCCATCCGCCGCATCAAGGACGCGTTTCCGGCGTTCCGGATCGCGATGCACACCGCGCTCGTGACGCGCGACCAGGCGCGGCGGATCGCGGACGCCGGGGTCGACGCCGCGATGCTCGACATCATCGGCGCGCAGGACACCGTGACGCAGGTCTACCACCTGCGGCGTCCGGTGGCCGATTTCGAGGCCTCGCTCGCGCATCTCACCGAGACCTCGCTCAAGGTCGTCCCGCACATCGTGATCGGCCTGCACTACGGGCGGCTGCTCGGCGAGTGGAACGCGCTCGAGATGATCCGGCGCCACCGGCCGGCGGCGGTGGTGCTGGTGGTCATCATGCCGTTCTACGCGCCGGAGAAGCGGCCGTTCGCGGTGCCGAGCGGGCGCGAGGTCGGCCGCTTCTTCATGGACGCGCGCGAGACGCTGCCGGACATCCCGGTGCTGCTCGGCTGCGCGCGGCCCCCGGGCCGCGCCAAGGTCGAGATCGACGCGTACGCGGTCATGGCCGGCCTGAACGGCATCGCGCATCCGAGCGACGGCACCGTGGCGCTAGCGGCGAGGCTGGGAAGGTCGGTGCGCGTGACGCCGACGTGCTGCTCGATCGCGCTCGGCGACGAGGTGCTCGCGCTGGACGACGGCGCCGGCGCGATCCAGGTCGGCGTCGACGAGTACCTGCGGCGGGACGCCGCCGCGCGGCGCGCGCAGTCCTTGGCGGCAACGCGGCTCGGCCGCATCCCGGTCGTGACGGCCTGACGGCTCGCGATGGCGCCGACCTGGCGGCTGATCGACACCGGAATTCGCCGCGCGGCGGAGAACTTCGCGCTGAACCGCGCGCTCCTCGAGGCGCGCAAGCGCAGGATCGCGCCCAGCACGCTGCGGTTCCTCCAGTTCGGGCCTTCGGCGCTGCTCGGCTACCACCAGAGCGCGGAGCAGGAGCTCGACCTCGAATACTGCCGCGCGAACGGCGTCGAGGTGCAGCGGCGCATCACCGGCGGCGGCGCGATCTACATGGACGAGTCGGTGCTCGGGTGGGAGCTCTACCTCGGCAAGTCCGACCTCGGCACCGCGGAAATGGGCGCCATCTCGCAGCGGGTATGCGAGACCGCGGCGCGCGCGGTGTCGGCTTTCGGCGTGCCGGCCACTTTCCGCCCGCGCACGGACATCGAGGTGGACGGCCGCAAGATCGCGGGCACCGGCGGCGCGTTCGACGGCGACGCGCTGCTCTACCAGGGCACGCTGCTGCTCGACTTCGACATCGGGCGCATGCTGCGCTGCCTGCGGCTGCCGGCCGAGATGCTCTCGCCGCAGGCGATCGCGGGGGCGCGCGCGCGGGTCGTCAACCTGCGCGAGCTGCTCGGCGTCGTCCCGCCGCTCGAGAAGATCAAGCAGCGGTTCGCCGACGAGTTCGCCGGCGCGCTCGGCGTCGCGTTCGAGCCGGGCGAGCTCTCGCCGCAGGAGGCGCGGCTCTTCCGCGAGGCGCTCGCCGAGATCGACCGGCCCGACTGGATCCACATGGTGCAGAAGCCGCGCGCCGGCCTGCCGGTGCTCGAGGGGGTGCATCGTTTCGCCGGCGGCACGCTGCGCGCCGCCGCCGCTTACGACCGTGCCGGCGGACGGATCCGGCAGGTGTGCTTCAGCGGCGACTTCTTCGTGAACCCGCCGCGCACGATCGCCGACCTCGAGGCGGCGCTCAAGGACTGCGCGGTCGACGACCTGGCCGCCGCCGTCGCGCGCTTCTTCCATGGGCGCCGGATCGAGATGCCGGGACTCGCGCCGGCCGATTTCGCGGTGGCGGTGACGCAGGCGGTGGCGTCCGCATGACGACGGCGGCGCGCGATTGCGACCTGCTCGTCGTCGGGCTCGGGCCGGCGGGCGCCGCGGCCGCGGCCGCGGCCGCGCGCGCGGGCCTGCAGGTGGTGGCGGTCGACCGCCGCGCGGCGGTCGGCGTCCCGGTGCAGTGCGCGGAGTTCATTCCGCTGCCGATCGGCCGCCACGCCCGACCGCCCGGCGTGCTGGTCCAGCGCATCGCCGCGATGACGAGCGTGCTGCCCTCGGGCGCGGTTCAGCGCACGGACTTCCCCGGGCTGATGATCGACCGTGCGCGCTTCGACCAGGCGCTCGCCGACGCGGCGCGCGCCGCGGGCGCCGAGTTGCGGCTGCATACGGTGCTCGATGCGCTCGATCCCGGCGCGAAGCGCGCGACGCTGCACGACGCGCGCGGCGCGCTCGCCATCGGCTATCGCGCGGTCGTCGCCGCCGACGGCCCGCACTCGCGCAGCGCCGCCGCTCTCGGTCTGCCGCCGCTCGAGACGGTGAGCACGCGCCAGTACGCCGCGCCGCTCCGTCGCGCGTACGCCGATACCGACATCTGGCTGTCCCCGGCGTATCCCGGCGGCTACGCGTGGCTGTTCCCGAAGGGCGACACGGCGAACCTGGGCGTCGGCGCCGACCCGCGCTTCGCCGCCGACCTGAAGACGCCGCTCGACCGGCTGCACGCGGATCTCGCCGACGCGGGACGCGTCGGCCGCGAGATCCTCGCGCGCACCGGCGGCGCGATCCCGGTCGGCGGCCTGCGTCCGCGGCTGGTGGTGCAGGACGTCGCGTTCGCCGGCGACGCCGCCGGACTGACGCACCCGATCACCGGAGCCGGGATCGCCGCGGCGGTCGACTCGGGCGAGCGCGCCGGCGCGGCGGCGGCGGCATGGTGCACCGGCGACGCCAACGCATGGCGCGACTACGAGCAGGACATACGGGACCAGTACGAGGCGAGCCTCGCGCGGGCGGTGCGCCGGCGGCGCTGGCTCGCCCGGTTCTGGTCGACGCCGGCGGCGCGCGACGACCGGCTGCACCGGCGCGGCTGGATCGCGTTCCGCGAGTACTTCGACGCGGCGGCCGACCCGGCGCTCGAGGCGGGACTGGAAGCGGCGCCGCCGCGCCCGCTGGCGGCATGAAGGATTTCAATCGGACAGGAGGAACCTGATGAAAGCTCTCGCCATCGCGACGTTCACGGCCGCATCGCTGCTCGCCGCATCGACGGTCGCGGCGCAGGACGCCACCTTCAACGTCAGGCTGCTCACCCCCGAGACCGCCTTGACGGCGGCGCAGGCCGCGCTCAAGAAGTGCCGCGACAACGGATTCCAGGTCGCGGTCGCGGTCGTCGACCGCATGGGCGTGCCGCAGGTCCTGCTGCGCGACCGCTTCGCCGGACCGCACACGCCCGACACGGCGCACGGCAAGGCGTGGACGGCGGTGAGCTTCCGGACCAACACCTCGGAGCTCGCGAACGTCACGCAGGCGGGCCAGCCGCAGAGCGGGATCCGGCACCGGCCAGGGGTCGTCGCCATCGGCGGCGGACTGATGATCGAGGCCGGCGGCGCGCTGCTCGGCGCGATCGGCGTCTCCGGCGCGCCGGGCGGGAAGGAAGACGACGTCTGCGCGGCCGCGGGGATCGCGGCGATCAGGGACAGCCTGGAGCTCTGAAGAGCGAGGCGCGAGGAGGAACTGGGCATGAGCGCAGCGTTGAACGATCCGCAGCCGATCCGGTTCTACCGGCCCGACTACCACGTGCGCACCCCCGCGATGCGCTCGCCCGAGTACGTGCAGATGAGCACCGCCGCGGCGATCACGCTCGGGCTGATTCCGGGACGGATGCACCGTACCTCGTGCACGCACTGCCTCAACCTGCTGGTGACCTATCCCGAGGGCTGCCGCGCGAACTGCGCCTATTGCGGCCTCGCGCGCCATCGCGAGGAAGCGCGCGACTATGCCGACCGGAACTTCATCCGCGTCGATTGGCCGACCGCGCGCTACGAGGAGGTGATCGAGCGCGTGAAGGCGGGCGGCGACCGCGGGGCGTTCGAGCGCATGTGCATCTCGATGATCACGCACCCCCGCTCGAACGAGGATACGTTCGCGCTGCTCGGGCGTTGGACGCGCGAGGTGCCGCAGGTGCCGGTGTCGATCCTGTCGAACCCGACCACGCTCGCGAAGGACGATCTCGTGCGCATGCGCGACCTCGGGGCGCAGATCTTCACGGTGGCGCTCGACGCGGTCACGCCCGAGATCTTCGACCGCACGCGCGGCCGCGGCGTCGACAGCCCCCATCGCTGGGACGGCTACTGGCGGGCGATCGAGTGGGCCGCGGAGGTGTTCGGTCCGGAGCGATTCGGCGCCCACCTGATCTGCGGCATGGGCGAGACCGAGCGCGAGATCCTCGCGACCTGCCAGCGCATCAAGGACATGGGCGGGCACAACCACATGTTCGCGTTCTACCCGGAGCGCGGCTCGCTGATGGAGGATTGGCCGCCGGTCGACCGCGGACAGTGGCGCCGGGTCCAGCTCGCCCGCTTCGTCATCGACTATTGCAACGGCCGGGTCGAGGACATGCGCTTCGATGCGGCCGGTCGGGTGACGGAGTTCGGCGTTCCCGCCGACGACCTCGAAGCGCTGATCCGTTCGGGCAAGCCGTTCCGGACGTCGGGATGCCCCGGGAAGGACGACGAGGCGATCTCGGCCTGCAACCGCCCCTATGGGGACTCGAGCCCGACCGACATCCTGTCGTTTCCGTTCGCGCCGGCCGCCGAGGACGTCGCGGTCATCCGGCGCCAGCTCGACGGCGAACATGCGCGCGCCGGCATGGTCGGTGTAGATGAGTAGTCGCAGTACGGCTGTTGGTCCGATAAGGAAATTCTCTGGCTTATCCCCTTTGCCTCCAGGGGCAAAATCTGCGATAAATAAGGAGTTTTGAATCTTCTAATGGAGCGCCGCCGGCCGGACGCGGCCGGTCGCGCCAAGCGAGGTGAGATACATGGGCACGACCGACGACAAGAACTTGATCGACGAGCTGATCAAGCAGCGTCTCGACGAGATCCTGCCGCAGAAGCTCGAAGCGCTGCTCGTTGAGCGCGAGGCGGCGAAGACGCCCTCGATGTGCATCATCGCCACGAAGGGGACGATGGACTGGGCCTACCCGCCGTTCATCCTCTCGTCGACGGCGGCCGCGCTGGGCTGGGACGTCTCGGTGTTCTTCACCTTCTACGGGCTCGAGCTCCTGAAGAAGGACGTGTCGGGACTGCACGTGAGCCCGCTCGGCAACCCGGCCATGCCGATGAAGATGCCGTTCGGGCCCGAGTGGTTCAAGGGCATCAAATGGAACATCCCGAATGCCGTGCAGTCGATCGTCCCCGGCTTCGAGGCCTTCGCCACGTCGATGATGAAGATGACGGTGAAGAGCAAGGGCGTGGCGAGCATCGCGGAGCTGCGCGAGGCGTGCATCGAGGCGGACGTCAAGCTGATCGCCTGCCAGATGACCGTTGATCTCTTCGGCTACGACAAGACCGATTTCATTCCGGAAGTGAAGGACTGGGTCGGCGCCGCGACCTTCCTGCCGATGGCGCAGAAGGCCGACGTCAGCCTGTTCATCTAGCGAGTCGGCGTCCGATCGGCGACGCACAAATCCTTGGGGGGAACATGAAAGCTCGTTTGTTGGCGGGCGCGGGGCTGCTTGCGCTCTCGTTCTCGGCCGCGGCGACCAACGGCTATTTCTCGCACGGCATCGGCATGAAGTCGAAGGGCATGGGCGGCGCGGGCATCGCCTACCCGCAGGACGCCGTCGCCATGGGCATCAATCCGGCCGGCGCCGGCCTGGTCGGCAAGCGGGTCGACGTCGGGCTCGACTGGTTCCGGCCGGACCGCGGCGCGTCCATCTCCGGAAATGGTTTCGGCCTCAACGGCAACTACGACGGCAACGGAACGCAGAACTATCTCATCCCGGAATTCGGCCTTGCCTGGCCGCTCAACCAGCAGATGACCGTCGGCGTGGCCCTGTACGGCAACGGCGGACTCGCCACCGAGTACAGCAACTCGCCCTTCACTGCATTCGGCGGCAGCAGTCCAAGCGGCGTGGACCTCTCCCAGGCGTTCCTCGCGCCGACGTTCGCGTGGAAGCCGGTCCCGACGCAATCGATCGGCGTCTCGCTCAACCTCGCGATGCAGCGGTTCGCGGCTGACGGACTGCAGCCGTTCGTGCCGTTCTCCTCGAACGCCGCGAAGGTGACCAACAACGGGCACGATACGTCGTACGGCTGGGGGCTCAAGCTCGGCTGGATCGGGAAGTTCGCCGCCTGCACGTTCGGCGCCATGTACCAGACCAAGACGTACATGAGCGAATTCGACGACTATGCGGGCCTGTTCGCGGACCAGGGCGACTTCGACATCCCGTCGACGTGGGGCGTCGGTGCCGCGTGTCCGGTGCAGCTCGCAACCGGGCGCATGACGGTGGCCGTCGACTACCAGCGGATCAACTACAGCGACGTGGACGCCGTCCACAATCCCTCCGCACTCCTCTTCGCCGGCATCCCGCTCGGCGCGAGCGGCGGCCCGGGCTTCGGCTGGCAGGACATGAACGTGTTCAAGCTCGGCCTGGACTGGGAGGTGAACCAGACCTGGACCGTGCGCGCCGGCTGGAACTACGGCAAGCAGCCGATCCGTTCGCAGGATGCGTTCATCAATATCCTCGCGCCCGGCCTGGTCGAGCACCACTTCACGCTGGGCGCGACCTGGAGGCCGCAGCCGAACATGGATGTGACCTTCGGCGGGATGCTCGCGCCGCAGAAGAAGCTCAGCGGCCCGGTTCCCGGACCGCTCGGCGGCGGCTCGACCGAGATCCGGCTCGACGAGTGGTCGCTCGGGGTCGCCGTCGGCTGGCGCCTGTAAGCCGGGGACCGCGCGGGTCGAGAGAGAAGGGGGCGAACGCCCCCTTCTTTTTTGCTAGAAGCTATCTCAAAATCGCGGCCGTGCTTCTTCCCGAACCGGGGTCGTACGA